>NZ_CAMTTE010000001.1:2643852-2957636 GCF_947077775.1 Salinibacter pepae
GACGGATTTGTCGTTGATGGGACCTCCGACTACGAGTATCTGAAGTTCGGATTCGGAGTGCTCGTCGTCGATGGCCTCACGGGCGAGGTGCGGGGAAGCGAGTCGTTTCCGACCTATGATCTCCCGACGCAGTGGGAGGACTATCTGAAAGAGAGGGGAGAATTTATCGGTGATCAGCAAGAGGCGATCGACGCCCTTGCCACCTTCCTCGATCAAGTGCCCGACCAAGGGGATTACATATTCGTCCGTACCCGACACCTCGCTCGACAAAGCAACGCATCGATTCCGCAAGAGGTGAAGTCCCTCTTCCAAAACTTGGGATCGTCGGCCATCGACACCCTCACGTACAACCACGTTTGGGCGTTGAAGGCCCGAAAGGGAGAATCGGGCGAAACCGTCGAACGGGTCTCTCCACCCTCGGAGGCGGATGAGGTAAATGAGATTGCAATCGAAGCAGAACCGGACTTCCCCCATGCCTCCGGAGCTACCCTCTCCCCCCGGATTGGGCCCGCCAGTGAATGGGGACTGGTTCAGTGGGACGGAGCAGTCTCGGACGCGGCGGACGCACTTGAGATCGACGTGCTCGCTGCGGACTCGACCGTCCTCCTCGACGATCTCACCGGGGGGGCGGGGGAGCAGTCCCTTGAGTCGGTTGACGCGACGGCGCACCCCTACCTGTACCTCCGCGCTACGCTGTCGGACACGACGGCCCGGACGGCCCCGCAGCTCGACCGGTGGGGGGTGTCGTACACGGGCGTTCCCGAGCTCGTGCTGGACCCGTCCGGCCTGGCCGCGCTTCCCGACACGGTTCGGCAGGGGGAGCCCGCCACGGCCGCCCTGCCCGTCGTCAACGTCGGCCCGGTGGAAAGCCGCCCCGTTCGCGTCCGCGCACTCTTGGAGGACGCCTCGAATGTCGCCACCCCCGTGCTCACCGACACGCTTTCGGCCCTCCCCCCCAATGGCGGCCGGGATACAACCGCCCTCGACGTGTCGAGCACGGAGGTTCCGGGCGACAACGTGCTCCGGGCCGAGGCGACGACCGACGGGCCGCCGGAGCGCCTCCCGAGCAACAACACCGCCGTCCGAAACCTCTACGTGCGAGCGGACGAGGAGCCTCCGTCCCTCCGCGTGCTGGCCAACGGGCGAGAGCTCCCGCCGACCTCCGACGACGTGACCAACCTCCAGGCCCCCGAGCTGCCGTTTGTCTCGACGGAGCCGACGCTCGAGGTGCTCGTGCGCGACGACAATCCCTACCTTGCCCTCGACGACACGAGCTACGTCGACGTGTACCTGAAGGGCGGGCTGCCCAGTCGCGGGCCGGGCCTGGGCAGCGACTTTCGGCGCATTTCCTTTGCCGACGACGCCCTGACGCTCGTGCCGCCGGACTCCGGCACCGCCGACCCGCTCCGGCTCCAGTTTGAGCCCAGTCTGGCCACGCGGGACTCCACGTACACCCTGAAGGTGGAGGCCGAAGACACGCGCGGCAATGCGGTGGAGCCCTATCAGGGCAGCTTCCGCGTGCAGCAGGCACAGGTGATCCGGGACGTGTACCCCTATCCCAACCCGATGAACACCCACACAACATTTGCTTTCCGGGTGGAGGGCGGGCGGAACGAGGCGCTTCGCGACTTCGCCCTGCGCATTTATACCCTGTCCGGCCGCCTCGTGCGCCAACTAGAGGCCCGTCACCTCGACAGCCCCCTGCGTGTCGGGTGGAATACGCTGCGCTGGGACGGCCGGGACGAGGACGGAGACCGGGTGGCGACCGGCGTGTATCTCTACCGGGTACGCATCGAAGGCGACGATCAAACGTTCCGGGGCGATGTCGAAAAAATCAGCGTCATCCGGTAGGGGGCGCCCTGTGCGCGCTGCCGCGAAGCACGTCACGATAGAGTTTCGTGAGGCGCTCGCCCATCTCGGCCCAGCGATACTGCGACGCGGCGGCGCGGGCGTTTTCGGCGCACCGTCGGTATCGCTCTGGATGGGCTTGCCATTCGTCGAGCACGTCGAGCACCGCCGCCGGATCCCCCGGTGGCACCACGGCGCCGCACCCGTGCCGCTCCACGAACCGCCGCCACAGCGGAATGTCTGAGCAAATCAGGGGCAGGCCGTAATGCAGGTATTCGTAGAACTTCGTGGGGATCGAGCCCGCGTGGTTGGGGTGCTGTTCGAAGAGGGCGAGGCCCATGTCGGCCCGGCGGCGATGAGGGGGCATGGCTGAGGGGGACACGTAGGTGTCCCAGCCGACGCGCTCCATCACGGTGTGGAGCCCTTCGTTCCGAATCTGGGCCTCTGCTCGGGCGCGCTGGTGCTCATAGCGACAGATGCCGACGAGGTTGATCGTCTCCGGACGTCCCTGGCGTTTCACCATGGCGGCCAGATCGGTCATCGTGTGGAGGCCGCGTCGGGCCGAGAGGGTGCCGGTGTAGAGCAGGCGCGTGGGGGACGTGCGGATCGGTGCGGCCTCCTCCGAACGCTCGTCCCCCCTCGGGCGGAAATAGTTGGCGATGTAGGTGTGAGGCACCGCGTAGCCGTTCAGGATGGACCGGTAACTCGCCTCCGCAATCAACACATGATCAAGCCACCGGAAGGCCCAGCGCTCCAGGCCGCGAAGCGTCCGGCCCAGCACGGCGCCTTTCGAGCGGTAGTTCTCGTGCATGTCGTAAACGATCTGGGCCCCGGTCGTCGTTTTCAGAAGGAACGCGAGAGGCAAAAGCTCCGGGTCGTGAACCTGGTACAGATCCGCGTTTAGCGCCTGCGCCATCCGGAAGGCAGTGGGATGGAGTGCAATCCGCCGCCAGCGGGCCGGGGGCCGGGGGAGGGCGTGAATCGAGATGCCCTGCACCTGTTCGGTGCGGCCGTGGGGAGCAATGAGATGCGTGTCGAAACCGGCGTCGCGGAGTGAGGCAAGCTGCTTGTAGAAGATGCGCGGGTCGAACGGCTGGTGCACCGTTGTGACGTGCACGATGCGGTCCGGCTGTGCAGTCATGACCGTGACGCTCTCGCTGAGTGGGCGTCGAAATACGCTGTCCCGTGCCTAGGCCTGTGGACAAGACGCGGGAGTGTGAGCCTTTCGGTGGGCGTCACTATGTTACCTGCCCTATGTTATTCGCATTCCCCCAACGCCCCGTTCTCTGTTCGTGTTCGAGTCCCTGGGACAGGTCACGGTGACATTGTTTCTCCGTTTGCAGCATGGTCATGACTCTTGAGCACACCGACGCCTTCGAGGCAGTCGTCATCTGCACGCGAAACCGCCCCGAAGAACTGGAGGAGACGCTCGATAGCATTGCGGCACATCCCCCGTCGACCAATCTCCTGCTTGCCGTAATGGACGCGAGCGACGCCGAGACGAAAGCGCAGGTCCAGTCGGTCGTCGAAAACTTCGATGTGGTTCCGAGTGTGCATTGGTCGTACACGGACCCTCCGTCGCTGGCCCGGCAGCGCAACGCCGCGCTCGACCGCCTACCCACCGCCGTCGAGGTCGTGCACTTTATCGACGACGACGTGACGGTGCACCCTGGCTACTTTGAGGCGCTATCGGCAGTGCTCCGCACAAGGCCGGACGTAGGGGGGGCGGGCGGCCTCGTCCTGGAGCCCTCCAAGGACGCCCCCTCGGCCCGCAACGAACGACTCCAGTCTTTCTTTTTCCTGAGCCACACTGAGGACGGACGCGTACTGCCGTCCGGCTGCACCACAAGTGCACAGCAGCCCACCCGACACGATACGTCCGGTCTTTGTGACACGGAATGGCTGAACGGGTGCTCCTCGTATCGCCGCTCCATTCTGGATCAGCACCGCTTCGATGAGGTGCTCACCGGATACTCGATGCTCGAAGACCTCGACTTGTCGTACCGAATTCATCGGCAGGCGCGACTCGTCGTCCAGCCCGAAGCCCGCTTGACGCATCGACGGTCCCCCAGCAATCGCTTCGGTGCCGAGCGGTACAATCACGCCCTCACTGTGCACCGCCGCTGGTTTATCGAGAAGCACTTTGGCGACGTGACGTCTCGGCTGGCATACTGGTGGAGCCTCGTGGGTCGTCTCCTCGCCACCACGGTGTCATCAGACCCGCCTCGCCCCGCGGCTCGACGCGGCCTGCTACACGGTCTACAAACGGTTCTCACACGCAATCATCCCCTGCTCTCCGACTGAGCCCCCGGGGCCTGCAAACGGTGATCCTGCTAAGCTGCTAAGCCCTGGATACACATTCTAGAGCATCGGTAGTCTTTGCAACAGTTTTTTTGCTGCTTTCGCGAGCAGTCCGCCCGTTCCGTGCTGGCGTGCCATTAAACGAATCCATGTTAAGATCCTTGTCAAGAACGGCGGCTTTGGATCGACAAACAGTGCACCTCCCCACCTGTAGTGTAGTCGCACTTCGTGAGAACGGTTAAGCTTCGAAGTCGCCTCGTGGAGATCAATGCTCTTCGCCGCTCGGTCAACGAGCGGACCGTGGAAGATTTTCACCGGTCCGTCGACAACGTTTTTCCAATGAAACTGGCAGTTGTACCGATTGGGGAGGGGGGTAAACCGGACCTCGCTATGATACAATGCCGGGCGCAGGGAGCGTTGATCAAACTTGTCGGTGGGACGACAGCGTCGCTCCCAATCTTCGAGCATGTCCATAACGCCCCCTGTAGACTGGTAAGCAATCACCCCCGAATTGAATTGAGGGAATGATCTGGGGAGCTGGCTACTTTCGGGGACGTGGCTCTGGCCTTGGTCGCGCCGAACACCGAGCTCGAATGCGTCGAGGATGTCAAAAAGCCCATCGACACTGTCGGCGAGATAGGTATCAGTGTCAAGGTAAATTGTCTGCCTGTAGGGGGTTTGCTGCAGTGCCCGAGGTTTATCGCGCTTCTGGAATGACGATTTATCGATGATCACCGTATCGAAGCAGTCAGTGTCGGGCTCACGATCGGTAACGATGGCAATCGGATACTCAGGCATAACTGTCGCCGTCTGCTGGGCCGACCGTTCCGCTTCGGTAACGAAGGGTTCCCCCTTTGCAAGATACAGAAGACCCCGATTCATGAGAGACCACCAAGATGCTTGTTTGTACGGCGAATTGAGAAAAGATCCGCGAGGAGTCTTTGTCCCCCGTCAGTCGTCTTCAGTGGAGAGCTTGGTTCGTCCTCCCGTGTCCCGAGAGCCGCTCCGGCGGATGTCCACTTTAACGCTCTCCGACCTGATCGATGGAAGTTCTGATGCAACTGGTACCGTTGGGGGGCTCTGAAGGGGAACTGAAAGATAGTTTTCGGTCTCCAAAATCACCAGACGCGCACAGTGGATCGGGTTCTTCACTCTTCCCAGTCCAGTCGCTATGTTGGAGACGATCACTCGATTCCAGATTCAACTCCTCGCTAACATGAAGTACGCCGTCATCATGGCCGGGGGCATCGGCACCCGCTTCTGGCCCGTCAGCCGCAAGGAGCACCCCAAGCAGTTCCTGGACATCTTCGGCGACGGGACGCTTATCCAAAACACCATTGCGCGGCTCCAGGGGCTCGTGCCGCCGGAGCGGTGCCTGGTGGTGACCCACGACCGGTATGTGGAGAAGACGAAAAAGCAGCTTCCGGCCGTCCCGGAGGCGAACATCCTCGCGGAGCCGATCAGCCGCAACACGGCCCCCTGCATCGCCTACGCGGCCACGACGCTCGCGAAGCGGGACCCGGACGCGACGATGGCGGTCCTCCCGGCCGACCACGTCATCGGGAACGTGGCCCGGTTCCACGACACGCTGGACGTGGCGTTCGGCGCCGCCCAGGAGCGCGACGCCCTCGTCACCATCGGCATCGACCCCACCTACCCGGCCACCGGGTACGGCTACATCCAGTACGACGGCTCCGGGGCGGACCCGCCGGCCCTGGAGACGTATCCGGTGCGCACCTTCGCCGAGAAGCCGGACCAGTCCACGGCCGAGCGGTTTATCGACGCCGGCGACTTTCTGTGGAACAGCGGCATGTTTATCTGGCGGGCGGACACGATCCTCGACCAGATTGAAACGCATCTGCCCGACGCCCACGAGGCATTCGCCCCGGTCCGTGCGGCCGACGGCGCCGCCGACTCCGAGACGCTTACCGAGGCCTTTCGGGAGAGCCCGCGCATTTCCATCGACTACGGGGTGATGGAGCAGGCCGACACGGTCCGCGTGGTGCCGGGCACGTTCGACTGGAACGACGTCGGCGACTGGCGGGCCGTCTACGACCTGAGCGAAAAGGACGAGCACGGCAACGTCATCGAGGGGGAGGTCATCATGCAGGACTCCAGCCGGTGCTACGTCCAGACCGAGGACCGGCTGGTGGTGCTCGTGGGCATCCACGACAAGGTGGTCGTCGATACCGGCGACGCGGTGCTGGTCTGCAACCGCGAGAGTGCCCAGCAGGTGAAGCAGGTGGTGGAGTACCTCCACGCCCACCAGTTTGAGGAGTACGTGTGACCCGGGCGGCGGCCGGGCCTACACGTACCGGCGCAGGTACGCCATGACGGCGTCGGGGCCGTCGAGCCGGGCGTTGGCCCGCGTGTCGCCGGGGCCGACCTTAATGGTGACGGCGTCCCGGTCCATCCCCTGGAGCGCCGCGAAGGCGTCTTCGTCCGTTACGTCATCTCCGATGTAGACGGGCACACGATCGGGGTGCTGTGCCGCGATGCGGCGCACGGCGGTGCCCTTCGTCAACCCGTCCGGCCGGAGCTCCACCACTTTCTTGCCCCAAATGGCGTCCAACACGTCCGGCAGGTCGGCGAGCCAGCCCTTGAGCTGTTCCCGTGCGCCGGACTCGTCCGTGGCCTCGCGGTAGTGCACCGCGAAGGAGCGCGCCTTGTCCTCCACCCGGAGCCCGTCAACCGACGGCACGGCTTCGCGGAGTTCCATGAGGGCCGCGGCGGCGGCGTCCGACATGCGGCTGTGGGCGTCGCGGCCCACGACGCCCTCCTGCGCCCCGTGCAGCCCGATCGCCGAGTACGGGCGGTCGAGAAACGAGGAGAGGGCCTGCAGGTCGCGCCCCGTGACGATCCAGAGGGGGAACTGCGCGTCGAGGTCGCGGAGCAGGCCCGGGGCCTCGGGGTGGGGCACCGCCGCGGCCGGGTCGTCCACGATGGGGGCAAGGGTGCCGTCGTAGTCCAGAAAGAAGAGCGGGAAATCGACGACGGGCGGCATGGGAGTCCGTTCGTATTTCGTATTGCGTATTTCGTGTTTTCCACAAACTGCCCTGTGCATTGCGCAATACGCGCTACGCAATACGCGTATTCACGCCTCACTCCTGAATCGAGTCCAGGAAGTTGCCCGCCCAGTTGTGCACGTCGAGGGTCTCGATGGTGTCCTTGAGCCCGGCGAGTCGCTCTTCGCGCTCGCCCGTCGGCATCTCGAGGGCGGTGCGGATGGCGCCGGCCACGCCGCCGTGGTCGTAGGGGTTGACCTGCACGGCCTCCGGCAGCAGGTAGGCGGCCCCGGTCAGCTCCGAGAGGATGAGCACGCCGTCCTGCGAGGCGGTGACGAACTCTTGAGTGACCACGTTCATGCCGTCCCGGAGGGGCGTGATGAGCGCCGCGTCGGCCGCCCGGTAGAAGGCACACAGCTCGTACTGCGTGTACGTCCGGTAGCGGTAGTTGACGGGCACCCAGCTGTCCTGGGCAAAGCGGCCGTTGATGCGGCCCACCACCTCGTCCACCTCACGTCGGATCTGCTGGTACGACTCCAGCTCCGTGCGGCTCGGGGTGGCGATCTGAAAGAAGCTCACGTTGCCGTGGTACTCGGGGTTCTCCTCTAGGAACTTCTCGAAGGCCAGCATGCGCGACCGAATGCCTTTCGTGTAGTCGAGCCGGTCGATGCCGATGACGATGTGGTCGGAGCCGAGGCGCTCGCGGAATTTCTGGGCGTCCTGCTCGATGGAGTCGTCCCGGGACATCTCCTTGAAGCGGTCCACGTCGATGCCGATGGGGTGGGCCTCCACCCGGGTCTCGTGCCCGTTGTGCCGGACGCGGTGGCCGTCGACCTCGGCGCCGAGCAGCACCGCGGCGCTCTCGATGAAGTTGTCGACGTACTCCTGCACGTGAAAGCCGATCAGGTCGCAGCCGAGCATGCCGCGCAGCAGCTCGCGCGACCACGGCAGGATGCGGAAGATCTCCATGGCGGGCCACGGAATGTGCCAGAAGTGGCCGATCGTGGCGTCCGGGCGCTCCTGCCGGATGAGGGTGGGCGACAGCATCTGGTGATAATCCTGGATCCAGATGACGTCCTCGTCGCCCGTCTCGGTTTCCGCGAGGACGGCCTCGGCGAAGCGCTCATTTACCTGGCGGTACGTCTCGATGAACTGGTCGTCCAGGTTGAGGTGCTGGATCAGGTAGTGCGACAGCGGCCACAGGATCTGGTTGGCCATGCCGTAGTAGTACCCCTCAAGTTCCTGCGAGCTCAGGGGCACGCGCCGCACGAGAAAGTCGGGATCGTCGGCCGGGTACTCCTGGCGCTCGGGCAGGTCCGGGTCTTCGCCCATGCCTACCCACATCCCCCCTTCCTCTTCGAGCACGGGAAGGAGGGCAGTGGTGAGGCCGCCCACCGACGTTTCCCAGCCGTCGTCGGTCTGTCGAATGGGGACACGGTTCGCGACTACAGTCAGGCTCAAGGCGATGGGGGCTGCGTGGTCAGAGAAGCAGTGATCAGGCCCCGGACCCGCCCGCCCGAAGCGACGGTCGGGGCGCGCGTGGGCGTCACGCACGGCGACAGGGCGCTACCAGCATACCGGTGCGGACGAACGAAGGCAAGGCCCGTGGCGGGTGCTTTTCCGCCGCGGTCGACGTCCCCTGGCGGATCCTCCGTCCCGTCGTCTCCTCATTGGAGCCCCTCCGCACGCCCGGCATCGTCGGCCGCGGCCTCCTGCTCGTGCGCCCATTCGTAGAGCGCGCGGTGCTTGATGGCGTCGCCGAAGAGGCACAGGCCGGCGTTGAGCGCCACGAGGCTGGCCGTGCCGGCGGCCACCCATTTCCAGGTTGGCGCGCCGCGGCCCTTGAGGAGGGTTGACTGCCCAACGCCGCTGGCGCCGAGGCCGGTGGCCAGGAGGCCGAGCGGGGCAAGAACCGTCCAGGTCCGGTAGTGTCGCTCGGCGGACGTGTCCGTGTCTGGGGCGTCCGTGTCTGGGCCGTCGCGTGTCATGGAAGAAAGGGGGAATGAATTAGAAATGGGGAGCGCCGGAAGGCCGGAAGAGGGTCACTCGCCGGCGGACATGGCCTCGACGACGTCCATGCCGGTGTCCGGGTAGTCGGTAATGAGGCCGTCGACCCCGAGGCGAATCAGGCGGCGCATCGTATCGCGCTCGTTGACGGTCCAGGGGACCACCCGGAGCCCGCGGTCGTGGGCGGCCCGCAGCAGCCCCGCGTCGACCGCAGTGTGGGCGGGGCTGTACACGGCCGGCACGAAGCCGAGGGCGTCGAGTTGGTCCGGGAGGGCGTCCGCCGTGCCGTCCGTTGCCAGAAGGGCAAGCTCCACGGCCGGGTCCGCGTCCCCACGCAGGCGCCGGGCCGCTCGGAGGGCCCGTTCGTCGAACGACTGGATCGTCGTCCGGGCCGCGACGCCACGCCCACGCACCACCTCGAGGACACGCTGCGCGAAGGCCTCCGGCTCGGGATGAAACGTTCCGTCCCACGCGGGCCGCGACTTGATCTCGATGTTGTAGAACGCGGGGGGGCGGTCGTGCTCCACCACGTAGGTCTCCGCCATTTGAATCACGTCGCGGAGGCGGGGCTTGACGGCCGGCTGGGGGGCCTGCCGGGGAAAGTCAGGGTGTCGTCGCCGCCCGCAGTCGTACCGTGTGATGTCGACGTACGGCATTTGGTAGAGGTTGTGCCCGCGTGCGTCGCCTTCAGGCACCGGGGCCCCGGACGGGAGCGTGCAGATGTCGGGGTGCATCCACGGCTCGTGCGACACGACGACCGCCCCGTCGGCACTGATCACAACGTCCATCTCCAGCGTCGTCGCGCCGACTGCCAGGGCCCGACGGAACGCCGGAATCGTGTTTTCGGGGGCGAGGCCGCGGGCGCCCCGGTGGCCCTGCAGGTCGAAGGCCTCTGGCGGGGCCACCGAGTCGGGGGGAGGGGCGGCGCCTGCGGGGGCGGGCATCCCGATCCCGACTGTGGCGAGGAGGGAGAGCAGTAGGGCCGGCGTCATCGTGGGGGGAGGCTATTTCGCGTGTTGTTGGGCTTGTTGGGCGGTTTCGTCGGAGGACAGGTGTTCGGTGAGGTGATTGGTGATCATGGTGAACAGGTGCAGTCGCGTCCGTCCCCCCGCAATGCCGTGCTCGTGGGTCGGGTACATCATAAACCGGAACTGCTTGTTGGCCGACTGCAGCTGGTTCACCATCTGGACGCTGTTTTGGAAGTGCACGTTGTCGTCGTCGTCGCCGTGCACGATCAGTAGGTTCTGGTCCTCGCGCAGGCGGTCGGCGTAGGCCTGTGGGGCGCCGTTCTTGTAGCCGTCTGCGTTCTGGTCGGGCGTCGACATGTAGCGCTCGGTGTAGATGGTGTCGTAGAGCCGCCAGTCGGTGACGGGGGCCACCGAGACGCCCGTATCGAACGTGGAGGGGCCCTCCTCGGTCAGCATGGACATGAGGGTCATGTACCCGCCGTAGCTCCAGCCCCAGATGCCGATGTTGGCGTCGTCGACCCACGCGGAGTCGGCCAGGGCCTGTGCCGCGCGGATCTGGTCGGCCGCCTCCGGCTGGCCGAGGCGCTGGTACGGCACGTCCTGGAACGCCTTTCCACGCCCGCCGGTGCCCCGGTTGTCGACGCTGACGACGACCATGTCGTGCGCTCGGGCCAGGTACTGGTGCCACAGCTGCCGGCTGCTGCCCCACTGGTTGGTGACCGTCTGCACGCCGGGCCCGCCGTACACGTACATCAGCACCGGGTACGTCCGGGCGGGGTCGAAGTCGTTGGGCTTGATGATGGACGCGTTGAGGGCGGTGCCGTCGGCCCCCGGGAGGCGCGTGAACTGCTTCGGGGGAAGATTGAGGCTGTCAAGGCGCTCCGCGAGCGTGTCGTTGGCCTGGAGCGTCGTGAGGCGGTCGCCGGACGCCTCGTGGAGGGCCCAGGAGGGCGGGGTGCCCGCCGCCGAGTGCCGGTCAATGTAGTAGTCGCGGTCCGTCGACAGGTTGATGGCGTGCCACCCCGGTCGCGACGTCACCTTGCGGGCGGGCGGGGCCGCCTCGTGCGGGTCGAACGACACGTCGGTCGCGTAGAGGTGCCGCTCCAGTGACGTGTCGCGGGTGCCGCTGACGTAGGCCGTCGAGGCCTCCGTGTCCACGCCATGGAACTGCGTCACCTCCCACGCGCCCCCGGTGATTGGGCCCAGCTCCGTGCCGTCGGTGCGGTACAGGTAGGCGTGGTTGTACCCGCTCCGTTCCGACAGGAAGACGAAGTGCTCGCCGCCGTCGAGGTAGGTGAGCTTGTCGTCCGTGACGTCGATGTACGTATCCTGCGTGTCCTGGAGGACCGGTTCCGTGCGTCCGGTCTCGGGGTGGCCGTACAGGAGATCGAGGACGTTCTGGTTCCGGTTGAGGCGGTATATCCAGACCCGGTGTGTGCCGTCGATCTCGGGGGTCCAGCCCATGCGGGCCAGGTACTCGTGCGTCCGCCCCCCGGCGTTCCACGTATTGGTGTCGAAATACCGGATCGCCTGCGGCTGGCCCCGGGCGGTGGTGTCGACTGCCGCGAGGTCGACCACCCCGATCTTGATCTCGCTGTTCTGTTCGCCCGCCTTCGGATAGCGAAACGTCGTGAGGTCCGGGTAGCGCGCGGTGCTGTTCATCAGCGGAAACGAGCGGGTCCCGGACTCGTCGAGCTTGAAGAACGCGATGCGCCGGCCGTCTGGGCCCCACTGCCAGCCGTCACGCACGCCAAACTCCTCCTCGTAGACCCAGTCGAACGTGCCGTTGATGATGGTGCCCTCGTCGCCGTCCGTCGTGAGGGCCGTCTCCGTCCCCGTCGTCAGGTTCACGACGTGCAGGTTTCGGTTCCGGACGAAGGCCACCTTCGTGGCCGACGGATTGAACTTCGCGAACATCTGGTAGCCCGCATCGCGGTCGGAGACCGGCGTGAGCGTCTGGGTTTCCAGGTCGTAGACGTAGTAGTAGCCCTTCGTGTTGGCGCGCCACACCTCCTTCGAGTCCGTGTAGATCAGCACCTTGTCGCCCGCCGGGCCAAAGGTATAGTCCTCAATCGGCACGACCCGGTCCACATCGCCCGCGTACAGGGTCGTCCCGTCAATCACCCGCGTCTGCTCGTCCGTCCGCAGGTTGTAGCGCATGAGGTGCGTCGCGTCGGCGGAGTCGGCGGCCTCAATGTACGTGATGACCGGGCCCTGGTCCGCCCATTTCCCGCCCTGAAAGGTGCTGGCGCGGAGCGTAGCCGAGGCGTGGATGCTTTCGAGGGTAAACTCGGGGCCGTCCTGCCCCTGCACAGGACCTGTGGGGGCGGAGAGCACCAGAAGAGCGACGAGCGAAAGGGCGATGCGGCGCATCATCAAGGAAGGGCAACGGGTGAGGGAGAAATGACCGGCACGACTGCCGAGAACATATTCGTCTCGTGGGGCATTTGCAACGCCGGTTGACTCAACTGGTCGGCGCCCTGTGGGTTGCGAGGCCGGCGGCCGCGGCGAACACGTCCGTCGGGCCATCGGGGCTGGGAGCGTTGGGAACCATCGTCCGGGTGGACCCCTATCATGCGTCTGCTCGCTCATTTTCGCGCGCAGCCCCGCCCTTTTGCCATCGATCGGTCGTCCCACACAGTCGGAGCCGCGCCGGTGACCGCCACCGTAGACCTGGCGGCCATTCGGCACAACGCGGGCGTGTTGCAGGAGCGAGCCGGTGGGGCCGACGTGATGGCCATCATTAAGGCCGACGCGTACGGACACGGCGTGCGCCCGGTGGCCCGGGCGGCCCACGAGGCGGGGATTCGTCACTACGGCGTGGCCCGGCTGCCGGAGGGCGTGCACCTGCGGGAGGCCGGGCACAGGGGACGCATTCTTGTTCTGGGGGCCCCGGCCCCCACGCAGCTGCCGCGGTACGCCGAATACGACCTCGACCTGACCGTCCCTTCGGCCGATATTGCGGCCGCGGTCGTGCGGCACGCGTCGCCGGAGGCCCCGCTCCGGGTCCACGTGACGGTCGATACGGGCATGGGGCGCCTCGGGCTGGCCCCCGACGACGTGCCGGCGGTGATGAGGCGCCTGGCCGACGCCCCGGGCGTCCGCCTTGCCGGGCTGTGGACCCACTTCGCGACGGCCGACGCCCCCGGCAGTTCGTTTGCACAGACCCAACTCGATCGCTTTCGGGCGGTCGTCGACGCGGTCGACGTGGACGTCGAGCACGTGCATGCGGCCAACACCGGGGGGCTCCTCACCATCGGGGCGCCCACCCACGACTTCGACGCGTCCCTTGTCCGGAGCGGCATTGCGCTGTACGGCCTGGCGGCGACCCCGGAGCTGAGCGCCCGCCTCGACCTGCGTCCGGCGATGCGGCTTGCGGCCCGGGTCACCCACCTCAAGACGGTCCCGGCCGGCACGCCGATCTCCTACGGGGCGCAGTGGGAGGCCCCGCGCCGGACCCGCATCGCGACGCTAGGCATCGGGTACGGCGACGGCTACCCGCGCCGGTGCTCCGGCCGCGCCTCGGTGCGGATTGGGGGCGCCTCGTGTCCCATCGTGGGCACCATCTGCATGGACATGTGTATGGTGGATCTTGGGCCGCCAGACGAGGCCCCGGCCACGCGGGTCGACCGGGGCGACGAGGCCGTCCTGTTCGGCCCCGCCGGGCCCACCGCGTACGACGTGGCCCAGTGGAGCGACACCATCCCGTACGAGATTCTGTGCGGGGTGTCCCCCCGTGTGCCCCGACGGCACGTAAATTGCATCGACGAAAATGGCACCGACGACATGCGGGCTCCGTCCCGTCTGACACGGCCCACCGCGTCGGGGGGCTGAACGATACACGCTATCGTTACATTTAAGTCGGCAGTCACAATGCAGATGCTGCATCCCATCCTGTGGCTGTCGCATAGGATGTAAGGCGAATGAATCGTTCGTTCCCGATCTGCGATCAGAACGATCTATAAAAGTTTATTTCTACTCATTAATCCCCTTATAACCAATGCCCATTACTGCCGACCCCAGCGACATCGATGTTCTCGTCGTTGACGACGAAAAAGATGTCGTCGAAGTCGTAGGTCATTTTCTTGAGGAGGAAGGATATACTGTTCACACGGCGTTCGATGGGGAGGAGGCCCTCGAGACGGCCTCCGGAAAAATCGACCTGATCGTCCTGGACATCATGCTTCCCGGCGTGGACGGCTACGAGGTGTGTCGAGAGCTCCGAGACCGCGTCGAGACCGAAGAGATTCCCATTGTCTTTTTGAGTGCAAAGACCGAAGAGGAGGACCAGATTGAGGGCCTGATGCTTGGGGGCGACGACTACCTCACCAAGCCCGTCTCGCCGCAGGTGCTCGTGGCGCACGTGAAGGCCGTGCTCCGGCGCTCCGGCGTGGAGGAGAGCAGCATCCTCGAAGTGGACGGCCTCAAGATCTACGAGGACGAGTACCGCGCGGAACTGAACGGGGAGGACCTGGGCCTGACCCTGACGGAGTTTGAGCTGCTTCGCTACCTGGTGCGCCATCCGCGCAAGGCCTTTACCCGCCAGCAGCTGCTGGAAACCATCTGGAAGGACGCGATGATGGTGACCGAGCGGACCGTGGACGCGCACATCAAGAACCTGCGCGAGAAGCTGGGCGACTTCGCCAAGCACATCCAGACGGTTCGGGGCGTTGGGTACCGGTTCGTGCAGGAGGAGGAATCGGCCGAAGCGTAGTCCCATCGGGGTTCGCCTGTGATTCGCGGGAGTTGGCTCTTGCCTGCGCCGTATGTCTTTCGTTCGGTCGATTCGGGACGCGCTCCTGCCCCGCCGGGCCTCCACGCAGACCTGGATGGTCTTGACGTTTGCCCTGTTCGTGGGCACGGCCGTCGTGGGCGTGGGGCTGTACGTGATGCTGGTCCTCCGGGGAGAGATGCGGACGGCCATGCAGGAGACGCTCCACGACCAGGCCGACCGGATTGCGGTGCAGGCGGAGCAGGAGCCGGACCCGGTGCGGCGTGGGCGCATCGTGGACAACCTGACGGAGCTGCAAGACCTGCACGTCGCCCTCGTTACCCCCGACACGACCTACCGCCTCTCCCCGCAGACGGCCCCCCCGTTCCCGGCCGACACGCTGGTCGAGGTGTCGGCCCTCCGGAACATGACGGAGGAGACGGTCCGGTTTGCACGGCACAACCCCGACGACGGGCAGCAGTTCTTCCTTGCGGCCCTCTACCGCCCCTCCGCGAACCTGATCGTGCAGGTGGGCCAGCCGCCCCCGCCGCTGTACTCGCTGGCCCAGCGCTCTCAGGTCGTGCTCGTGCTGGGGATGATTTTGGCACTCGTGCTGGCCCTCATCGGCAGCTTCATCGCGGCCTACCAGGTCACAACCCCCCTCACCCGCATTAGCGAAACGGCCCGCCGGGTGGCGGATGGAAAGTTGACCGGCAAAATTCAGGTCGAGTCCCGCGCGGCGGAGTTTCAGGACCTTGCCGAGAGCCTCAACCGGGCCTCCGACACGTTCCGGGAGAAGATCGAAGAGCTGGAGCGCATGACCCGGCTGCAGAGCGAGTTCATCGGCAACGTCTCCCACGAGGTCCGCAACCCGATCTTTTCCATCAGTGGGTACCTGGAGGCCCTCGGGACGCCCGGGCTCGACGACGAGCAGCGGAAGATGTACTCCGAGAAGGCGCTCACCAACCTAAACCGCCTCCAAAACCTCTTCAACGACCTCATCGACATTGCCCGCCTTGAGTACAAGGAGGACCTCATCAACCGGTCGGTGTTTGACCTGAAGGACCTGGTCGACGAGGTGGCCGAGATGCTTCGGCCCAAGGCCGAGGAAAAGGGGCTCGACCTGGAGGCCGACGTGTCGCGCTTCTTCGTCCACGCCGATCGCTCCCGCGTCCGCCAGGTACTGACCAACCTCATCGAGAACGGGATCGCCTACACGGGGGGCGGGTCGGTGCGGTGCCGGGTGCAGCGGCGCCTCGACAAGGTCCGCGTGGAGGTCGTGGACACGGGGCAGGGCATCGACGAAGACCACCTCGACCGCATCTTCGAACGCTTCTACCGGGTGGACCCGGACCGCTCCCGCGAGAGTGGGGGAACCGGGCTCGGGCTCAGCATCGTCAAGCAGATCCTGCAGGCCCACGGCGAAGACATCCACGTCGAGAGCACCAAGGGACGAGGGACCCGATTCTGGTTTGAGCTTCCTTACGAGCCCGAGCCGGAAGCCGTTGAGGCGTAGCCCGACGTGTGGCCTGCGGCCGTCGTTGCGCGGTCGCCCTGCCTTCCCGACCGGCCGCCGCAGGGGGCTTTTTGGAGTCCCGAGAATTTTGTATACTCCAGGAGATGGGGGACTTGCCCTCTCTCCCCCGGAGAACGGACGCTCCGGAAGCGCTTTCAAGTGGGGGTGACGCAGTACGCGCCCCCATGGCGGTCATGGCGTCCTAGAGAACGCATGGGCGGGAGGCAGGCGGGGACGAACGGCGGAAGGGGATCCTTTGGCGCTCGACGCCGTGTCGACTCATCCAGCTGGCTTCGACCAATGGCTACACCCGAGATGCAAGACACGAACGACTCGGACCGTGACACTCAGACGAATGCATCGTCCTCGCCGTCCGGCGCGGCGGGGGGCGTGGAGACGGCCGCGGAGGAGATTCCGGCCGAAAACCTCATGCACGGGGACGGCCACGCGGCCATCCCCCAGATTCCGTCCATCACGTCGGACGGATCGATCGAGGTCGACGAGCTGTCCCCCGCCGATTTTGAGCCCGACGACCTGCGGCAGCGGCTCCGCACGATGATGCTCTCGCGGCGGCTCGACGAAAAGATGATGACGCTGCTCAAGCAGGGGGAGGGACACTTCCACATCGGGTGTGCCGGGCACGAAGCCGTGCAGTCGGCCCTCAGCCGCTACTCCCGGCCCGGCGAGGGCCCCGGCCACGACTGGTTCTGTTTCTACTACCGGGACCTGTGCATGGCGCTCTCCCTCGGGATGACGACAAAGGAGGCCCTGCTGGCCCACCTCGCCAAGGCCGACGACCCGAACTCGGGGGGGCGTCAGATGCCGGAGCACTTCGGCCTGAAGCACCTCAACGTCATGACGACGGCCTCGTCGGTCGGGGCGCAGTTCAACCCCGGGGTCGGGTTCGGGTTTGGGATTCAGCAGCGTGGGGAGGACAGCTACGTGTACATCTCGTGCGGCGACGGGGCCACCTCGCAGGGCGACTTCCACGAGGCCCTCAACTGGGCGGCCCGCGAGCAGGCGCCCGCCCTGTTTCTGGTGCAGGACAACAAGTACGCCATCAGCGTCCCCATCGAGGAGCAGACCGCGGGCGGCACCCCCTACAAGCTGGCCGCGGGCTACGAGGGGCTCAGCCGGATGCGCGTGGACGGGACCGACCTTTTCGCCAGTGCCGCCGCCGCGCAGGCCGCCATCCAACACATCCGCGACGGCAAGGGGCCGGTCTGTCTCGTGGCCGACGTGGTGCGCCTGCTGCCGCACTCCTCCTCGGACGACCACACCAAGTACCGCACGCCCGACGAGCTGGAGGCCGACCGCAAGATCGACCCCATTGACCGCCTGGAGGCGGCCCTCATCGGCGAAGGCATTCTGGCGGAGGCGGATGCCGAGGCCCTGCAGGAGGAGGTCCACGAAGAGGTCGACGAGGCGACCGAGTGGGCGAAACGGCAGGACGACCCCGCCCCGGAGACCGCCGGCGACCACGTCTTCTTCGAGGGCGACCTCGGCCTCGACTACAATTCCGAAGACGACCTCGACGAGGACGCCGAGCCGATGGTGATGGTCGATGCCATCAACCGCACGCTCAAGGAAGAGATGGCGCGTGACGAGTCGGTCATCGTGTACGGCGAGGACGTGGCGGGCGACAAGGGTGGCGTCTTTACCGCGACCAAGGACCTCACCGACGAGTTTGGCGGGGACCGCTGCTTCAACTCCCCCTTGGCGGAGGGGTCCATCATTGGCACCGCGGTGGGGTACGCCGCGAGCGGCTTCACGCCGGTCGTCGAGATCCAGTTTGCCGACTACATCTGGCCGGCGATGCAGCAGCTGCGCAATCAGGTGGCGCCCTTCCGCTACCGCTCGGACGGGGAGTGGAGCTGCCCGATGGTCGTCCGCGTGCCCTGCGGGGGCTACATCCACGGCGGCCTGTGCCACTCGCAGAACATCGAGTCCATCTTCGGCCATACGCCGGGCCTGAAGGTGGCCCTCCCCTCCACGGCCGCCGACGCGAAGGGCCTCCTCGCCACCGCCATCCGCTCGGAGGACCCGGTGCTCTTCCTGGAGCACAAGGCGCTCTACCGCGCCGCGTCGGCCCGCACCCCCACGCCGCCGGAGGACTACACCCTGCCCTTCGGAAAGGCGCGCATCGCCCGCGAGGGCTCGGACATGACGATCATCACCTACGGCATGATGACCCAGAAGTCGCTCAACGCGGCGGAGGAGCTGGCGCAGGAGGGCGTGGACGTGGAGGTCGTCGACCTGCGCACCATCGTGCCGCTCGACTCGGAGACGATTCTGGAGTCGGTCCGAAAAACGAACCGCGCGCTCGTCGTCTACGAGGACCACGAGTTCATCGGCTTCGGCGCCGAGCTTTCTGCTCAGATCGCCGACGACGCGTTTACGTACCTCGACGCCCCCATCCGCCGCGTCGCCGGCGAGTTTACGCCCATTCCGTTCGCTCACTCCCTGGAGCGGAGCGTGCTGCCGAGCGACGAGGGCATTCTGGAGGCGGCGCGTGACCTCGCCGCGTTTTAAAATCCGTTCGGCGGGGCTACGGGGCCCCGGCGCCGGGGGCGGATGAGCCGCCTGCTGCCGGCGCGGGAACCCGCACCGTGTCCCGGTGCACCGTGTCCCGGCGCGTGGAATCCGGGGCGGGAGAAGACGGGGCCGGTATTTCCTGCGTGCGCGTGACGCCGACGCCCCGCTTGTACACCATAGCCCCGCCGTTCTCCCCGGTCTCGTGCATCGGAACCAGGGTCCCCAGCCCGAGGAGGAACAGGACGGCATGGGCGGCGCGCCGGGTCCGGACCCAGGGAATAAAGAGCCCGGCGGCCCGAAGGAGGGCGTACCCGCTCGTCGAGACCATCGTGTACCACGCCCAGAACGAGTGCGCCGACAGGGTCTGGGCGGCGCCGGGCGTCACGATGGAAACCGTGTCGATCGCCCAGGTCCCGCTGTAGTAGCTTACGACTGCGCTCAGCCCCGTCGCCGCGTAGAGCCCCGTCGCCACCTCCTGGCCCGTCTCCCAGCGCTCCCCAAGCCACAGGGCGAGGGCGTCGGCGGCGATGGCCACGAAGATGAGGGCGATGGGGAAGTGCACGATGAGCGGATGTGCGTTGGGCACCCACTCGGGCAGTAGAAAGTCGGGGACCACGGCGGGATGAGCGGATTTCAAAGGTGGCGCTAACGCTTCTGAAAACCCGCCGTCGCGAAAACATGGTTCCCGCAGATCGTAATCAACTCGACATTGTCCGGCCGGAGCGCAACGGGCCCGGACTCCGTGACTGCCCTGGGCTCCCCCGGTAAAAACGGCCCGCGTCGAGACTCGGGGAAAAGGGGTGCTCGCGACCGGGTTGACGTTCGGGCCCGGCGTCGGTGAAAGCCGGCGACGCGGCGGAGCAGTGCGCTCGGCCCCTACGACCCGAGGGGGGACGACGGCGCGCCGTTCGTTTGGCGCCGGCCGCCGGGGCAGGTGTCCAGAAGCAGGTGCCGCAGCCGGGCCCGTGACTCGTTGGCCGCCGCGGCCCGGAGCCGCTGGAGGTGGGCGTCGAGCACGGCACGAGTGTGCGGCGCCGGCCCGTCCAGGCCGAGGATGTTTGGGTGCTCGGTGGGACGCACCGTCTCGTCGTCCCGCACGAGCTGTTCGCTGAGCTTTTCGCCGGGGCGCCGCCCCACGTACTCGATCATCGTCTCGGGGTCGACGTGCGGGTGGTGGCGCTGGATCAGGCGCTCGGCCAGCCACTGAATGCGAATGGGATCCCCCATTCGAAAACTGTAGGTGGGGACGGCGTCGAGGAGGAGGGTGTGCAGGATAAGGCCGCAGGCCTCCTCCGGGCTCATGAAGTAGCGCTCCATGTCCGGGTGGGTCACGGGGAGCGGCTCGCCCGCGGCAAGCTTGTCTTCGAACCGGGGCACGACGCCCCCCTCCGTCCCGAAGACGTTTCCGAAGCGGACCGTCGTGCACCGCGTCGAGGCCGGCCCCGTGCGCATGTACCACTCGGCCAGTTGCTTGGTCGCCCCGAGGATGCTCGACGGGTGGACGGCCTTGTCGGTCGACACAAAAACGAACCGGTCCACTGCGTGCTGCTCGCAGAGCTGAAGGAGCTGGACGGAGGCCTGCGTGTTGTTGCGGAACGCCTCGGCGGGATGGCGCTCCATGAGGGGGACGTGCTTGTAGGCCGCCGTGTGGATCACCACGTCCGGCGGGTGGTGGGCCAGAAGAGCGTCCATCCGGGGGGCGTCGCGCACGTCGGCGATGCACAGGTCCAGGTCGCCGCCATAGCCGTCGGCCCGCAGGGTCTGCTCAAGCCGGTAGAGGTTGCGCTCGCTCACGTCCACGAGCACGATCCGGAACGGCGCCAGGGCCAGCAGCTGCCGGCTCAGCTCCGCCCCGATGGACCCGCCCGCCCCCGTCACGAGCACGGTGCGGTCGGACAGCGCGGCGCGCAGGGCGGCCCGGTCTATGGCCACCGGGTCGCGGGGCACGAGGTCCTCCAGGCGCGCGGGGGAGGGGGACACGCCGAGCACCGAACGGTCGGGCGGGGCGGACCGCATGGCGAGAAGCCCCCGATACCCCACCCGAACGCCCGGAATGCCGATGAGGGCGACGGCGCCCAGCACCGCAAGGACGCTGCGGGGCGGCACGGCGGCCGGGTCGATCACGTAGGTCAGCGCGACTGTCCCGCCCCACGCGCCGAGGAGCGCCGCCCCCAGGCGCAACAGGTCCGACACGTCCGTCTGCCGGGGCGACAGGCGGTAGGCGCCGCTGCCCACCAATGCAGTCCCGTACACGCCCAGGACAGCCGCCGTGCCCCATTCGGTCCCGTGCGGGAGCGCCTCGCCCCCAGAGCAGGCGGCGTACCCGAGAACCAGCCCCCCACACAGGAGCAGTGCATCCGGAAGGGCCAGCAGGAGCGGCCCCCACTGGTGGGACCACGCCCCGACGGCGGTGTCGTCTGTGTCCGGAGTGAAGAGAGGCATCAAACGAGCAGGCGCTGACAGTTTTGAGGGTTGCCCTGGTTCTCGGCGGGGTGAGGCTACGGCCGCTTTGAGGAAACACCGGCGACACCTTCCAGCAGGGCCGTGTACCGGTCGAGCATGCGGGTCCGATTAAAGTGCCGCCGGGCCGCCTCGCGGGCATTCTGTGCGGCCCGGGCGCGGGCATCGGGGGCTGCCAGGACGGCCCGTGCGCGGTCGGCGAGGGCGCCGGGGGCGTCGGGCGGGACGAACCAGCCACAGCCGTGCCGCTCCACAAACCGCCGCGTCCACCCAGGGTTCGTCACCACGACGGGCGTTCCGGTGGCGAGGCTGTCGAAAAATTTGCTGGGCGCGTTGGCGGCCAGCACGGGGCGATCGAGGAAGGGGACGAGCGAAAGGTCGGCGCGCTTGAAGAGCGCGAGGGCGTCGGGGTAGGGAAGGGGCGGGAGCCGACGGATGGCGTCGTGCCGGCGGGCGGCCTGCTTTACCAGCGGGGCGTGGTGGCCCCGCCCGGCAAGGGCCACGAGCACGTCCGAGCGGGCGTCGACGAGGCGACGGGCCGCGTCGAGCAGCGTCGGGATGGCGTTGGCGCGGCCAAACGTGCCGGCGTAAAGCACGAGGAAGCGTCGCGTGGGGGACAGGTGCTCTGCCAGGGCCCGGCGGGCCTCCTCGTCGACCGTTTCCAGAACCGTGGGAGCGGCCCCGTACTCCAATGTCGTCACCGACGCGTCGGGCGCCCGGACGCGGACGTGCCGCTCCATGTCCGGGGAGGCCGTCACGACGTGCGCCGCGCTCCGGTACAGCGCCGCTTCGCCCCACCGCAGCAGTCCGTGCAGACCGACGTCCGGCACCGCGCCCATCTGGAGGGGAAAGGCGGGCCAGAGGTCGCGCACCTCGAAGACCCACGGAACGCGGCGCACCCGGGCCACGAGGCCCGCAGCGGCCGCCGCGGTCAGGGGCGTCGAGGACCCGAGAATCACGTCCGGTCGGGGCATCTGCAGGCCATGCCGGACGGCCCGGGCGGCGTAATGCAGAAACGACACCAGTCGTCTCGGGGCCGACATCGCGTTGTCGTAGGGCACGTCGAACCGCACGAGGTCGACGCCCGGCGGCGCCCACGGAAACCGATGGGCCGTCCGCGTCCCCTCCCAGGCCCGGGTCGTGATCACGGTAACCTCGTGGTCCCGGCCCAGCCGCTCCACCAGCGCGTAGGGCCGCCCCGCGGTGGGGCAGTCCGGAGTGTGGTAGTGCTGGAGGAAAACAGCTATGCGCATGGGGCACCTCTATTGGGGACGAGCGGGGCGCCCGACGGCGGTGCAGTCGGGGGGCAGGTCCTCGGTGACGACCGCCCCGGCCCCCACCGTCGTGCCGGCGCCGATGGTCACGTCGGGCAGCACGACCGCCCCTGCTCCCACGGTCACTGCCTGCTCCAGGTGGGCCGATCCGGAAATGCGGGCCCCAGGGCGAAGCGAGACGAAGGCGTCAAGCACCGCATCGTGGCCCACAGTGCAGTGCTGGTCCAGAACGGCGTGGGGGCCGATCTGCACATCTACGGTCGGGGCGGCCCCCTGGCAGAGAATGGTGCCGGGCCCGAGGCGGACGGTACGGTGTACAGAAACCGTGGGGTGGACGAGCGTTGCGGGCTGGAGGTCGGTGGCGGTGAGGCGGTCGGCCACGGCCCGGCGCGCCGACCCATCCCCAATGGTGAGGGAAACAGAGAGATCGGTCTGACGAGTGAGCCAGTCGACATCGCCCCGAACCGGGATCTCCATCACGGTGGCGTCGCGGAGGGCCGGGTCGTCGTCCACGAAGCCGCGCAGATTCCACGTTAGGGCCTGTTGGTTCAGGGTCTCGACAAGCGCGGCCACCTCGCGCCCAAATCCGCCCGCGCCGACGAGGAGGAGGGGAGTAGGGTCATGCATGCAGCTGGGAGCCCGGAGAGAACGAAGGGTTTTTCGCGTCGGCCCCGTACACGCCCACGCCCCGCACCAGAATGAGCGGCGTGCGGGCCAAAATCTGCAGGTCGAGCCGGAGGCTGCGGTTCCGCACGTACCACACGTCCCGGTCGATGCGCTCGGGCCACGAGAGGGCGTTGCGGCCGTGGATCTGGGCCCAGCCGGTGAGGCCGGGGCGCACCCGGAGCCGCCGCCGCTCGTGCGGGCCGTACCGCGCGACCTGATCGGGAACGGTGGGCCGGGGGCCGACGAGGCTCATCTCGCCGCGCAGGACGTTCCAGAGCTGCGGCAGCTCGTCGAGGGCCCAGCGCCGGAGGACGCCGCCGACACCGGTCGTGTGGGCCGCCGCCCGCGCAGGATCGTCCGGCTCGTGCGTGAGCGTGCGAAACTTAAACAGCCGAAACGGCACGCCGCCGCGCCCGACCCGGGTCTGGGCGAACAGAATCGGCCGACCGTCGTCCAGCCAGACGCTCAGGGCGACGAGGCCGAGCAGCGGGGACAGCCCGATGAGAAGAAGGCCCGCCCCGACGAGGTCGAGGGCCCGCTTGGCCGTCGAATGCACAGAAGGTGGTTCAGGCATGGGCGTCAAGACTGGCGGGGGAGGGTTGGACAGATCTCGGCGAGGGCCTCGGCCACGCGGTGGACGTCCGCGCGGGTCATGTCGCCGAAGAAGGGCAGGGCCAGCGTCCGCGCCGAGACCGATTCGCACCCCGGAACGTCGCCCGGCGCGAAGCCGAACCGGTTCCGGTAGGGGGGCTGCAGGGGGATCGGGGGAAAGTACGGCGCGCAGCCGATCCCGCGGGCCTGCAGGCGATCCATCAGCTGGTCGCGAGCATCCGGGGCGAAGTGGTCGCGCAGGCGGACCACGTACACGAACCAGCTTCGCTCCGCGCCGGCCGGGTCCACGGGGCGCGCCACGTCGTCGGACAGGGGCGCGAGGGCGTCCGCGTACATCGCGGCGACGGCGGCGCGGCGGTCGAGGAGCGTGTCCAGGCGGTCGAGCTGGGCACAGCCGAGGGCGGCCGACATCTCGTCGAGCCGGTAGTTGTAGCCGAGCCGGTCGTGGCGCATGCGGCCCGACGACTGTTGGGACCGCCCCTGGTTGCGGAGGGCGCGGCAGTGGCGGGCCAGGTCGGCGTCGTCGGTCGTGATGCAGCCGCCCTCGCCGGTCGTGACCTGCTTGTTCGGGTAGAACCCGAAGGACGCGGCGTCCCCCCAGGCTCCGACGGGCTGTCCCCCCACCGACGCCCCGATCGCCTCGCAGGCATCGTCGATGAGCCGGAGGTCGTGCGCGTCGGCGAGCGTGGCGAGCGCGGGCCAGTCGGCGGGCACGCCAAACACGTCCACCGCGAGAATGGCCTCGGTCTGTGGGGTGAGGGCCTCCGCCACACGGCTCGGGTCCAGGTTGTAGGTGGACGGGTCGATGTCCACGAAACGGGGCCGCAGGTCCTCGTACAGCAGCACGTTGCTCGACGCGACGAAGCTGAACGGCGTCGTCAAGACCTCGGCGCCCGGCGCCAGGTCGAGGGCCGATACGATACAATGCAGGGCGGCCGTCCCGCTGCTGACCGCGACGGCGTGGGCGGTGTCGCACCGGTCGGCCATTTTGGCCTCGAAGGCCTCAAGGGCGGGGCCGCGCGAGAGGCGGCCCGAGCGCAGCACCTCCAACACCCGCTCTCGCTCGTGACGCGTCACGTCCGGCCGGGCAAGCGGGAGTGTGTCTGTGGAACGGGCAGTGTCTCGGGGCACGGGCCAGTCGGTACGACCAAGAAGATTGGGTTTTGAACATCTGAATGTAACATAAAAAGGCGCCTGGCAAAGTCGAAATTGATAGATGTGACTCCTGCCGCGTGAAAAAACGACGGATCAAGCTCGGTTCGGCCCGCGTCGTGGGGATTGTGAGGCACCAATGATTCGGTTCGGGCATTGCTTTTCCGGTTCGTGTTTCCGACGTTCACGCGTGGTTTGTGTCATTTCCAACGATGTCACGTCCTGCGCGTCTCGTATTCCGCATCCCGCGCGTTCCGTTTTGTGTTTGCGCCGCGGGGCGGCCCTACGTACCGCATCGGCCTTGACGCTTTTGGGGCGGGCAGGGCGATAAACGCCTGAACGTTGCCCCGACGCCCCCGCCCGTGTCGGCCCACTGCGCTCCCTTGCGCCAGACTTTTTCAGAATCCCTGCGCGACTCGTCATGTCCATTTCCAACGGCACCTCCGAGCACCTCGACTGGCTGGAGTCGGAGGCGATTCACGTCATGCGGGAGACCGTGGCCCAGTTCGACAACCCTGTTCTCATGTTCAGTGGGGGGAAGGACTCCCTCACCATGATTCACCTGGCGCGGAAGGCGTTCTATCCGGCGAAGGTGCCGTTCCCGATCCTCCACGTGGACACGGGCCACAACTTCCCGGAGACGATCGAATTCCGGGACAACCTAATGGAGAAGTTCGACCTGGACCTAATTGTGGGCAGCGTGGAGGAGACGATCGAGTCGGGCCGGGCAAAGGAGGAGCAGGGCCCGGACGCGAGCCGCAACAAGCTCCAGATCGTGACCCTCCTCGACACGATTGAGGAATACGGCTTCGACGCGGCCCTGGGCGGGGCGCGCCGGGATGAGGAGAAGGCGCGGGCGAAGGAGCGCTTCTTCTCGCACCGCGACCGATTCGGGAATTGGGACCCGAAGAACCAGCGCCCGGAGCTCTGGAACCTGTACAACGGCCGGAGCCGGCAGGGCGAGCACTTCCGGGCCTTTCCCCTCAGCAACTGGACGGAGCTGGACGTGTGGCAGTACATCCGGCAGGAGGGCGTCGAGATTCCGAGCCTGTACCTCGCCCACGAGCGCACGATGTTCGAGCGGGACGGTGTGCTGCTGCCCAAGTCCCCATACAACGATCTGCGGGAGGACGAGCACTACGTGGAGAAGATGGTCCGCTTCCGGACGATCGGGGACATGACCTGCACCGGCGCGGTGGAGTCGACGGCGACGACGCTCGACGAGGTGATCGCGGAGGTGGCCACGACGCAGCAGGCCGAACGCGGGGCCCGGGCCGACGACCAGCGCGCGGAGGCGGCCATGGAGGAGCGCAAGCGGGAGGGGTACTTCTAGTCATTTGGTCATTGGGGCATTGTGGCCATTTTGGCATTGGGGCCATTTTGGCATTTTGGGCATTGGGGGCCATGAACTGATTTTGGCAGTGGCTGAGTGGGGCAATGGGGGGCGTTGGGCGACTGACCCGGTTCAGCGGTCCGTGTGCGCGGCCTGTAGGCACGAATGCACAATTCGACACTCGCATCTCGAAACTCGACACTGATCTGATGGAGACGCAAGGCGTTGGCACCCAAGATATGGACGTATTGCGGTTTACGACCGCGGGGAGCGTCGACGACGGCAAGAGCACGCTCATTGGGCGGCTCATGTACGACACGCAGGAGATCTTCGAGGAGAAGATGGAGGAGATCGAGCGCAACACCCAGCGGGAGGACGAGGAGCTGGAGCTGGCGCTCCTGACCGACGGCCTCCGCGCGGAGCGGGAGCAGGGCATCACGATCGACGTGGCCTACCGGTACTTCTCCACGCCGGAGCGGAAGTTCATTATTGCCGACACGCCGGGCCACGAGCAGTACACCCGCAACATGGTCACCGGCGCCTCGACGGCGGAGCTGGCCGTGGAGCTGATCGACGCCCGGAACGGGGTGCTGGAGCAGACGCGGCGGCACGGGTTCATCACCTCGCTGCTGCAGATCCCCCACGTCATCGTGGCGGTCAACAAGATGGACCTGGTCGGCTACAGCGAGGCGCGCTTCCGCGAGATCGTGGCCGAGTACGAGGACTTCGCCGACAACCTGGACGTGCAGGACATCACGTTCGTCCCGATCTCGGCCCTGAAGGGCGACAACGTGGTGCACCACTCCGACAACATGCCGTGGTACGAGGGCTCGACCCTCCTGCACCGCCTGGAGAGCGTGCGGACGGAATCGACGCGCAACCAGGTGGACTTCCGGTTCCCGGTCCAGACCACGATCCGGCCGCACCAGGACTTTCGGGGCTTCGCCGGGCAGGTGGCGTCGGGAAAGGTGCGACCGGGGGAAGAGATTACGGTGCTCCCGTCCGGCTACACCTCGGAGGTGGACACGATTACGACCCTGGACGGGGATCTCGACGAGGCGGGGCCCGGCGAGTCGGTGGTGCTCTCGCTGGAGGATGAGATCGACGTCAGCCGCGGGTCGATGATCGTGCGAAGCCGCAACAAGCCGGACGTGACGCGGCAGCTGGACGCCGACCTCTGCTGGATGAACGAGGAGGCCATGCGCCAGGACCGCCCCTACGTCCTGCAGCACACCACGCGCCGGACGCAGGCCTACGTGTCGAAGATTGTCTACCGCACCAACGTGGAAACCTTTCACCGGGAGGAGGCCGACACCTTCGAGCTCAACGACATCGGGCGGGTGGAGATCGAGACCGCCGACCCCCTGTTCGTCGACCCGTACAAGCTCAACCGGGCGACGGGCAGCTTCATCCTGATCGACCCGGACACCAACGACACGGTGGCCGCCGGCATGATTCGGGGCGTGGCCGAGGACGTGACGCCGTTCGGCCAGCAGGCAGAGCCGCAGGCGGAGGACGAGGCGGAGAGCTCCCCGAACGTCACGTGGGAGGGGCTTCAGATCCCGCGTGAGGAGCGCGAGAAGCAAAACGGGCACAAGGCAGGCGTCGTGTGGCTGACGGGCCTGTCCGGCGCCGGGAAGTCCACCATCGCGAAGGCGGTGGAGGAGCGCCTGTTCGACGCGGACGTGCAGACGATGATGCTCGACGGGGACAACGTGCGGCACGGCCTGAGCGGCGACCTCGGCTTCACGCCCGCCGACCGCACAGAAAACATCCGTCGCGTCAGCGAGGTGGCGCGCCTCTTCTTCGAGCAGGGCAACGTGACGCTCTGCTCGTTCGTCTCGCCCTACCAGGAGGACCGCGACCGCGCCCGCGAGCTGCTGCCGGACGACGTCCGCGACCGCTTTTTGGAGGTGCACGTCGATTGCCCGCTGGAGGTGTGCAAGGAGCGAGACACGAAGGGCCTGTACGCGAAGGCCGAAGCCGGTGAGATCGCCAACTTTACCGGCGTTTCCGCGCCGTACGAAGCGCCGGCGGACCCGGACGTGGTGGTCGACACCGACGAGGACGACGTGGAGGCGTGCGTCGATCAGATCGTCGAGGCCCTCGAAGCGCGAGGCATTGTGTAGCCGACTGGGGGAGATGAACGGGGCAGTGATCTTCTTCTGGGGCGCTTCGTTCAGGCCGACAGACTCCTCTTTGTCTCAGACGCCCCGCCGTCATGCTTTCCGAGGCCACTGAGCATCGGCTCCGAAACGTCTTTGCGGATCACCCTGCCGTGCGGGCGGCGTACCTCTTCGGGTCCGTCGCGGCCGATCGCGAACGGGACCGCAGCGACCTTGACCTCGGCATCGTCGTCGATTCCGATCGGTGGGAGCCCACCGACGACAAGGTCCCGCTCATCACCGACTGCATGAAGGCGGCAGGGCGAGACTGGATCGACCTCGTCGTGCTCAACGGCGCCCCCCTCGTACTGCAGTTCGAGGCCGTGCGGCCGAATGTTCTTCTCTATGCCCGGGACGACTTCCATCACGGTCGCTTCTTTTCGAAGGTCGCTCGCATGTACTGGGATTTTGAGCCCCACTTCCGGCGGCAGCGCAAGGCCCTCAAAGAACGACTGCAAGAGAAGGCCCATGGTTGACCCAAACGTGATCCGGCGCCGGCTGCAGAAGCTCAGCGAGTACCTCGATATTCTGAGAACGACGCAACAGCACTCGCGCTCGGAATTCGTCGAAGACCCCTACCTCTACGGAAGTGCTGAGCGATTTCTACAATTGTCGATTGAATCTATCAACGATATGGCCAGCCACGTGGTCGTCGATGAGAACCTCGGGGCCGTGGAGCGGGCTCAGGATTTACCCGACATCTTCGAGTCCGAAGGACTGATCGGGGAGGAGATGCGCGAGCAATGGACCGATATGGTTGGATTTCGGAACGCGCTCGTGCACGACTACCTCGACATTGACCGTGACATTGTATACGAGGCAATTCAACACCGACTCGATGAGATTGAACAGCTCCGCTCCATCTTCTCCCAGTTTCTTTGAGAACCACACCACTTCGACCGAAAGGGTTTCTGATAGCGGGTCGATGTTAAGTGACGGCTTCGTTGTACCACTCCACGAACAGCTTTGTCGTCAAATGTAGCATTCGCTCTGACTCGGAAGCCGCTCGTGTCCGTCGAACGTACCGCGCCAGCTTCTGCCGCAGCCGCCCGAAGAAGCGCTTGTGCACAGGCCAGCTCGCCACTGGACTTTCCGACCTGCCGGTGACTGGAGTCGCCCGCAGAAACTGGGCGATAGGATTTCCAGAAGTCGCTGAAGCTTCGGCCTCGTCGGTAGTCCTTGAGCTGTCGCTCTGTTGAATCCGGCTCCAGAGCCGTGCGCAGGTCTTGGCCGAACGGTCTCCGTGCGCGTTCGCTACGACTTGCCGAGTTCGACGGGCAGAGCCCAAGCCCTGAGCCATCGTTTGTTTGAACGCTTCCGGACATATGTCCAGCATTCGTCAAGCTCAAGGACATCGTTTTCCTCAGCCGGCCTGAGCCCATCGGCTAATGAGCCCATTTCTCGTCTCTTTTTTCGAGCCAATGAGTCAATGCAACAGCGACTGATGCCGAAGATCCGACTGATTGCTCGTTTTGACCCGCGTTCGCGATAAGCCCTGAGGATTTTTTCTTTTTCCTCCTCGGAGTAGCCTCGCGGCTCCAGACCCAAGCACTTTGTGGGCCCCACAATCTTTGCAGTCCTGCTGCTGAGAACCACTGGCGCTGTGGCCGTTCTTCGGCGGCGTCCCGAAGAGCCGCATTCTCTACATTCGTGGGGCTCTTTGATCATCGGACTGGATGGACTGGTGAGCCGGACGTGACGGAATGCAAACAGAGAGCACCACTACTTATTGATCCGCTACCGGTTTTCTTACTTCTTTGAGAAACTGACCGCGTTTCACTTCTCATTCGATAGTCCTTCTCGTGGGTTTGCTTGGCAGTCTCGGCCTCAACGCCTGGATCACCGTTGCCGTCGTCATGGGAGTGGTGGGGGCGCTGATGGCGGACGTTGGGCGCCCGGACCTGGTGCTGCTGAGCGGCCTGTCGGTTCTCCTCGTCTCGGGCGTCGTATCGCCCGACCAGGCGTTCGCCGGGTTCTCCAACGCCGCCGTCCTCACCGTGGGCGCCCTCTACGTGGTGGCCGGGGGTGTGCAGCACACCGATGCCCTGTCGGAGCTCGACCGGGTGCTCTTTGCCGACACCACGCGGCTCGGGCCCGTTCTGGCCCGCTTCATGGTGCCGACCTCCGTCCTGTCCGGGCTGCTCAACAACACGCCCATCGTGGCGATGCTCACGCCGCGCCTGCAGGAGTGGGCCGACGCGCAGAACATCCCGGCGTCGAAGCTGATGATCCCGCTCTCCTACGCGGCCATCACCGGGGGCATGATGACGCTCATCGGGACCTCCACGAACCTCATCGTCGCGGGGCTGATGGAGGCGGAAGGGTACGAGCCGCTTTCGCTCTTCGACGTCACCTGGGTCGGCGTCCCCGCGGCCCTGGTCGTCATTGCCTACTTCGTTCTGGGCGGGCATCGGTTGCTGCCGGACCGCGGCACCTCCGCCCCGGCGGCCGAGCGGCGGCTGGGCCAGAACATGTTCGAGGTCACGGTGACCGCACCGTCCCCCATCGTGGGCCAGACGGTGGCCGAGGCGGGCCTGCGCGACCTCGGCGACGCCTACCTGACGCACGTCCGCCGCGGGACGGAGGTGTTGCAGGGCCGCCCGGGCCGCCCCCTCGAACAGGGCGACGTCCTGGCCTTCAATGGGAGCCTGGCCGCCCGGGAGCGGCTTCTGGAACGCCCCGGCCTCTCGCGCACCCTCCCGGCCCCGGACGGGACCCACGACGACCCCGCCCGCTACGAAACCCTGCCGCTCTACGAGGCGGTCATCGCCGAATCGTCGAACCTGGTGGGCACCACGCTGGGGGAGGCCAACTTCCGCGAGCAGTACCAGGGCGTCGTCCTTGGCATCCAGCGCCAGGACGAGCCGGTGACGAGCCCGGTGGGCACGACGGAGCTGCAGGCGGGTGACCTGCTGATCGTGGAGGCGCCCGGCGACTTCAAGAAACGGTGGAGCAGCGGGAGCCGGGAGGAATTTTACCTCGTGGCGCCCCGTGACGGACGGGCCCGCCAGGGCGGGTCGCCTGAACACGACGACGAAGAGACGGATCGGTCGGGGCGGGCGCCGATTGCCCTCGGCCTGACGGGCGCGATGGTGCTGGCCGCGGCGACGGGCCTGGCCCCCATCGTCACGGCCGCCGTGCTCGCGGCCCTCCTCATGATCCTGGCCGGGTGCATCCGGCCGGCGGAGGCCCAGCGGGCGCTCAACGTGCAGGTGCTGGTCGTCATTGCGGCAGCCCTGGGGATCGGGAAAGCCATCGAGACCACCGGCCTCGCGACGGCGGCGGCCCAGGGGGTGCTTTCCGTCGCCGAGCCGTTCGGGCCCGTGGTCGTCCTCGTGGCCCTCTACCTCTTGACCAACCTGCTCACCGAAATCATCACGAACAACGCCGCGGCGGTGCTGATGCTGCCCGTCGCGATGGCCGCGGCGTCGAGCCTCGGGGTCCCGCCCGTGGCCTTCGGGGTCCTCGTGGCCGTGGCGGCCTCCGCGAGCTTCCTCACGCCCATCGGGTACCAGACGAACCTAATGGTGATGGCGCCCGGCGGGTACCGGTTCAGCGACTACGCCCGCGTGGGCTGGCCGGTGACGCTGCTGGTGATGGGAACGTCGGTGGGCATCATTTCGCTGGTGTGGCTGTAGCCCAATAGGACCGGAAACCCTGAACGGTCCGTTGCGCATTAACACGTACTGGAAAATAGTTGCTTTCTTCCACTGATGCTCCGCGGAAATCGGAGCCGTTTCGCTCGAATGGCCGACCCGCTTGCCTCCTACCGGGACACGATGCGTCGACGGGGCGCCCAGGCCCGCCGCGAGCAAGAGCGGCGCCGCCGTCGAGCACGGAAGACCGCCCGACGGGTTGCCGAGTATCTCCGGCACGCCTACGGCGCAGCCCGCGTCGTGCTGTTTGGGTCCATGGCCGGCGACGAGGTGCCCCTCGGGCCCCAGTCGGACATTGATCTGGCCGTTCGGGGGCTCGACAAGGAAGACTATTTTGAAGCCGTCGCCCGTGTCCAAGACGAGGCGGCTCCATTTCAGGTCGATCTGGTTCGTCTCGAACAGTGTCCCGCGTCGCTCCGGGACGTGGTTCGGCGGGAGGGCCGAGACGTATGACGGAGTCCTATCTCGCTGTCGCGGGCCGCATTCGCCGAGAGGTGGAGCAGATCGAAGACGTCGTCGACCGGGCACAAGCCATCTGGGCCGACGTGGACCTCAATCGCCCGGCGGACCACCGCATCGACGCCGTCGCGCTCAACCTGCATGGGTTCTATGCTGGGCTGGAGCGAGTCTTTAAGATCGTGGCCGAACGGATCGACCAGACGGTTCCGGAGGGCGGAAGCTGGCATCAAGAGTTACTGGAGCAGATGAATACGGAGCTCAACGGGGTCCGTCCCTCGGTCCTCTCAGACGATGCTCGAAAAAAACTGGACCGGTATCGGGGGTTTCGTCACGTAGTTCGCAACGTGTATGCGTTCGAGTTCGACCCTGAGCAACTCGACCTCCTCATGAGAAAATTGCCGGAGACTGCGGAACGTGTCTTTGCGGATCTTCAAGCCTTTGCGGATACTCTTGACCGATTAGCTTCCCAGAACGAGTGATTGAGGCTTGCTAGGGGAGGGAGCCCAAAGCGTAGGAGGGCGAAGAGACGCAGACGCCTCCCGATTCTGTGGGGATTGGAGGCTTCAGCATGGGCGAAGCGCAATCGGATCTCTGAACGATCTGGCACACGACAATTCCATGAACGACACCCTCCTCGTCACTGGCGGGGCCGGCTTCATCGGCTCGGCGGTGGTGCGCCACCTCATTCAGGAGACCGAGGCCACCGTCGTCACGGTCGACGCCCTCACCTACGCCGGGCACCAGGAGAACCTGGCGCCTGTGGCAAATCATCCCCGCCACCACTTCGAGCAGGAGGACATCACCGACGCCCCGGCCATGCACCGTCTCTTCCGCGAGTACGAACCGGACGGCGTGCTCCACCTCGCGGCGGAGTCGCACGTGGACCGCTCCATCGACGGCCCGGCGGCCTTCGTGCAGACGAACGTGGTGGGCACACAGGTGCTGCTGGAGGCGGCGCGGACCTACTGGGAAGACCAGGGCCGGCCCGACGGCTTCCGCTTCCTCCACGTCTCGACCGACGAGGTGTACGGGGAGCTCGGCGAGACCGGCGCGTTCACGGAGGAGACGTCCTACGACCCGAGCTCTCCGTATTCGGCCAGCAAGGCCGGGGCCGACCACCTCGCCCGGGCGTGGCAGCGCACCTACGGCCTGCCGGTCGTCATCACCAACTGCTCGAACAACTACGGCCCGCGTCAGCACCCGGAGAAGCTCATTCCGGTCGTCATCCGCAGCGCGCTGGACGGGGAGCCGATTCCGGTCTACGGCGACGGGACAAACGTGCGCGACTGGCTCTACGTGAAGGACCACGTGCGGGCCCTGCTGCGCGTGCTGACTGAGGGGGAGGTGGGCGACACCTACAATGTCGGCGGGAACTGCGAGCGGGAGAACATTACGGTCGTCCGTCAGATATGTGACATTCTCGACGAGACGCGGCCCGCGGGCAGCACCCTTGAGACCAAGAGCCACCACGACCTGATCACGTTCGTGGAGGACCGGCCGGGGCACGACTGGCGCTACGCCATCGATCCGAGCAAGATCGAGAACGAGCTCGGGTGGACGCCGCAGGTCGGCTTCGAGGCGGGACTGCGCCGGACGGTCGACTGGTACGTGGAGCACCGGGAGTGGGTGCGGGCGGTTCAGGGGTAAGGGGGGCGTTGAGGGTTGGGGGGCTAATTTGACGGTCGGCACGCAGCACGAAATACGCAATACGAAATACGCAATATACGGGTGAGACAAAGTGATGCGTGAACCGTGAAGGGCGAAGAGGGCAGTACGGAGCAACTTGTACGTCACGCATCCCTCCTCACGAGTCACGCCTCACGCACCACGTACGTTGACGAAGCGTCTACGCATCGAAGCGCAGCTTTGACAGGATGAGCACCGACGAAACGGCCCCTTCAACACGCACCCGCAAGGGCATCCTGCTGGCCGGCGGCGCCGGCACACGGCTGTATCCGGCCACCCGGGCGGTGAGCAAGCAGCTCGTGCCCGTCTACGACAAGCCGATGGTGTACTACCCGCTGTCGACGCTGATGCGGGCGGGCATCCGGGACATCCTGCTCATCTCGACGCCGAAGGACCTGCCCCGGTTCGAGGACCTGCTGGGGGACGGCCGCCGGTGGGGCCTCAACCTCCGCTACGCCGAGCAGCCGGAGCCGAAGGGCATCGCACAGGCGTTCACGATCGGGGCCGACTTCATCGACGGGGACGACGTGTGTCTCATTCTCGGCGACAACATTTTCCACGGGGAGGGATTGGGCGAGAAGCTGCGCCGGGCGTCCGGGCAGTCGTCGGGGGGCACCGTGTTTGCCTACTACGTGAACGACCCGGAGCGCTACGGGGTCGTGGACTTCGACACGGCGGGGCGGGCCCTCGCCATCGAGGAGAAGCCCGACGTACCGCCCTCCAACTACGCCGTCACCGGGCTCTACTTCTACGATGCGGGCGTCGTCGACGTCGCCGAGGGGCTGGAGCCGTCCGACCGCGGGGAGCTGGAGATTACGGACGTGAACCGGCATTATCTTCAGCGGGACGAGCTGCAGGTCGAAACCCTCGGGCGGGGCATGGCGTGGCTCGATACCGGCACGCACGACTCGCTGCTGCAGGCGGCGAACTTCGTGCAGACGATCGAGGCGCGCCAGGGCCTCAAGATCAGTTGCCCCGAGGAGATTGCCTGGAGCCAGGGCTGGATCGACGCCGACGACGTGGTGCGGATCGGCCGGTCGATGGACAACAACGCCTACGGCCAGTACCTGCTCGACCTCGTGGCGCGCGTCCGGAGCGACACCACGCCCGCCTCCGCCTAGCCTTTTCTGTGTCCCGGCCCACCCCTCCGATGACCGTTTCCGAGACCTCCCTTCCCGGCGTGCGCCTGATCGAGCCGGACGTCCACACGGACGATCGCGGCTCGTTCGCCGAGCTGTGGAACGTACGGGACTACGGCCACCACGGCCTCGACGTCACGTTCGTGCAGGACAACCTGTCCCGGTCCCGCGAAGGGGTGCTGCGGGGGCTGCACTTCCAAAACCCCCGGCCGCAAGGGAAGCTGATCTCGGTGCTGAAGGGGGCCGTCTACGACGTGGTCGTCGACGTGCGGGCCGAGGCGGATACGTTTGGGGCGTGGGAGGGGCAGGTCCTCTCGGCCGAGAACGCGCGGCAGCTGTACGTGCCGGAGGGCTACGCCCACGGCTTCGTGGCGACGAGCGGGGAGGTGCTCTTCCACTACAAGTGCACCGACTTCTACCACCCGGAGGCCGACCGGACGGTCCGGTGGGACGACCCGGCCCTTGCTATCGACTGGCCGACAGAAGACCCGATTCTTTCGGCAAAGGACGCAGGGGCGCCTGCGCTGGACGAAATCCCCCGCGAGGCCCTTCGGTTTGACAACGTGCGATGACATCGACCCGCAATGCCCGACGCGACCGCCTCCATTCTGCTGCTCGGGGCCACCGGACAGGTGGGCCACGCGCTGAGGCGCACCCTCGCGCCGCTCGGCGCCGTGCACGCGCCGGGCCGCGCCGCAGTGGACCTGACAGACCTGACGTCCGTGCGGGCGGCGGTGCGGGAGTTGGGGCCGGACCTTGTCGTAAACGCGGCGGCCTATACCGACGTGGACGGGGCGGAGGAGGAGCCGGCGCGGGCGGCCCGGATCAACGCCGAGGCGCCCCGCGTGCTGGCCGAGGCGGCCCGGGAAGTGGGGGCCTGGCTTGTGCACTACTCCACGGACTACGTGTTTGACGGGACGAAGCGCGCCCCGTACACCGAGGCCGACGCCCCGAATCCTATCAACGTGTACAGCCGAACGAAGCGGGACGGGGAGGCGGCCATCCAGGCCGTCGGCGGGCGCCACGTCATCTTGCGCACGAGCTGGATGTACAGCCGCCGCCGCTCGAATTTCGTGCGGACCATGCTGCGCCTGGCGGACGAGAACGACCGGCTGACCGTGGTGGACGACCAGATCGGCGTGCCGACCTGGGCGGGCTGGTGCGCGGAGGCGACGGCGTCGGTCTGCGAGCGTCTCCTCGCGGACGACGACATGCCCGAGGCCGGGTGCTACCACCTCGCCGGCACCGGCCAGACGAGCTGGTACGGCCTCGCCCGGGCGGTCTTCGCGCAGTTCGGGCGCACGGACGTGACTGTCGAGCCGGTGTCGTCGGACGAGTACGAGACGGCCGCGCCCCGCCCGGCCTACACCGTGCTCGACTCCAGCCGCGCCCGGGCCGCCTTCGACCTGCCGGACGTAACCTGGACGGCGCAGCTGGCCCGGTTCCGCAAGCGCGTGCGGACTGCCGACGGGGAGCGCGTGGCGCGCGGCTAATGGGCGGGCGGGATTTCGGCGGCGTGCCGGCGAATATTCGAAAAAGTTGTCGGGGACGGGGCGAATTGATTCGCCTTTCTACCCGACGCCACTTACCAAGTACTTCGGATTATCTTTGAGGCTGCCGTAGCGATTTGCGGCGCGGCGGCCATGGCTCGACGCCTCCCGGTCTTTCTGTCATCCGATCGCAGTTGCGATGCGCTGGATCCTCTCGGTGCTTTGTGTGCTTCTCGTGGCCCTGTCCGTCGCGCCCGCCCAGGCCCAGCAGCGCGAGGAGCTTCCGGAGGAGGCGCGGCAGGAGCTGGAGGAGCGGGGCATGACGATCGAGGAGGCGCGCCAGCGCCTGCGGCAGCTCGGCATCGACCCCTCCAACCCGGAGCAGGCCGCCCGCCGGGCCCGTCAGCTGGGCGTGCCGGAGGCGCGCATCCAGTCGCTGCTCCAGGCGGCCCGCCAGCGGCAGGGCCAAGACACCACGGGGGTCGGAATGGGGGAGCGTCAGAGGCCCCGCAACCCGGCCTATCCGGTCCTGTCGGGCACCCCCGTGATTGACCCCGACAGTATTGCAGTCGACCAGCTTCCTCGTGACATTCAGGTCCGCGTGCCGCTGCGGAGCGAGAACCAGATCCAACGGGTGCGGCCCGGCTTCCTCACGGCGGACGGGGACTCGGTGCAGGTGCAAGACGTCCAGCGCGTGCGCGGCTCGGTGATCAACGGCACGTGGCGGGGCACCCTCACGGTCCCTGGAGACACCGACAATGGCACCTGGAGCCTCTTCGTGCAGGCCTCGACTCAAGACACGACCGTCACCCTGGCCACGGGCCGCCGCCTGACGATCCTCCCGGAAGGGGAGCGGCCGGAAGAGAGGCGGCAGCGGGCGGCCCGGGACACGCTCAGGTACTTCGGCTACGACACGTTCGAGACCATCCCGGAGGCCTTTACGCCCCAGCCCACCGGACTGGCCGACGGCAGCTACGTGGTGGGGCCGGACGATGAGCTGCGCCTCACCGTGTGGGGCGGGGCGGAGTTTACGTACGAGCTGCCGGTGGACCAGGGCGGGCGCGTGACGGTCCCCAACGTGGGTCAGTTCACCGTGTCTGGCAAGTCGCTCGGCGAGCTGCGCACGGAGATGAAGCAGTGGCTCTCCCAAAGCTACTCGGGGCTGACGACCGACCCGCCGACGGTCTTCATGGACCTCACGCTCACCCGCGTGCGACCCACGCAGGTCTTCGTGCTCGGGGAAGTGCCCCAGCCCGGGGGCTACATGGTGAGCGGCTACTCGACCGTCTTTAACGCCCTCTACAGCGTGGGCGGCCCGCTGCGCCGCGGGAGCCTGCGCAACATCAGCGTCATCCGCGACGGGGAGGTGGTCGAGACCGTCGACCTGTACGACTACCTCCTGCAGGGCTACAGCCCCGACCCGGTGCAGCTGCAGAGCAACGACTACATCTTCGTCCCGCCGCGCGGGGAGACGGTCGCCATCACGGGACCGGTCAAGCGCCCGGCGTACTACGAGATGAAAGAGGGCGAGACGGTTGCGGACCTGATCGACTACGCGGGCGGCCTCAAGCCGAACGCCTACACCAAGCGCTTCCAGATCGAGCGCATTGTGCCATTCGCCGAGCGGGAGGACCCGTCCGTCGCCCGCGAGGTGCTCGACGCCAGCCTGCAGGCGGCCCGCGCCGACACCGCGCAGGTGCCGCTAGCCGACGGCGACCGCGTCAAAGTCCTGCCCCTCGCGGAGGCCCAGGACCCGGCCGTGAAGGCGCGCGTCGACGCCGCGGAGGTTACGGGGGCGGTGCTCCAGCCGGGGCAGTACGAGATCGGGGACCAGGTGCGCACGGTGAAGGACCTGATCGAACAGGCCGACGGCCTGACGGGCGACGCCTACCGCGAGCAGGCCGACCTCGTGCGGATCGACGATACCCTGAGCGAGACGAGCCAGTCCCTCGACCTCCAGGCCGTGATGGAGGATCGCCCCCAGGCCAACGTCGTCCTGCAGCCGGGCGACAGCCTGCACGTGGCCTCCATCCAGGAGATGCGGGCGGACCGGCAGGTGCGCATCACGGGCCAGGTGCGCGACCCGGGGCAATATCGGTACCGCGAGGGCATGACGGTCCGGAGCCTTCTCCGAAAAGCCGGCGGCCTGACCGACGACGAGTACCTCAAGGACGTCTTCCTGGGCCGGGCCGACCTGTTCCGGGTGTCGCGTGACGGCGACGAGGAGCGGGTGATTCCGTTTCACCTGGGCGACGCGCTGGCGGGGACGGGCATGGCCGACCGCGAGTTGCGCCCCGAGGACGAGATTCGCATCTACCCGGCGACCGTCGAGCGCCTCGAAGAAAGGTTCGTGCGGATCAGTGGCGCCGTGGAAGAGACGGGCCGCTACGCGTTCCGCGACAACATGACGCTCAAGGACGCCATCCTGCAGGCGAACGGATTTGCCGAGGGCGCGTCCCTCCAGCAGGTCACTGTGACCCGGATGGTGGAACGGCGGGGGCAAGAAGGGCGGCGGGCCAGCACCGTGGATGTCCCGCTGATCGAACGGGACGTGGACCCGAAGGACGTCAACTTTTCGGTCCAGGACACGGCCCGGGCCCTGGAGGCCGCCGACAACTTTGACCTGCAGCACCGCGACCGCATCTTTATCCGGGAAAGTCCGTCGTTCCAGCCGCAGGAAACCGTCTCGGTCCAGGGGGAGGTGCAGTACCCGGGCGATTACACGCTGCTGCGCGACAACGAACGCCTCTCCAGCGTCATTCAGCGGGCCGGGGGCGTTCTGCCGACCGGTTACCTGAAGGGCGGGCGCCTCACTCGGCCGGAGGCCCAGGCCGACCAGGACTTTCGGGTGCAGCGGAACGGGGAGCAGCTCATCGTCGAGATGGAGCGGGCCGTGCGGGGGAATCCGGCGGAGGACGTCATCCTGCGCCCGGGGGACGAGATCATGATTCCGACCCAACCGAACACCGTGGCCGTGCGGGGCAACGTGGCGAACGAGGGGCTCATCAAGCACGAGGACGGGCGGCGCGTGGACTACTACCTCGACCGCGCCGGCGGCACGCGCCAGAATACCCAGGATGTATTTCTGACCCAGGCGTCCGGCGCCACCTTCGAAGTCCAGACGGGCTGGTTCCGCCGCACGCCGGTCGTGGACGACGGGGCCGTCATCCGGGTCGAAGAAGAACCCGATCAGGACCAGGAAATTAACTACTCCGAGATCGCGTCCAACGTCACGCAGGTCCTGTCGAGCACGCTGACCCTGATTGTGCTCGCCACGCGGGCCTTCAACTGAAGCGTGGAATAAATCTTGCCTGAAATTACCCTGCATGGACAGTTTGGTCTAGTTATTCCCTTTCCTGTGTGTTTTCATAGACATGGAACTCACAGGGCAGAAGCACAGCCGACGCGCTTCTTTTGCGGTAAATTCCGGGGACGTCTCTGCACGTCGTCTTCCTAGTTCTACGCCTACCTCCAAAATCTTTCGCATGACGTACCTCATCACCGGCGGGGCCGGGTTTATCGGCAGCCACTTGGCCGACCGTCTCATCGACGACGGGCACCGGGTCCGGGTGCTCGACGACCTGTCGACGGGACGCCGATCAAATATTGCCCCCCTCGAAGGCCGCGACGCCTTCACGTTTACGACCGGAAGCGTTCTCGACGAGGAGGTGCTGGACCGAGAGATCGGGGCCTGTGATCAGGTGGTGCACCTCGCGGCGGCCGTGGGCGTGAAGCGCATCCTGGACCGGCCGGTGGAAACGATCCACACCAACGTCGACGGGACGAAAAATGTGCTCCGGCGGGCCGCCGACGAGCAGAAAAAGGTTCTGTTGGCCTCCACCTCGGAGGTTTACGGGAAGGCCATGCAGGAGAACGAGGACCTGAAGGCCCTGTCGGAGACGGACAACTGGACCCTCGGCACGACCAGCAAGCGGCGCTGGGCCTACGCGTGCACGAAGGCGATGGACGAGTTCCTGGCCCAGGCCTACCACGACGAGCACGGCCTTCCGGTGGTGTGCGCCCGCTTCTTCAACACGGCGGGGCCGCGGCAGTCCGGGCAGTACGGCATGGTGATCCCGACGTTCGTGGAGCGGGCCCTGAGCGGGCAGCCCCTGGAGATTCACGGGGACGGCACCCAGACGCGCTGCTTCACGCACATCGACGACGCGGTGGCGTCGGTCGTCCAGCTCCTGCGGTCGCCGGCGGCGGAGGGCGAGGTGGTGAACATCGGGCAGCCGACGGAAATCTCGATTAACGAGCTCGCCGAGCGCATTTTGGAGATGACGGGATCGGGCGCGGCCGTCCGGCACGTGCCGTACGAGGAGGTGTACGGGGACGGATTCGAGGACATGAAGCGCCGGACGCCGGACTGCTCGAAGCTCACCGAGCTTACCGGATACGAGCCCCAACGGACCGTCGACGACATTTTGCGGGACGTCATCGCCGGGGTGCGTGCGGAAAAAGACGAAGAGGCCGAGGCCGCCGCGTAAGATCTGCGCAAATCAGAGGGTAAGATCTGCGCAAATCAGAGGGGAAGCCCCCACTTCCAGAACGCCCCCGCGTTCGCGCCCATCCTTTCTGACTGAGAACGAAAGACAGGCTGTGCTCTCGACTGCATCCCACATGCCGGTGATTGCCTGGGCGGCGGCCGCCGCGTGCCTGTCGGGGGCGGCGACGCTGCTGCTCACGCCCGCGATGATCAAGGCGGCGCATGCGTTCGACTGGCTCGACTATCCGCAGGCGGACCGCTGGCACGCCACCCCGACCGCGCTCATGGGCGGTGTGGCCATGTATGGGGCCGGGGCGCTCGCCCTGCTTCTCCTTGGCCCCCTGGCCGGAGTGGGGATTGACGTCGGACTGATTGGGGGCGGGGCGACGCTGCTCTTTGTCGTCGGCATGGTCGACGACCTGTGGGGCGTGGGGCCCACTACGAAGCTTGCGGCGCAGGTCGGGGCCGCCGTCCTCCTGATGGCCGCCGGGCATGTCTTCGGCCCCGAGTGGCCGCTTTGGGCGTCGGCACCGGTCACCCTGGTCTGGGTCATCGGCATCACCAATGCCGTGAACCTGCTCGACAACATGGACGGCCTCGCGGCCGGCATCGGGGGCATCGCGGCGGTGGCGCTGACGGCCTTCGCGGCGGCGGGCGGGGCGCTGCCGGCGGCCCTGCTCGGCGGAACGGTCGGGGGCGCGGCGCTCGGCTTCCTATGGTTCAACGCGAAGCCGGCCCGCATCTTCATGGGGGACTGCGGAAGCCTGGTCCTTGGGTACGGGGGGGCCGCCCTGGCGGTCATGGGACAGGGGGCGGTGACGGTGGGGCCCGGCGTGGCGGTCCTGGCGCCGATCTGCGCGCTGGCGGTGCCCATCCTGGACACGACGCTCGTGACCGTGGCCCGGACGCAGGCCGGCCGCCCCGTGACAAACGGGGGGCAGGACCACACGTCGCACCGGCTGGTGACGCTCGGGCTGTCGGAGAGCGCGGCCGTGGGAACCCTGCATGGCATGGGCGCGGTCGCCGGCGGGGTGGGGCTGACGGCGCTCGTCGTGGAGCCGACGCTCTTCTATGCCGCTTGTGCCTTCGGAACGGTCGCGCTGGGGGTGATTGGGGGATCCCTGGGGCGCCTCGACGTGTACCGGGCCGCCCGCGTTGGGGGCGACGGGGCGCCGAGTGAGTCGACGAGCCCGTCGTCGAATGCACAATCAGGACAGGGGCGCTGGCAAACCGTGGCGGCCTACCTGGTCGGCGACGGCCTCCTGATTGGCGGGGCGCTTGCGGCCGCGCACGCCCTCGTCGGATCGGGGAGGCTCGGATCGGGCGGACTGGCAGGGGCTGAGGGCGTGCCGATCGTTGAGAGGGTGTTGCTGGTGGGGGGGGTCCAGCTCGCCGTGCTCTACGCGATGGGGCTCTACCGGCGGCTCTGGCGCCACGCCGGCACGCCGGCCATCGCGCGGATCGTCGGCACGATCCTCCTGGCCCAGGCAGCGACCGCGGGGGGGCTGGCCCTCGTGTACGGACTGGGCGCCGTGTCCGCGCCCCTATTGATGGTCGACGGGTTGATCCTTACCCTGGGAATACTGGGAAGCCGACTGGGACTTCGTGGGCTCCAGCGGGGCGCGTCGCTCTACAGATCTCGCGTCGCGCCTGCCGAGTCGACCTCCAACGTGCTTCTCTACGGAACGGGTGAGCGGGGCATGCTTGCCCTGCGGGCGCTCCGAGACGCCGAAGAGACGGACCGCGTGCCGGTCGGGTTCGTCGATCCCGACCCATTGAAACAAGATCAGATTGTTCAGGGACTGCCGGTGTTCGGGGGCACGGGCGCGTGTGCCGACCTGTGCCGGGAGCACGACATCGACGAGGTGATTGTCGCGGTGGGCGACGCGGCCGCCGACCGCGAGCAGGAGGTGGCCCGGCAGTGCGCGGAGGCCGGGGTGGCGTGCCGCTCGTTTGATGTCCACATGAAACCGCTTGGGGCGGGGCGTGAAGACTCTACCCATGGCGAACCCACGCACGGGCCGCCTGCGTGATTGGAAAACGGTACCAGATCTTTTCGATTCCGCATCATCATTCGTCCGACCATGGAGACGCCCAACCTCGACCCGCCGCCCCGCGAGGCCCTCTCGCCAAACGGGATGGCAGAAACGGATCACGTTGAGCAGCCGGCCGCCGCACGGCAGCTCGTGGGCCGGCTCGACGCGACCGAGGCGACCATCGGGGTCGTTGGGCTCGGGTACGTGGGGCTGCCGCTCGCGGCCGAGTACGCGACGCAGGGGTTCGAGACGCGAGGCATCGACCTGGACGAGGACCGCGTCGACTGCCTCAACGCCGGCGACAACTATATCGAGGACCTCGACGACGACGCGATCGAAGGACTGGTGGAGACGGGGCGGCTGCGGGCCACCGCCCACTACGACGGGGGCGACGAGGTGGACGTGTGGTTCCTGTGCGTACCGACGCCCGTGACGGCGACGAACGAGCCGGACCCGTCGTACATCGAGGCGGCCACCCGCACGATCGCCCCGCACCTGCGCCCCGGCCAGCTCGTCGTGCTGAAGAGCACCACCTACCCAGGCACGACGGAGGACGTGGTCGCGCCGATCCTAGAGGAGGAGGGCCCCGACGACCTGACGCTCGGGGAGGACGTCTTTCTGGCCTTCAGCCCCGAGCGCATCGACCCCGGCAACGACGAGTACACGACCGCGAACACGCCGGTGGTGGCGGGGGGCATGACGGAGACCGGCACGGAGATGGCCCGCCGGGCCCTCGGGCAGATCATCGCCGACGTGCATACGGTCTCCGGCCCGAAGGCGGCCGAGATGGAGAAGCTGCTGGAGAACATCTTCCGGTCGGTGAACATCGCCCTGGCCAACGAACTGGCCCAGTTTTGCGAGCGGGTGGACGGCCTGTCGATGTGGGAGGTGGTCGACGCGGCGGCGACGAAGCCGTTCGGCTTCATGCCGTTCTATCCGGGCCCCGGCGTGGGCGGGCACTGCATCCCGATCGACCCGCACTACCTGTCGAAGGTCGCCAAGACGCACGACTTCGAGACGAGCTTCATCACCCTCTCCGCCCAGGTGAACGAGGAGATGCCGCGGCACGTGGTGGACGCGGTGATCGAGACGATCGCCCGCGAGCCGGTGCGGCTGCAGGACGCGGCGGTGCTGGTGCTGGGGGTGGCGTTCAAGGGCAACGTGTCCGACACACGCCGCTCCCCGGCCGACGAGATCATCCGGCTGCTCCGAGAGAAAGGTGTGGGGCAGATTCGGTACCACGACCCGCATGTGGACACCTACGCGGCACCGGGTGCGGACGGCGAGGATGGCCCAACCAAGGTTCCGTCGGTGGAGCTGACGCCCGAGGTGCTGCGGCGGCACGAGGCGACGGTGATCGTAACGGACCACGACGCCGTGGACCCGGGCCTCGTGGCCGAGCATGCGCCCGCCATCGTCGACACCCGCAATGCCCTGGACGGCATCGACGACCCGGCGCTGCGGGAGAAGATCACGCTGCTGGGGGCGGGGTAAGTGGTGGGGCGTGGGGGTTCAGGGGAAAGAGGATAGAGGGAAGGGGGTGAGACGAACCTGGGCGAGAGTCGACGAGCTGAGCGTTATGTCCCAGACATCGTTGCCTTAGCCAAAAGCGTTGACCTCCGTAACCTGCGCGGCGCGTCGGGGACGCTATCGCATGATTCGATGACGGCGGAGGAGATTGATCGGACCCTGTACGAAAGCAGAAAACCCGATGAATGAGGCTGATCCGGCATTAATGGACAAGTAGGGTTTGACCGGCGTTTGGACATCGGGAGGTGCCTCGTTTTTGGTGTGACATTATTCGAGTGAGAGGATGGCACCGTCGGAGCCGGGTGAGTTTGCCCTTACGGATGACCATTTCCATTCGCACGTGCGCCGCCGAATGGAACAACGGGGCGTGTCGAAAGAAGAGGTACGGGGGACGATCAACGCAGGATGGGAGGCGACAGACGCGAAACCGGGCACGGAAGGACGTACCTTGGTGTTTTCGTACGACGCGGTGTGGGAGGGAACGCACTACGACGAGAAAGAGGTCACCGTGTATTTCAAGATTGAGGAGGATGACCTGATTCTTTTGACTGTGCTCGCCCGATACGGAACCGATTTTCCCCGCGAAGGAGGTACACAATGAAGGTAGAATACGACCCGGCGCGTGATCTGCTTTATTTATGGCTGGCCGCACCTGGTACGGCGGCGGCCCGCACAGAGACCGTTTCGCCCGGCGTGCATGCGGATTTTGACCGAGATGGGCGCCTCATTGGACTGGAGGTGCTCGACGCCTCTGACGTGCTTCAGGACAACGTCCAGTTTGAGGTCGATCTCGACATCCCAACGCATGCCACACCAGCCTCCTAAACGGATGCTGAATCTCCCGACAATCGTCACAAGACGCTCATCTGGCGAAGGAGGATCGTCTGAGCGGGGCGGGGATGGTGGCGTGCGTGTCTATAAATCCGATGCAGAAACACCATGACGAAAGAGGCCCTGCGAGAAGAATTGGTTCGCGAACTGGATCATCTGTCGGTCGGGCAGTAGAAGGCGGTGCATCAGCCGATCGACACGTTCAAGGGGGCAACTGTGCAGATGATGCTCAATCAGAGGGCTGTTCGAGACATTCGAGAGTTGCTGTCATCGGTGTCCAAACTGCTTTCGGAGACGACTGAGAAGAGTCAAAAATGGATCGGCTGTAATCGATGGGCGTCTCCGGTGGGGCATCCACGCTCAAACACGTGCTGATATGGACATTGTGTGGACCAAGCACGCTGAAGAACGGCAGGAACAGTGGAACGAGAAGCGGGGAATCACCCGAAACGAGATTGAAGATGTTATCGGCGATCCAGGGCAGGTGGTTTCGGGGCACGGAGACGCCGAGGTTGATCAGAAACGACGGGGACCGGGGCTGATTCGGGTTCCGTTCGTTCGGGAGGGGTCGGAACGGATTCTTCTCACGGTGTATTGGACCAGCGACGTTGACAAATACTGGAACGACTGAGCCCATGAAGGTAACCTATGATTCGGAGGCCGACGTGCTTTGTCTCGTGTTGCGGGACGAGCCGCCCCTCAATGCCGTAGAGGAGCCGAACGGGGTGGTCGTGAGCTACGGAGAAGATGGGGAGCCTGTAAGCGTCGAGTTCTTGAACGCCGCGGCGCGAAACTTGACGACGGCCGATGAGCTGAGCGTTACGGTGCAGACATCGTCCCCTCGGCCAGAAACGACGACCTCATAACCTGCGCGGCGCGATGTACCGTGCTGCTACAGATGTTGAGTTGATTCATAATCGCGATGAGCACCGCCGACGACCAAGGCCAGACAGACGGTCCTCCGGGGACACCACCTGGTGATGGGGCACCTGCAGAACAGCCGGGCTACGGTCCTCGGCAAGAAGACGAGGTGTCGCTGCTAGACATTCTGCTCGTCCTGGCCCGCCACAGGACGCTCATCGTGCGGACGGTGCTCGTGTTCACGCTGCTGGGTGTGACGTATGCGCTGCTGGCGGAAGAAGAGTTCACCTCCGAGGCACGGGTGGTGCGGGAGGCGCAGCAGGAGGGTGGTGGGCTGCCGAGTGGCATTCCGGGTGGAGCACTCTCTGGACTGGGGATTAGTTTGGGAGGGGCGTCGAGCGGCCTCACGCCGGCGGCGTATCCGGACGTGCTGCAGAGCCGCGAGGTGCGGCTGGCGGTGGTGCGGGACACGTTTCGGTTTCCGGATGCAGAGCGGCCGATGACGTTCGTTGATTACGTGAATCGTCCGCCGGGGACGTTGAGTCAGGTAATGAAATACACGCTCTGGTTGCCGTGGACCCTGAAGGGAATGCTTGGCCGTGCCATTTCGGAAACACCCGCCCCGGCGGGAACAACGGAGGCCGGCGAGCCGCTGATCCCGAGTGAAGGAGAGGACGCGGCGCTGAAGGCTGTCGGGAGTATGATTTCAGCCTCGGTGGATGAAGAGACTGGCCTCATGACGATTTCAGTGACGGCTGGAGGTCCGCAGATTGCGGCGGAGATCACCGAAAGCTTTCTTGATCACTTCTCGACCCGGGTTCGCGAGATTCGAACGGAGAAAGTTCGGGAGCGACTTGAGTTTGTGGAGGAACGGTTTGAAGAGGCAGAACAAGAGCTCGAAACCACAGAGGACCGTCTGGCGCAGTTCTTGGAGCGCAACCAGAACCCAACGACGGCCACGCTCCAGTTCCGACGCGATCGGCTGCAGCGACAGGTGAGTTTCAAGGAGCAGCTCTACAGTGAGCTCCAGAGCCAGCTCACGCAGACGCGGCTTGACCTGCAGCGGCGGCAGCCGGTGGTGACGGTGGTGGAGAAACCAGTGCCACCGAAGAGTCGAAGTGCCCCCAATCGGACGCTGATGGTAATATTAACATTCATCTTGGGGGGGATATTGGGTATTGGGGTAGCCTTCGTGAATGCGTTTTTTCGAAATGTCCAGGAGGATAATGAGGAAAAAGAGAAGATTGACGAAATCCGTGAACATGTGATCCCATCCCGCTGGCAGAAAGAACAACCAACCACATAGACACCGATTTTCACTTGTTATCCCTGAGCAACGGATAACCTATTTCTTTGCAGGCTGGTCTTTGACCATGGACGTTATAAAAACACTTCTGAATTTACTCACGCGGCGCGAGAGACGAAATCTGTACCTGCTCTTCTGCGCCGTTGTCGTAATGGCGGGACTGGAGGTAGTGAGCGTGGCTTCTATCATGCCCTTTCTCTCTGTTGCCGCCGACCCGGCAAGCATACAGGAGAATGCCTACCTTGCCTGGACCTACGATACGTTCGACTTTACGGATCGGAATTCTTTTCTCGTCGCGTTAGGTTTGGCAGCACTTGCCGCACTTTTGTTAAGCAACGCGTTTATCGTCCTTACGACCTGGGCCCTTTTTCGGTATGCGTGGGGACGCAACCACACACTTTCGCGTCGCCTACTACGCAGCTACCTCCATCGACCTTATGAATACTTTCTTACGCGAAATAGCGCGGAATTAGGCAAAAACATTCTTCAAGAGGTGACAGAAATTGTAAATGGGATGTTGGTCCCTCTATTGAAAGGGTTATCAAGAGGAATTGTGGCAATTTTTATAATTGGATTTCTTATATTTATAGACCCCTTTGTTGCTATCGGGGCAGCAATAGTATTGGGGACGGCATACACAATAATATATTATATTGTGCGAAAACGTATCTCCAAGTACGGAAAAAAACGCGTAAAATCAAACACTCAAAGGTATAGGACAGTTGATGAGGCATTTGGAGGTATAAAAGAAGTTAAGCTTAGAGGAAAAGAAGATACATTATTAAAAAGATATAATAAACCATCGAAAGTATATGCCCGTTACCAGGCACGGTGGCGGATTGTTAAAAAGGCTCCTCGATACCTTCTGGAAGGGGTTGCTTTCGGCGGTATTATTTTGATCGCTGTGTATCAGATCGCCATCCAAAACAGCATGCAGCAGGTTATTCCCGTACTGGGACTTTACGCATTCGCTGGATATCGGCTCATGCCAGCTCTGCAACGGGCATACAAAGGAGCCGCCAGTGCCCACTTCAATGTTGCGGCTTTGCGAGCACTCAAGCACGGAATGCAGGATGAGGTCGAACCAGTTCACTCGCACAGCCACGCCAGCAGGAAGGGAAAGGGTGTGCTGACCCTTGAGAATCAGCTCTTTCTCGATGACATATCATTTACCTATCCTGGTGCGGAAGAACCTGCCATTGAAAATCTAACATTTGAGGTGCCAGCACGCTCCACAGTTGGGTTTGTCGGCAAAACCGGATCCGGAAAAACAACCACGGTGGATCTCATTTTGGGTCTGCTCAGACCTCAACGGGGAATCATTTCGGTAGACGGTACACCGATTCGTGATGAGAAGGTGCGCCAGTGGCAACGAAATATTGGCTACGTTCCCCAGCAGATTTACCTTTCTGATGACTCAATTGCCCGCAATATTGCCTTCGGGGAGCCCGAAGACGAGATCGATATGGAGGTCGTGAAGGATGTTGCGCGCCGCGCGCACATCTACGAGTTCGTAGACGAAGAACTCCCCAATCAATGGCAGACGGTCGTGGGGGAACGGGGAGTGAAACTTTCGGGAGGGCAGCGACAGCGCATCGGTATTGCCCGGGCGCTTTACCACAACCCGTCTGTGCTGGTCTTTGATGAGGCGACGAGCGCACTGGACCAGGCGACAGAGGCCAGCGTGATGGAAGCCATTTATGAGTTGGAAGGAGATCACACGATGCTTATGATTGCGCATCGGCTAAGCACGGTCCGGCGGGCGGATAACATCGTCATGCTTGAAGACGGGAAGAAGGTCGGGGAGGGAAGTTACGAAGAGCTTGAAAAAAGCCATTCCAAGTTCCGGTCGATGGCCCTTTCGTAACCTTTTGTATTAGCAAGTGGGTATGTCCTGGTGGTGAAGAGTTCTCAAGTCAAAGATTTTATAGCCTCGCATCCTGAGAAGGAGATTGTTGTGGTGCAAGGCCTTGGATATGTAGGGTCCGTCATGGCTCTCGTCGTGGCTACGGCTCCGCATGAGGACTATGCCGTCATTGGGGTTGACCTTCCGACGGAGGCGGGGCGTCGGAAGGTGGATGCGTTGAATAAGGGAACGTTTCCGATTGAGTCGACCGATTCAACAGTAGAAGAGCTACATGAACAGGCGTTGGGTCAGGGCAATTTTCTAGCGACGTGCAATGAGTGCGCCTACAATGTCGCCGACATTGTCATCGTTGACGTAAATTTGGATGTCGAAAAGGAAAATGATTCGCAGCGGACCCTGCAGGGATACGACGTGGACTTGGACCCTTTTGAAAATGCCTGCCAGACGATTGCTGAGCGATGCCCCCCGGAGACACTCGTGATTGTTGAAACGACGGTGCCGCCGGGCACGTGCCGAAACGTCGTTAAGCCGATCTTTGACGAGACGTTTGAGAAACGTGGACTTCCGAAAAACTACCGGCTCGGCCACTCCTTCGAAAGAGTGATGCCGGGACCGGACTACGTCGACTCCATTCGCAATTTCTATCGCGTGTACGCCGGGATCGACGAGGAGAGTGCTGACGCTACCCACGACTTTCTGGAGTCGATTATCTACACGGACGAGTATCCGCTCACCCGTCTGGGTAGCACCACGGCATCGGAAACGACAAAGGTGCTGGAAAACTCGTATCGGGCCATGAACATTGCGTTTGTACAAGAGTGGACAGAGTTTGCTGAAGAGGTGGGCGTGAATCTTTACGAAGTCATTGAGGCCATTCGGAAGCGCCCAACACACCAAAACCTCATGTTTCCGGGGCTCGGTGTGGGCGGCTATTGCTTAACCAAAGATCCACTTCTGGCATCTTGGGCACGCGATGCTCATGGAAATAGCGACGGGGAGGCACGTCTCCCTCAGAGTGAGACGGCCGTCGAGATCAATGACCGGATGCCTCGTCATACCTTTAATCAGCTTCGGGCGGCACTTGGTGATACGGTTGACGGACAGACGGTGCTTATGCTCGGTGTATCGTACCGGAAAGACGTGGGGGATACGCGATACACGCCTGCTGAATACCTTTACGACCTCCTGCAGGAGCACGGGGCTGAAGTGCGACTCCACGATCCGTTCGTCGAGTACTGGGAAGAGCGCAACCGCGATGTAAATCAGGACTTGGATGCTGCCCTTACCGACGAGATTGAGGCCGTCGTCTTTTCGACGCCGCATTCCGAGTACGAAGATAATGCTGAACTGCACCGCCGACTGCATGGTCTTTCCCGTGCAATTGTTGTGCACGATGCCTGGGGGGTGTTGAGCGACGGTGAGATTGGCGCGCTGCAGAGCGCGCACCGCGTGCAGGTGACGGGGCGAGGCGATCTCAATTCCGAAGAGGTCGATTCTGACAACCGATCTTCTCAGTCGGCCTCCTCGCTCGAATCCTCTTCCAATGTCTCCCTTGCATCATGAACCGCATTCTTCTGCTCGGCGGTGCCGGATTTATCGGGTGCCACCTGGCTCGTTACTTCGTGGAGCGGGGCGACTGCCAGATCACGCTCGTTGATAACTTTTTTCGGAGCAAACAGGACGAGGAACTGGACACGCTACTCCAGACGCCGGCTGTTGACATCGTAGAAGGAGACCTCACCGAACGGTCGACGTTCGACCGATTGGACGATGAGTACGACCACGTCTATGTCCTCGCCGCGGTGGTCGGGGTGGGGTACACTGAAGATATGCCGGAGGAGGTGTGGCGCATCAACACAGCGATCACGCTCAACACGTTCGAGTGGCTTCGCGAGAGCAGTGTCTCCCGTGTGCTCTTTGCCTCGACGAGTGAGACTTACGCGGGCACGGTGGAGGAATTCGGAGCCGAGATTCCAACGCAAGAGGACGTACCGCTCTCCATTACCGACATCACGCAGCCCCGCTTCACGTACGCGGTGACGAAGATGCTCGGTGAGGCGGGCATCGCACATTACGCAGAGGCATATGACTTTGAGCAGATCACCGTCCGCTTTCACAACGTATATGGGCCGCGGATGGGGTTTAAGCACGTCATTCCGCAGGTCGTGGAGCGGTTCTATGAGGAGGAGGATCCGTTTACAGTCTACGGCTACGACCAGACGCGGGCCTTCTGTCACATTGACGATGCGGTTCGCGGCGTGGCAGAGGCCATGGAGACGCCCGGGGCGGCCGGGCGAACCTACCACATCGGGGACGATCGGGACGAAATCACCATAGAGACCTTGATTCGCTACATCGGCGATCTAATGGAGTTTGACGGCGAGTACGAACAAGGACCGTCGCATGCCGGCAGTGTGTCCCGTCGGTGTCCGGATGTGGACCGGGCCCGAGAAGTTTTCGGCTATGAGCCGCAGGTGCACTGGAAAGAGGGGGTGGAGGAAACAGTTGAGTGGTATACTGACTACTTTGAGTCGGAGCGTGAGGTGTTTGAGTAAGGGGACTATTTTGTCGAACAGTGGGAGTGTGCGTATGATGATCGCGAGTGAAATTGAGACGGCTATTCGGGCGGCTATTGGACCCCAGGAGGATTTTGTGGCGCTTCACGAGCCGACATTTCAAGGAAATGAGTGGGAATACGTAAAGGAGTGCATCGACACGGGCTGGGTGTCGCCTGTCGGGTCGTATGTCGACCAGTTTGAGGAGAAGATTGCCGAATACACGGGAGCTGAGCGGGCCGTGGCTGTCAACAACGGAACGGCGGCCCTGAAGGTGGGCCTCCGGCTCGTGGGCGTGGAGGAGGGCGACGAGGTGCTCGTGCCGGCGCTCACGTTCGTCGCCACGGCGAACGCCGTCTCGTACCTTGGGGCGACGCCGCATTTTGTGGACAGTGAGCGCCGGACGCTCGGAGTCGATCCAGATAGGCTGGACACGTATCTCGATCGGACGACAGAGATGCGAGGTGAGGCGTGCTACAATCGGGAGACGGGGCGACGCATTCGGGCCGTTGTACCCATGCACACGTTCGGCCATCCCGTCGACCTCGACCGCCTGGCCGACGTTTGTGACCGCTATAAGCTGGAGATGGTGGAGGATGCCGCAGAGTCGCTGGGCTCTACTTACAAGGGCAACCACACCGGGAACTGGGGACGTTGCGCAGCGCTCAGCTTCAACGGCAACAAGACAATTACGACGGGCGGTGGGGGGGCGATTATAACTAACGACCCGGCTCTTGCAGACCGCGCCCGGCACCTCACGAAAGTAGCGAAAAAGGATCATCCCTGGGAGTATAACCACGACACGGTGGGATATAACTACCGGCTGCCCAACATCAACGCGGCTCTCGGCTGCGCGCAACTTGAACAGTTGCCCTTGTATCTTGAAAACAAGCGCCGGCTCGCTGAGCGGTACAGCGAAGAGGTAGACCGAATTGACGGGGTGACGTTCGTTGACGAGCCCGAGTTCGGGCGAAGCAACTACTGGCTGAACGCCATCATGCTCTCGGCGGAGAAGGCGCACCGGCGGGATGACGTGCTGGCCCAGTTAAACGATCACGACTTGATGAGTCGTCCCGCCTGGAAACCTATGCACTGGCTTCCGATGTATGAGGATTGTCCTCGGATGGACGTGTCGGTGGCGGAAGCCGTGTACGAACGGCTCCTCAATATTCCGAGCAGTGTATTTCTATAGAAAACATTAAGAGTTAAAAGTAAATACTTAAGAATTACTTCCTATGGTCATGAAAGAAAAAATATGGGGAGAAAAAAAGATAAAAAAAGAGGAAGATCAAATAAAGCGTTTATTTATAAAATGTTATGATAAAAAAATAAGTAAAAAAAAGTTCGATCAACTTTATAAGAAAAATCCTTACGGGGAGTCGAGAGCGATAGCTTTAAAGAAAAGTGATGAACTTATTGGGTTTTATGGGCTTATACCACAAAAAATTTCGAAGAGGTTGAATGAAAAGAAGTTATCAATGAACTATCTATTGGGAGTATCCCTCATGATTTCTCCCGAATTCAGGGATGTGAGTACACTCGCAGTAATATTGAAAAGAGTGGATAAACATATAGGAAAAACGAACTACATAACTGTCCTAGGATTTCCAAACGAGCAGTCAATCATCCCTTTAACTACTCTTTTTGGGTGGAATATTGTTGAGGAGGCAAAGTTTTATACGTGCAAAGTTAAAAATGCAAACCAGAATGCAAAAATAAAAGATATAAAAGAAAGTAAAATTTTATCAAAAAATAAGTGGTGTGTACCATATGAAGAAGAGGAGTTTATTGAGTGGAAAGAAATATGTAACTCATACAACACTGTCGAGATAAATAATGATTTAAAAGTAGTATATAAGAAATATAAAAACAAAATTGATCTATTGGATGTAAGTAGAATAAAAAATGGAAATGTAGAGAGAGAAAATTTAGAAAGTTTGGTGGAAAGAGAAAGAGCAAGTGGCTTTATAATTACAAATTACCACGCTAAAAAGATAGGTGTAAGCTTAAAAAAATGTGAGGGTTGGAATAATGGAAAAATACGATTGTGTTCTTTAGGAGATGGAGTGGAGTCGAAAAACCTACACTTAAGTCTACTCATGTCAGACGTGTTTTAGGTATTAATATAATGAGAGTATTAGGTTTCACAAGCATAAGAGCTGACTACGACCTTTTAAGTGGTCTATACAAGAAGATGGATTCAGATGAAAATATGAAATTCAAAGTTCTAGTATCTGGTGCACACTTGTCTGAGGAGTACGGGAAGAGTCTAAGTCAAATTAGAGAGGATGGGGTAAGCATACTTACAGAGGTAGAAAGCCTTATTAGCTCTAATTCGAAAAGGTCAAGACTTAAAACCGCTAGTATATTTCTTCAGAACTCTATCGATATAGTTCGTAGCTACGAACCTGACCTTCTCATATATGCTGGAGACAGAGAGGACATACTCGCTGCCTCGATGATCGGGGCGTACCTTCAAATCCCAACTGTCCATCTTTATGGTGGAGATCATGTAGTGGATGGGCATGTTGATAATCCTGCACGGCATGCGACCTCCAAACTTTCTAGTGTTCACATGGTAACACTCCCTGAACACAAGCGTCGCTTGATGGCAATGGGAGAATCTGAAGAGCGTATTCACGTTGTTGGAGCCCTTTCGCTAGATCGTATTCGAAAGCACAGCCCAATGTCACGTAAGGAGGTATTGCAGCATTTCGGACTTAGTGATCAGCCCTACGCAATTGTAATATTTCATCCTCAAGATAGAGAGCTAGGCGAGTCCTCAAAATATCTTGAACGAATTATTAACTCGTTTCATGAAAGAGGTATCTTTTGTTTCGTCGGTTATCCTAACACTGATCCTGATAATAAAAACATAATAAAATTACTAGAAAGGAAAGAAAGTAGAGGTCTCGTTTATGTATACAAAAGTTTGGAAAGAAATATTTTTCTTTCCTTGTACAAGAACGCATGTGTACAAGTTGGAAACTCTTCTTCTGGAATTATTGAGGCAGCTAGCATTCCTCTTCCCGTAGTAAATGTGGGAATGCGCCAGAAGGGGAGGAGGGCTGGCAAAAATGTGATATTTACCGGTAAAAGCCAAGATGAAATTGACCAAGCAATCGACCGTGCTTTATCTGACTCTTTTCGTGAATCGATACAGGAAATAGAAAACATTTATGGCGACGGCAAAAGCATTGGTAGAGTCCATAGTATCATCAAGAATATAAATTTCGATAAATTTTTGTACAAAACTGAAGACCCCATAGAAGTTGCAAACAATCAATAAATTTGGACATACAAGTATGAATGAAGAGGTGCGTGGAGTAATTGAAGAGATGTTCTTGTCTGAATTGGGTGATAGGGATAGAGGTGGTATGAATAGAGTGCCGGATGAATTGGTTCTTCTTGACAGTGGACTAGACTCAATCGGGTTTGCCACACTCGTTGCAAAACTGGAGGAGAAGTTGGGTTATGACCCTTTCGTCCAAATGGATGAGCCAGTTTATCCCCGTACGTTTGGTGAATTCGTTGAAATCTATGAAGAGCATGCTGATGGACAGTCATGAAGCGCCTTGTTGACCATGTTGCGACCAGATCTGGAACCGACAGGGTCTTTGTTGATGACAGACTTGAGTTGAAGGGGGGTTCACTGATAGAAGTGGTCGAGCGGACGCGTGCAGAACATTCTGTATTTCGAGGATCGTCTGTAGGAGTGTGTTTTTCGAGAGGCTATGAGACGGCACTTGCACTCGTGGCTCTTGATGGCTTTGCTGAACAATTACTGATTGTACCTCCTACCTCGAAACCTGCACGGGTCCGTGAGTTCATAGATCGAACAGATACAGAGTTTATCCTTGGAAACCGAGAGAACCTCCGGACTGGAGGACTTCGCCAGTATGATATCCGCAATCTTTGTGGCCTAAACGGAGGGTTGACCCAGAAAGAAGACGATGGAAATGCAGGTGACCGAGGAACTGTTTGCGATACTGAATGGATATTGGCGACCTCAGGGACAACAGGTACCCCAAAACTTGTCGCACATGATTTATCTTCCCTCCTCAGAACGGTAAAAACAGACACAAAGGTGGGACACACTCTACGTTGGGGGTTGCTCTACGATCTCTGTCGTTTTGCTGGTATTCAAGTATTTCTACAGAGTTTAGTTGGAGGGTCTACACTCATATTTGCCGATCACGTGGAATCAATAGACGAACAGGTAAATCTGCTTCTGAGCGGTAATTGCAATGCCCTATCGGGCACGCCAACTATGTGGCGGCGCCTTTTAATGAGTGACCAATTTGAGAACCTTTCGTTACGCATTGCGACATTAGGAGGAGAAATTGCCGACGGGCAAATATTAAAGGCTCTGCAGAGAACGTTCCCTGAAGCTAAAATCTCACATATTTACGCGTCCACGGAGGCGGGCGTGGGGTTTTCTGTTTCGGATGGGCAACCTGGTTTCCCAGCCACCTTTCTGGAAAATCCGCCGGAGGAGACTGAGATTAAGGTGAGTGATGAAGGACTCCTACATCTTCGGCCTCCCCAACCCGAACAAGAGCGCTATGTTGAAGAGGGCCTCACCCTCACAGACGGCGAGGGTTGGATTAATACGGGCGATGTTGTAGAGCGCAGCGGAGATCGATTTCTGTTTCAAGGAAGGGAGAGCGGCGTCATTAATGTTGGGGGAAATAAGGTGCATCCAGAGAAGGTAGAAAACGTGATTCAAGAAGTTGAGGGGGTTGCGCAGGTTGTGGTGCGTGCAAAAAAAAGTGCGATTACTGGCAATCTCGTAGAGGCACTTGTGAAGCCAAGCGGGAACGTAGAAGGGGAACAGGAGTTGAGATCAGCTGTCCGGGAGAGGTGTAATGCTGACCTCAACAACTACGAAGTTCCGGCAGTCTGCAAAGTGGTCTCCTCCTTAGAGATGAATGCAGCAGGTAAACTGGTCCGATAATGCAAGAACAGGAATCTGGCGAAGGGTCAACTGTACTCGTGACCGGTGCTACTCGCGGTCTGGGTCTTGAGATAGCAAGACATCTGGCGATGAAGGGGTATGAGATCGTTGGGGGAGCTCGAAAGCCCTCGGCTGAACTGGAAGCAGTGATCGAGGATTTTCCGAACCAAGTTCACTACGAGTCGCTCGATCTATCGGAGTTCGATTCCCTGCACGGTTACGTGAGGAGCGTGACGAATAAGTACGGGCGCCTTTATGGTCTCGTCAACAACGCGGCGATTGCACGTGAGGGGGTTCTCGCTACTCAGCACGACTCCGAGATTAGCGACATGATTGAAGTGAACGTAACGGGCACTATACTCCTCACGAAGTATGCAGTCCGCTCGATGCTGATCGAGGAAGAGGGACGGGTAGTAAACATTGCTTCCATAATTGCCGAAACGGGATTCAATGGATTGTCCGTATATGGGGCCAGTAAAGCCGCCCTGGTAGGGTTTAGTCGCTCACTCGCTCGCGAATTAGGAGACCGAGGAATTACGGTCAACGCTATATTGCCAGGGTACATGCAGACAAGCATGTCCTCCTCTCTGAGCGAGGAACAACTTGAGACCATTCGTCGAAGATCCGCCCTCCAGCGATTGGTGGAGGTGGACGAGGTAGCACCGAGCGTATCTTTTCTCTTATCCCCGACTGCTTCCAGTATAACCGGTACTACGCTTACGGTTGATGCTGGAAGCACGGCCTGATAGAAAGTCAGCTGATGCAGATGGAAGGAACTCAAATTGTGGTTGCTCCACATCCTGATGATGAAACGCTTGGGTGTGGTGGGACAATGCTTAGGTGTAAAGATGAGGGGGTTCCAGTCCACTGGTTGATTGTGACCCACGTTACCACAGACCTAGGCTACTCAAGCGATCGTGTAGAACAACGGGAGGAAGAAATTCGACACGTAGCCAAGCAGTATGGGATTTCGGAAATTACAAACCTGAGGTTTCCTGCAACTCGGTTGGACACAGAACCTCTTGGGGATATCGTGGAAGCAATTGGGAGAGTATTTCAAAAGCTTGAACCGGAGGTCGTCTACGTTCCGTATCGGAACGATATCCACACAGACCACGCTGTTGTATTTGACGCTGTTACTTCATGCACAAAGTGGTTCCGATATCCCTCCGTACGGCGAGTGCTCGCATACGAGACTCTGTCGGAGACCGATTTCACGATTGATCCGGACGCGACTGGGTTCCGCCCCAACGTATTCTGTAACGTAACAGGGTATGTAGAAGAGAAGGTAGAGATCATGCGGATGTACGAGAGTGAGATGGGAACGCATCCGTTTCCCAGAAGCGACGCATCCATTCGTGCCCTAGCCACCCTTCGCGGAGCTGCATCGGGATTTGAAGCGGCCGAGGGCTTTATGTTACTGCGCGAACGAATCCAGTAGACCATGTCCACGTATGTCATTGCCGAAGCGGGAGTAAATCACAACGGCTCGATGGATCTGGCTCGCGACCTCATCGCGGCGGCGGCCGAGGCAGGCGTGGACGCTGTCAAATTTCAGACCTTCCGTGCTGACGAACTGGTAGCAGAAGACGCTCCCAAAGCCGATTACCAGACCGAGACGACCGACGTGGACGACTCGCAGGCGGACATGCTGCGCCGGTTGGAGCTAAGCCCGGAGCAGCATCACACCATTGTGGAGCACTGCGCGGCGCACGACCTACAGTTTCTTTCAACGCCGTTCGACGCACAGAGCGCGCGCTTTCTGGTCGAGGAGTTCGACGTGCCACGCCTCAAGATTGGGTCCGGCGAGCTCACGAACGGACCACTGCTTTTGGACGTCGCTCGTCTGGGACGCCCGATCATCCTGTCGACGGGCATGGGGACACTCGGCGAGGTAGAACGGGCGCTGTCGGTGCTGGCCTACGGCTACACCACTGGCGACGGACGCCCTACACCGGAGGATCTGGACCGGGCGCTGGCATCGGCCGAGGCAATCCACGCTCTGGAACAGAAGGTGACGGTGCTCCACTGCGTAACGGAGTATCCCGCGTCGGTAGAAACAATCAATCTGAGGGTTATGGACACGCTGCGCCGGGCGTTCGACCTTCCGGTTGGCCTGTCAGATCATACGCCGGGCACTGCCGTACCGGTTGCCGCCACCGCGCGAGGGGCAACCCTCATTGAAAAGCACTTTACGCTTGACCGCTCGCTTCCAGGTCCGGACCACCGGGCCTCGCTCGAACCCGACGAGCTTCAAAACATGGTCCAGGGCATCCGCGATGCCGAGGCCGCACTGGGCACGGCTCGGAAGAGACCAGCCGATCCCGAATGGAAGAATCGTCCCGTGGCCCGGAAAAGTCTCGTGGCTGCTCAAGCCATTTCGGAGGGAGAAGTGTTTACGAGAGAGAACCTTGAGGTCAAACGACCGGGGGATGGCGTGTCCCCGATGCGATACTGGGAGTACCTGGGCCGTACGGCCAAGTCAAGCTATGAGCCGGATGAACAGATCAGCAAACGATGAACATTGGCTACTTTGGAGACGGCCGCTGGGCGCGTCTCGCTCTCGACAGAATTCATGAGGATCCCGAACTCGAGGTGGTGTACGTCGTCGCGCGACACGACGCACCGGACCCAGGACTCCGTGATCGGGCAAACACTTTGGACATCCCCTTCTTTGCCCCCGAAAACGTGAATGCGCCGTCGTTTCTCGAAGAGATCGGTGCGTTCGTGCCAGACATAAACGTCTCCATGTCGTACGATCAAATTCTCCAAACCGATGCCATTGAGGCTGCTCCGAAAGGATTTATTAACTGCCACGCCGGTGCGCTTCCCTTCTACAGGGGGCGCAACGTGCTCAACTGGGCACTTATTAACGGGGAGGATCGTTTTGGAGTAACGGTCCACTGCGTCGAAGAGGGCATTGACTCGGGAGACATTCTCACGCAGCGGTTTGGGGTGATCACGCCGCAGGACGACTATCAGTCTCTGCTCGATAAGGCCGTAGAACTGTGTACCGAAGTCCTTCTCGATGCACTTCACGATGTCCGCCGCGGCGAGGTGACCGTTACTCCCCAGGAGGATATTCATCCCGCCGGCTTTTACAGCAGTGCACGAGGCGAAGGCGACGAATGGATCGACTGGTCGTGGCCGACGGAACGAATTTACAACTTGATTCGGGCCATTTCCCCACCCGGACCGGGGGCTCGAACTCTTCTGGATGGGCGTCCAGTCGTGGTGACGGAGGCGGAGCGAATACCGAATTCGCCTGAATATATTGATCGGCCCGGAACCGTCGTCGGGAAGTCGAGCGATGGGATTGTAGTGAAAACGGGAGATACAACCCTGAAGGTGACGAAGATCGCCGACTGGGAGGGCGAAATTGTAGATCCGCGGGTACCCAAACACCGAATCGGCACGGTGTTTGGGCAGAATTTGAAAACCAAGGTAAAGCGATTGTCGGACCGCGTATCTGAGCTTGAGCAACGCATTTCAACTCTTGAAGAGTAGTCTCCCTCTCATGGATTGGACTCAAATCGCGATACGTCCTGATCAGACCATCCGAGAGGCGCTCGCGGTGATCGACGAGGGCGGTATCCAAGTTGCCCTCGTCGTGAACGAGCAGGAGCAGCTTCAAGGCGTGGCGACAGATGGGGACATTCGGCGAGGCATCCTCGACGAGATCGATCTCGATGCACCGGTGCGGACAGTTATGAACGAGGACCCCGTCACGGCCCGGCCGCAGGAAGACTGGCAGAGTTTGATTGACCGAATGCGAGCGCGCCGCGTCCATCAGATTCCGGTGGTAGACGACGACGGACGGATGGCGAGGATCGAAGTGCTCGACGACCTGCTCGACCCCGATGCACGCTCCAATCCAATTGTACTCATGGCCGGTGGTCTCGGCACGCGTCTCCGCCCGCTCACGGAGGATTGTCCCAAGCCCCTTTTGGAGGTTGGGGAACAGCCGATTCTCGAAACAATCCTCGAAGGATTTATCGCGCACGGTTTCCATCGCTTCTATATCTCCGTCAACTACATGTCGGGGATGATTGAAGACTACTTCGGCGACGGGAGCGACTGGGATGTTGACATCACGTATCTCCACGAGCAGAAACGCCTCGGTACGGCGGGGCCGCTCTCGCTGCTGCCGGAGCGTCCCGAAGAGACTGTAATCGTGATGAACGGGGACCTGCTCACGAAGCTCAACTTTGCCCACCTGCTCAACTTCCACCACGAGCATGAATCAACAGCCACGATGTGTGTGCGCGAGCACGAGACGCAAGTGCCGTACGGCGTCATCGAAACGGAGGAGCAGTTCATGACGGGGCTGGAGGAGAAGCCCACGGAACGCTACTTCGTGAACGCGGGCATTTACGCCCTTGAGCCCGAGACGCTCAACCTCATTCCCGACGGGGAGTTTTTTGACATGACGGAGTTGTTCGAGCAGCTCGTTGAGCAAAAGCAATCCGTGACCGTGTTTCCGGTGCGGGAATACTGGCAGGACGTGGGCCAGAAAGAAGACTTTCGCCGCGTTAATGGAGAATACGAAGAGGTGTTTGAAGAATGATTGACGGACACAGTGTCCTTGGTGTCATCCTCGCACGTGGCGGATCGAAAGGCCTTCCCCGAAAGAACGTGCGAGACCTGGCGGGGAAGCCGCTGATTGCCTGGACCATTGAAGCTGGGCACGAGTCTGAAGATCTTGACCGGCTCATCCTCTCCAGTGATGATAAAGAAATCATGACGGTCGGAGAGGAGTACGGCTGCGAGGTTCCGTTCCGGCGTCCGGATGAGTTCGCTCGGGACGACACGCCGAGCATTGACGCGCTGCTCCACGCCGTAGATCAGGTTGAGTCGTACGAGTACATTGTACTACTCCAGCCGACATCGCCGCTTCGCACAGCTGACGACATCGACGCGACTATTGCCTGCTGCCACCGAAACGGCGGCACAGCCTGCGTGACTGTAACCGAGACCGATAAGCCACCTCAATGGATGTATACGCTTGGTGAGAACAATCGGCTGGATCCAGTGATGGACCGAGACGAAGCGATTACGCGGCGGCAAGAGGCGACAACTACGTATATTCCAAATGGTGCGGTGTATGTGGCCGGAACCACATGCCTGCGAGAGCACGAAACGTTTTATACCGACGCCACCATTGGGCATCCTATGCCATTGGAGCGGTCAGTGGATGTGGACACGGCGCTAGATCTAGCGTGGTGCGATGTGTTATTGGAGAGAAATCTGCACACTGAAGTCCGAAAGCGATCATAAAATACTGATTATGCCAATCAGGGGTAGAAAAACCATGTCGCCGCAGGCAGCTTCGAAAGAGGTGTATCCAACATCTCTAACAAGCTCCCCTTGGCGACATGGGTCCTCAATATACGCTCGTTCGGATCTACCTGTTCGTTTGCCAGCACTACTGGGGTCGCCTTGCGGCCACGACCTAGCGACAAAGCAACAATGATCAGCCCGACTTTACCGACGAGGAAGTGCTGACCATCTACCGACCAAAGCCTTTTCAAAAATCGAGAGACTGTCAGCAACATTCACGAGTACGCCGAGGATCACTTTTCAGATTGGTTTCCGGATCTGCTGACGCAGAAGAGCTACAATCGGCGCCTAAACCGGCTGAATGCGGTGTTCTCCCCGCCTGTTGAGAAGGCTCTTCAGGAAATCGATGGGAAGAGAGCAAGGAAAACGATCCTCCGCATCATGGGCTCGATGCCAATTATGATCTCGAAAGGGCCGCGAGCCTCTCAAGCCAGTGTCGCTTCCAAGCAGATTGCAGACGTAGGATACTGCTCCTCGAAAGACACCTTCTATCATAGAGGGAAGCTCCACGTCGTTGCTGAGCGAAGAGACGACAAGCTTCCGGTCTCGAAACGCATTGGACTAACGCCCGCCAGCGAAAATGACCTCAAAGCGCTCAGGCGCGTCTTGCCGACAATCGAAGATAGAATTCTCTGTGGAGACAAGGCCTACTGTGACGGTCCGCTCAAGGAGCGGCTCGCCGAAGATCAAAATCTCGACTTGCTGACCCCAGTTAAGAAAGATAAAGGTCAAGAGGTCCTCTCCGCGGTAGATCGGCTATATTCGGAATCCGTAGGTCGGCTCAGGCAGCCAATTGAGTCGCTGTTCAACTGGATCAACGAGAAAACCGGCATTCAGGATGCCTCGAAGACACGTTCACACAGGGGGTTGATTGTTCATGTCTTCGGTCGGCTCACTGCTGCGATGCTGATGCTCGCTCTCAACCCCTGATTGGCATTGATTGTAGTTGTTTGAGGAATGCGTCCTGATTTTATAATTGTTGGGGCAATGAAGTCTGGTACGTCGACGCTTGCACACTATCTCCGTCAGCATCCGGAGATTTATATGCCGGACGATGAAGTCCACTTCTTTTATGAAGAAGGGAGAGGGCACTGGCAGAAGGGTGTCACATGGTACGAGGCTCAGTTCCAAGAGGCATCGGTCAAACAGATTGTGGGGGAAAAGACACCGACGTATTCGTATCTGCCCGCTATTCCCAAACGCATTCATGATCTTCTGCCCGATATAAAGTTGATCTGGGTCTTTCGCAATCCGGTCGACCGGACGTATTCAAATTACTGGCACGCAGTCTGTCAGGGGACTGAACGGAGTGGGTTTGCTGAAGCAGTCCGGCGAGAAGACGAGCGAGACAAATGGAAGGGATACGTGCGACGCAGTCAGTACTCGGATCAGGTCGACCGATATCTAGACTATTTCGACCGGGACCAGATGTACTTTTCACTGTTTGAAGACCTGAAAGGAGATCCTGAGGCTCTTTTGGAAGAGGTGTTTCACTTTTTGGAAGTTGATCCTAAGTATAGCCAACAGTCAAATAATCGAGTGAGAGAAAACGTAACCAAAATCCCACGGTTCGCTACCGCCCGTTATATAACAAGATCGATTTCAGATGAGATCCCACTGTTGGGTGCCCTAATATATTACTTAGACCAGTGCGTTAACCGACGAGGCGAGAGTGGATACCCAGAGATGGATGAAGGCATAAGAGATCACCTTAGAGTTTACTTCCAAAAATATAATGATAAACTGGAAGATCTAACTGGTTTGGATACTAGTAAATGGAATTAGGATAGGTTAAATATAATAACGATGGATCTTAATTTAAAAAATTTCGCAAAAATAGAGCAAAAGTATAATGTAACAGAAACAGTCGTAAATGGTGTATACATATGGGATTATATAAGATTCGGAGTATATAATGAGATAAGAGAAAAGTTGTCTGGTAATGTGGCACATGACAGGCCAAAGAAAACACTGACAAATAAATTGCGTAAAGTAAGTTTGTTAATCAAAAACTTAATTTACAAAAATCCTTTTTTGGAAGAAGAAAAAGGCTGTATATTGTATGGGCATGAGAGGCGGAAAAAAGAGAATGATGAGTACTACTGGGATATATATACTGATACTATACATGATTTATGCAGCATTGACGGAGTTAGTTTTGAGTCTGATCATTTGCTTAAGCACAATACACCAGCTAAGACAGATGAGTTAAGATACCTCGACCTAGTTAAGTATGGTTCATCTATATTTGGGAAATTAGCTAGACACATCCCTAATATACCTGATTCCGAGATGTCCAAGCTAGAGAGCATTGAGTATACTATTCAACGTAAGTTCGGCGTCAGTGTATCAATAGTAAATCGAATTATGCAAAAGCTAAGTCAAAGAAAATTTGAAATATTCATGTACAAATTGGTTCTTCAATCAATAAGTCCAAAAATTGCAGTAGTTGTTGTAAGTTATGGAAAAGAAACATTTATAGAGGCTTGTCAATCACTAAATATACCTGTCATAGAGCTGCAACACGGTTATATCAGTGACAACCACTCTGGATATCACTTCCCTGGTAGTCTGAAAAAGGAATATTTTCCCGATTATCTGCTGACATGGGGAAGTCATTGGTCTAATGCAGCGTCCTTTCCTATAAGTAATGAAAATGTTATAGAAGTGGGCTTTCCTTATATTGAGCAAAAGAAGAAAAAGATTGATCCTACAAATAATGAGATTATATTGTTTATATCTCAAGGGACAGTCGGAAAAGAACTTTCTAGGTTTGCTGTATCTGTCGCAAACCAATTAGATAATCGTTATAAAGTGGTATATAAATTACATCCTGGAGAGTATAAGAGATGGGAGGACGAGTATTCGTGGCTATTACATGACGAAATCACTGTCATTAGTGATGAAAAACAATCCTTGTATAGACTATTCAGTAGAGCCATTTTACAAGTAGGAGTCAACTCCACCGCTCTATTTGAGGGTACTTACTTCGATGTACCTACATTGCTTTATACTGAAACACCTTCGAAAGTAAGCTCAATATTGATTGATAAAAGTGGCGCTAAAAGAGTTACCACAGTACGCGATGTTATACGGTCTATCGGAGTAGAAAAAAAAGTTATACCAAATAAGCACATGTTTTTTTCTAAAAATGCTAAAAGTAAGATGTGTAGTACGTTGTCGTCTTTTATAGATTAGAACTGAAAAAGTACGTATGAAAGTATGTTTTGTTACGCACTATACTCACCTTTACGGTGCTAACAAGTCCCTTCTATCGCTAATCGATAAACTGCAAGATCACTCCGTTGAGCCGTTTGTTTTGGTTCCGTCGACTGGACCTATTACTGACAAACTCTCTAGTCTTGGCGTTCAGTTTTATAGCCTTCCTCATAAACGGTGGATGTCTAAGGCGCCTTGGAAAGCTCCGGCTCGTCTTGTTGCAAATGTTTCTGTACTTCCATTTGCTGTGACGAAAATCCTCAAGTGGGATATTGACCTTATTTATACTAACTCTTCTGTTATTCCCATCGGTGCCGTCCTTGCCGCACTGCTTTCACTACCCCACGTCTGGCATATTCGTGAATTTGGCCAGCGCGACTTCGGCCTCCACCATGACTGGGGGAAGTCTCTATTCCAGACGCTCATGAGTCGCGCGGATGCAAGGATTGCAGTATCGGAGGCTGTACGTCAGCGGGTGCTTTCGGACGTGCAGCCTCCAACCTATGTTGTTTATAACGGGGTGACTTCACGAGAGCGTTTGGACCAACTGAACCCGAAACAAAAGGAGTCTGGAGGGAAGCCGTTCACGTTTGCTATCGTCGGACAGATTAGCCCAGCAAAAGGACAGAAGCAGGCGCTGCAAGCCTTACATCAGTTGAGGCAAGAGGGTGTAGAAGCTCGTTTGCTAGTGGCGGGCGATGGAGCGGCCGAGCATCTTGAGTCGCTTGATCAACTGTGCCAGTCATTGGGTTTAGATGATGTGGTGACATTCTTGGGGTATGTGTCAGACCCGTTTGAGGTCTACCAGCAAGCGGATGCAGTGCTCATGTGTTCACCGCACGAAGCAATGGGGCGCGTAACCGCCGAGGCCATGGCGGCGGCACGTCCCGTTATCGGTTACAATAACGATGGCACGGCCGAACTCATTAACGATGAACAGAATGGCCTCTTGTACGATGGGACGACGGAAGGCCTGGCTGACTGCATGAGACGTCTTATAGAGGAGCCAGACTGGACGCGCTCACTGGGGGAAAATGGGCAAAAAAAGGTAAGAAGTAAATTTACAAATGAGACATATGCAAAAAAAGTATACAATGTGATAGAGGAAGTTTGGTGTAATGGGAAAAATATGACATCTAGGTCGTGCTCCTAACTACACGACAAAAACGAGCGCGGAGCGATAAGGGCCTGAATACACCGGTGCAGCTTGTCTCCTGTCCAATGCCAGTTGGCCGTAAGCTCCCGGAGACGATCCAGTCCACAAAAGAAATAGACTCTGGTATGTTGATTTTCCCTCGTGAGAGGGGCACCTTCCCGGACCAGTCGGGAGAGATCCGAGGACGCTCGGACGGGAGGTGGGACCCCTGAGAAGAGCCTTTGGCCCCGGTGTTGGAAGCACCGTTCAAAACACCGGTGAGCCCGTAGAGAAGATCAGCTCCCGCCTCCCTTTTCGGTGCATCCGACTCCGAACAGCATCTTAGGACCTAGATCCTGCATTTACCAGCATGGAAGAAGCACCGAGCAGTTCGAGCAGATTGACGTTCTCTCTGGGCATTGATGTCGGTAAGTCGGCTCTGGAACTGGCCTTGCGCGACGGGAAGGATACCGTCGCGGGAACGACGGTTTCGAACAACCCGGAGGGACACAAGAACCTGGCGGATTGGCTCCAAGATCGGGGAGCCGAGCCCGAGAATACCTGCGTATGCATGGAAGCCAGCGGGGACTTTCAGGAGGCCGTCGCCCGATTCCTCCACGAGGAGGGCTACCGGGTCAGCGTAGTCAATGCGAGGCGAATCAAAGGATATGCGGCGAGTCAGCTTCAGCGCACGAAGACCGACGCTGCCGATGCTGCCTTGATCGCTCGCTTTGGCTGGCGGGAAGACCTGAGGGCGTGGGAACCGCCTTCAGCGTCTGAGAGCCGTCTTCAGGAGCTTACGCGGGCTCGTCAAGCGCTGAAGAAGGAGAAAACCAGGACGCAAAACCGATTGGATGAAGCCGAGGATGAGGCCGTTCGCCGAGCCCACCGGAACCTACTCGACGAGATCGAACAGCAGATCGAGGATCTAGAGGAGGAGATCGAAGAACACGTCGAGGAGGATCCGGAACTGAAGGGGCGATGCTCGCTTCTGGACACGATTCCGGGAGTAGGGCTTCAAAACGCTGCGATCGTAATAAGCGAACTCGGATCCCCCGAACGGTTCGATAGCGCACGACAGGCAGCCGCCTACGCAGGCCTCGTGCCGAGTCACAGGGAGTCGGGCACCTCTGTCCGAGGCACCCCTCGAATGTCGAAGGTAGGCAACGGGCGACTGCGCCGAGCAATGTACTTTCCAGCAATGACGGCCCTTCGGTTCAACTCAGCGGTGAAGGCCTTCGGCGATCGACTCAAGGAGCGAGGGAAGGAGAAGATGGTCGTAATCGGAGCGGCAATGCGGAAACTTCTGCATATTTGCTACGGGGTCTTGAAGTCAGGACGTCCGTTTGACGCATCCCTCCATCCAGGGACCTGAAACGCTTGAAATTAACCACAGCATCTTCTCTGGATACCCGTTGGCACATTCCCGAGGGGGCCTTCTCTGGCCTCGCGGTCAATGCCGATAATCCGAGTCCAGCTGTAGGTCAGCGCCAACATTCCGAGCAGCTTCCGAATCCGATCCGGCCTGGTAATGTGGGCTTTCCTCCAGCCCAAAGCCTCTGGACTTGAGTGCCGCAAACAGCGTTTCAATCTCCCATCGCTTCCGGTAAAGGGTCATCATCGAATCGGGGCTGACCTGCCGACCGGCTAGGATCAAAAACGAGCCGTCTTCCAAGCGCTTTGTGACCACCTGGCTATCGACCGACTCAGCTCCTCCAAGTCCTTTCAGCCCATTGAGATGCGCGGCTTGTTCCGGGGCGCAAGTCCGGGCAAACATCCGGGCCGGAAGGGACCACTCCCTGGAAGATCTTTCGTTGGAGGGCGGTCCTATACGGCGATCTTTCCTCAACCGGATCATGAAGGGAATCTCCCTCTTTTTCAGTCCCTTCAGGAAGCCTGCTCCCGTAAATTTCCGATCCGCAACAAGTGCTCGAATGTGCTCCGGATCTACAATCTGGAGAAACTGCTCCAACAGGTCGGTGTGCCTGTCGGCCCCGGACCCGCTGCCGTAACCCAAAGCGCTCCACGCGACTGGAAAGGCGATTCCATTCTGTGCAATCCCAATCATAAGTACGTTTACCGGCGTCTGACCGAAGTGCCACTCGGTTCGGTCCAGAACCGCCAGATAGGGCGGACTGGTCGGAACGAGATCCAGCAAAAACCGACCGAGCGCCTCGTAGCCGAAGGCAAACTCGGCGAAAAACCGTTGGAGGCGCCGGTAGGTCGAGTCGGTCTCGACCTGCGGCTTCATCACGACGGCCAACTGGGCAAGGTTCGTGGTCGTCTGCATCGGAAGGGCCCGCATGAGCCGGGCCATTAGCTTCATCCGAGCCCGGTTCCAGCCGAGCCTCTCGGAGAGAACGCGCGTCAGCTGCTTCACGTAAGGAAGCATGGGGCTGGTTAGCGGCACTGATCGTGTTTGGATGCACGACCTTTACCGCCGCTGATCAGCCCCGGTTCATTTTTGTACCTAATGGCTAAAGCTCCCAAGCGCCGCACTTGATGCCATAGAGAAGAGGCCTCACGTTCTGGAAAGACGCGCAATCGTTAACCAGAACAGTGAGACCTCCTGCCATGAATGTACAAGATCTACCCCGCAGAATAAACGCCAACGACGAACTGGTGGTCTGCTTCGACGTCAGCAAAAAGAAACTGGACGGCTACGCGATCCACTCTCGCACGGGAGCCTCGGACCGAGAGATTACCGTCACGATCGATCGTCGGACTGACCAGATTGAAGAGCAGCTCAACGAGCTGTCCAGCTACGCCGACGAGCATGGATTGGATGGTCTTTGTGTGGTGTGCGAACCGACTGGTGGCTACGACCAGGAGCTGCTTCGCCTTGCGCGCAGGCAGGGCCACCGAACCGCCTACGTCAACACTGAGCACAGCGCGAAGATGTCAACCGTCGAGTCCGGGGACACCAACAAGACGGATCCGGCCGACGCCAGGGCGATGTCCCTGGTCGCCGAGGTCGACCGGACGCAGGCCCATCGAACACTGGAAGGGGAGTACGGATTGCTCCGCGAGCTGGGCCAGATGTATGAGGACGAAGATAGGCAGGCGGTCCAGGTCCGAACGCGCTTCCATCACGTGCTGAAAAAGCTGTTTTGCGACTACGAGAAGGACGCTGACTTTCTGTTCGGCTCAACTGGTGAGGCGGTGATGGAAGAATACGCGTGGGATCCCCAAGCGATTATTCAAGACGGATACGAGCAGTTCTGCCAAAAGGTCAAGAGCCACGTCAAAAATGCCCGGTGGGCCACCTTGGAGGCCCTCTACGAGCAGGCCCAGAGGTCGGCCCGCATGCAGTGGCCTGAGGGCTACAGGCTAGCTTGGAAGCGGCGCCTGAAGCAGCTGTGGGCCGATTACAAGCGTCACACGCACCGCAAAGAGCAGATTGGGGAGAAGATTGAACGGCTCTACCTACGGCTGCAAAAGCGAGGCGAGGTACCAGCGCCCTTTGAGCAGATCAGCTCGAAGCAACTGGGGCGTTTGGTTGGCGAACTTGGCCCAGTGGAGGACTTCGATGCCCACCAGGAGATCGAAAAATACGTCGGTCTCAATCTGCGGGAGCGTCAAAGTGGCGACTACGAGGGGGAGGTCAAGATCACAAAGAAAGGACGCCCGCTGGCTCGGAAGATACTCGGTCAAATGGCCCACCAACTCATCCCGAAGGGAAGGCTCTTTGGTTCCTACTACCGCCGGAAGCTCCAGCAGGGGATGCGAAGGGCAAAGGCGCGCGTAGCCGTGATGCGCAAGTTATTGAAACTGATCGTCGGGCTCTACCAGTCCGATCGGCCCTATGACCCAGACCGGGTCTTCACCTGTCGCTCCCAGTACGCAGGAGCAGGATAATTGAATGCAAAGCGAGCCCCCCAGAAGACGAAACCTCACCAGAATGTTGACTTCGCAACCAACTTGAAAGACCCGTGATGCTGACCTCCTGAGCGCTTTTTGCCATGCAAATTTGCCGTGGAAGACGATCGGATTTTTGTTCGGACCGGGCCGTTCCCGAGTCTCCACATGACCATTGTCGCTTCCACGCGTGCTGTCTCGGTGAAGGCGAACATGGTCGATATAGTGCGATTGCTGCTCTGCACCTGGCAGTGACAGCCGTAGTCGAGGTACACTTGCCAGTTCGTCTTCCCATTCTGAGACCCGCGGCAGACCGGCCGCAAGCGACAGATACTGGTCAGTATCGTGACCCGAAAAATTCAGGACGTGAGGCCAAGGTAGGGGTCCACTACCTCAACTCGACTTGACATTGGCTATATTGTGCGGTGCCTATGGAAGGCCTCGTACTTTCGTACCTCATACTCGTCGAGGCCGCAGACATCTTTGGCCTGCTCAAAGCCTTCTTCGATTCGCCAGCGCATGCCTGCGACCCTGACGACCGTTTCCAGCGAGGCCTTCTCCTGAGGCGCAAAAACAACGTAGTAGGCTTTCTCTTCTGGGTCTTCGATCGAACGACGAACCAAAAGCGCATGGGCTCCACCCCTGTTCTTCTGCGGTCAATTGAAGGCGCCAAAGCGGAGTCAGAGCCCAGTCGTAGAGTCGCTCTCCCTTCGATCCTTTCCCGGCTGAGAGCCGCTGGAAGGCCCCCGATGAGAGACTATCGGCGATCTCGGCGGCCGTTCGTACCTGACCCTCTTCCCAGATTGGCCCCGACCATAGCGATTCGTTGGATGGAACAGCCAGCACAAAGGGCTGCCGTTTCTCCTCAAGCCACCGCCGGAGCGTGCGGCTGCTTCCATAGACACTGTCGCCTGCGGCCCAGCACCGTGGAACTCCCTCATCGAAGGCGCGCTCCAGCATCTGCCGGGCAAGCTCAGGCTTCGTGGCAAACTCAACTTCCTCTGGGACGCCTGCTTTGCGGCGCCGCTCTGTGCCCAAGGCCCATTCTTCCGGTAAATACAACCTCCGATCGAGGAAAGCAGTCCCTGATTCGGTGGCCTGACACAGAAACACACCGATCTGACAATTGTCGATCTTTCCGGTTGTGCCAGTATACTGGCGCTTCACCCCCACTGACTCGGTTCCCTTCTTTACAAACCCGGTCTCGTCGATGATAAGCACTCCCTCGTCGCTTCCCAGGTGCCCGACGGCGTACTCACGTAGGTCATCCCGAACTGCGTCTGCGCTCCACTGGGAGCCGTTTAAAAGACGCTGCGTGCCGTAGGGAGTGGCCTCACCGAGAGCCTCGGCCACTTGCCATCCGTTTTTGCGTTTTACTTCCGAAAGCAGCCCGCGCAGGTAGCGGAGAGCCCTCTCCCGGGGCTCGGAGCGCGCAAATCGGGGCGCGATGCGCCCGTGCAGCTGCGTAAGTTCTTGGTTCCAGGCCAGAGCCGTTTCGATCATCGTCGCCGAGGGACAGAAAGTAGAAGATAGGAACCGCCAAATGTACGACACCCCCCCGCTGAAGTCAAGTGCAACTGTAGTACTAGTTGAACTTACCGCACAAGCCTGATTCTGAGTCATGGAAACCGTAGGAAGGATTTCCCGAACAGGCACGATCGGCAGTCTGGTGGTCTTCTGCGTTATATTTCTTCAGCTCAACCAGAGGCCCGCCATACTTCAGGCAATGGGGAAGGGGATGTTTCTACTTTCGTCGTCGCTACTTGCACTACTCTTCTTCCTTGGGTACCGAGCAGAACTGACAGCGAGGAAACGGGCATTTCTCGGGATTACATGGTTAGCCGCCTCTTATCTCGTCGGTCAGTCGCTTATTACGGCGGAGGGAATCTCGTTTCCCGTATTGGTAAATACGTTGTTCGTCCTTTCGGCAGGGCTGAGTGTGCTAATTATCTCTCGTGAGAACTGGAGGACGGCACTCGGTGCGTTCGTTTATCCGACACTTGTCTTTGCGCTTTCATATTTTGTGACCGCGGTCCTTGTCTTGATTATTCAGGTTCCACTTGAAAATCTTTCATGGACATCGTTCTATCTTGCGCAGGCCGGTGATCCAACGAGATATGACATCACAGTTTATTTTCCATTCTCGCTCGCTGTGGGGTTTGGAAATGCCCGGTTTTTAGAAATTCCACTTGCCCGAGCCATTGGATACTTCCGAGAACCAGGTATCTTTCAAATACTTGTCGTTATTTCTTATTTCGGAGTTGATTACCTCGACATTCAGTACAGGCGGTTTTGGAAGATCACGCTCGTCGTTACTCTCCTGCTTACGTATTCGACAGCGGGGATGGGGTGCTTTATTGCCGCTTATATGTACTATTATGTATTTGCTCATCAACCAAGCAAGACAACCCTAAAAGCATGGAGGCAGCGAATCGCGTCAATTGTATTGCTATTACCTGTCTCGTACTGGTTTATATTCGGGGAGAAGAAGTTTGCTCTACTCGAAAAGCTAACCGGCTCCTCGGGAGGAGTGCGAGTAGAAAAGACGATGAAAGGGTTGGAAGCCCTACAGGCACATCCTGTTCTCGGGGTTGGCTACCAGCATCCTGATCTCTCTGCGATCACGTTTCTCAGTGCCGCAGGAGAGATTGGAGGACTTGGAGTTTTGCTTTTTCTGTCGGCATGGATTCTGCCGAATATCGATCTTATTCGGCGGCGGGATCGTCGTCTTGTCTTCCTGGTGCCTGTGATGCTCACAACGCTTTTTGGACAGCCGCTGTTTGACAAGCCGCTCTATCTTCTGACGACTGCCCTAGTCGTGGCAGCTCCTCAGGTTGATAGAGGATAGAGACCTGGTTCGGGGATCCTTCAATATCATCTCAGTCGAAATTTATGGATCGCCGCATGTTTGCTGGACGGATATTGGCCGGACTGTGCGGTGTTCAATTACACAAAAAATATGTTTCCGGTGCCCTCGTCAATACCGCCGAGCACCCGCAGCCTAAGGACGGTTCCGTAATCGTTCGTCCGTCGATCCGAGAGCTTCGAGAACAGATTCCGGAGGAAAATCAAGTCGTGTGGGTTCTTGGGTACCACTCCCCCTTCGACGGCGGAGGCGGGCTGTTTGTTGGGCAGCCCGCTTCGGAACGAGAGCCGGATGGGGGACTCGTGGTCGAGTCAGAATCAGGGGGCGGTACGTCCGGCCGCTGGGTCCGAATGGCGAATCAGAGTTCGTACAATGGGGGATGGTGGAGGGCACATCCGTCTCAGGAAGGAGCCGTCAATGCAGATGCCTTTCAGCGATGTGTGGATGCTGTGCCAGAGGGGAGCACGATCGCTGTTCCAGAAGGGATTTACGACGTCTCCGGGCCGATTGTGATTGACGGGAAGCAGGTGGACTTTGTCGGGGCAGGGGATGGCTACTGGGGGTGGGACGACGGTGGAACGGTACTACGGGCCACAGATGAGCTCGGAGTGACCGATGATCTACTGCTTATCACCGACACGACGAGCGAGGAGGGGCGGACGAACAACGTTCGGGTTGCGGATCTACAGCTCATCGGCGGAAAGAACCGTGGAAGTACAGGACGGGACGGAATTCACGTGACGAAGGGATGGAATGTCCGGATTGAGCGAGTAACCGTGAAAGAGGCGAGTCGTGACGGAATGCACCTGCGCAGTGGAGAAGAGCAGGTGAGTAACCTTTGCATGCTGTACCACTGCCATGCCAGCAACAACGGTCAGGATGGCTATTACTTTCTTGCCCACGACAGCTGGGCGTCCTTCTGCCGTGGGAACCACAACCGGCGAAACGGCATCACGGTAGGAGCGACGAATGTGGGCTTGAACGGTTTGCGCCTCGACCTCAATGGAGGAGACGGTGCCCGCATCTTATCCAAGCACTGCCGATGTGCCAGCAGCATGGCGGATCTGAACGGAGGGCATGGATTTCACGTTACGGGACCGGGACACATCATTACAGGCAACATGAGCAGCAGCAACGGCACCAGAGAGGCTCGAATCGAAAACCCTTGCGGCTTTCGGCTCGGGGTGGAAAATAGTCCGGATGAGCAGTCCGTGTTTTCTGAGAACGTCGCACTGCGCAACCAAGGCGACGGGTTTTGGCTCGACGGAGGCGCTCATGTTTTTAAGGACACGAATACTGCGACGGGAAATCAGGGCCGGGCCCTTCGTCACGGCGACAGTCGCCGCTATCAGCTATCGGCCCGACAAACGCGGACGGACGTGGACCTCGCGGAGCGGGCGAACGACGGTGTTGCCACCTTCACGGTGCAGGTCCCGGAAGCGGCATCGGGAGATGCGGTATCGGTGCAGCCCGATCGGATCGCCGATGGACTGCTCTGGTCCGCGTTCGTTCGAGAACCGGGCCAGGTTGAGGTCCGCGTGTTTGATCCAACCGGGGAGTTTCCCGAAGGAACGACGGACTGGACGGTACACATCGACCGGTAGAACAGCTTCTGGCTCCGCCGACTCTTATGATACTGAGCATTATCACCCCGGCCTACAACGCTCGGGACACGATCGAGACAACCCTGAAGAGTGTCCTGCTTCAGGAGTCAAAGTCGAGCGTCGAATACATTGTTGTGGATGGAGGATCGTCGGACGGGACCGTGGATCTGCTTCGGGAGTACAAAAACCACCTTGAGTGGATGTCGGAGTCCGACGACGGGATATACGATGCCATGAACAAGGGCATCCGGCGTGCCAGGGGAGATTGGATTGGAATTCTGAACAGCGACGATTGGTACGCGAAACACACCTTTCAGGAGTTGGAGGCGGCGGTACAGCGTCACCCACGGGCTGGCATTGTAGTAGGGGGAGTGACACGGGTGAGTGAGGATGGCACGACCGGCAAGTACGTCCCCCCGCCGCAGGGAGCATTCACTACCCTCAATCCCAACAACCACCCGGCGACGTTCGTGCATAGGGATGTGTATGAGCGCCTGGGCACCTACCGGCTCTCGTATCCGATCTCTGCGGATCTTGATTTCATATTGCGGGCACAGAAAGAGGGATGCCCTATCGTGCGTGAGGACACCCTGTTCACGTACATGCGTGAAGGAGGGGCGTCCAGTGGATTCAAAGGCATTCTTGAAAGCTGCGCAATCGAGAACAAATACGGCCACTCCGCCCGTGCGGTCCGCGTCTTGCTCCGCAAGATGTGGCAAAAAGGACGGCGCAGTGCTCTGAAGGCGCTTCTGCCATCGTCGGCTTCCCATGCTCTCCGGAAAGCGTGGTGGAGCGTGCGCCGCGACCGACGGGCGCTGACAGAGGACGACCACTGGGTGCAACATCGGCACCTGGAGGCTTGAGTCTTCCCCAGTAATCAGCGACTGCGTTTTCGCTCTGTATGGTATCTTCGCCCCCCCAGGTCATCGCCTACGGGCCCAATCCCGATGCGGCTCATCGGACCGGGGGCGTGGCCGTCTGGCTTCGGTATCTGCGACGAATATGCGACGCTGCCGCCCTTCCGGCCCGGTTTATCTATGTCGACCAGCCAATTCCGAACCGCCTCCCCCTGCCGCGTATTTTGAAACGGGCGCTGGGAAGTCTCATTGCAGCCTTTAAGGTGCTCGGCACGCGAGGGGAAGTAGCGCCCGTGGTGCACGTCAACGCTTCACTCTATCCCTCTACGGTGCTTAGGGACCTACCGGTGGTCATAGCGGCAGCCCTCCGAGGATGTCCGATTCTCCTGCAGGTACACGGCGGCCGGCTCGCAAACCTCACACCGGGAAAGATTCCATGGCGGGCCTGGCACTGGATGTGCCGGCGGGCGACCTGCCTGGGCATCCATCCTGGTCCCCAGTGGGAAGAGTTTAAAAATGCGGGCTACGAGCGGAGGATGCGTCGGATGTACAACCTCGTGCCATCCACTGACCATCGCGCCGATCTTGCGGCGGCGCCTCATTTTCTATTTCTCGGCCGTGTAGTAGAGGAGAAAGGAGTACGGGAGGCTCTCCGGGTTGCCCTGCGTCTCCGAGATGAAGGGCACGACGAGGTGCGCATGACCATTGCAGGAGAGGGGGATCTTGTCGAGCAGTTGCGGAAAAAAATCCGGTCCTCTCCTCACTCGGAAGCCGTGTCGGTGACGGGGTTCCTGGAGGGTGATGCACTTGAGTACGTGCGGCGCCAGGCAAACATCTTCGTCCTGCCGAGCCGCCATCAAGAGGGATTCCCATTTGCATTCCTTGAATCTGCTGAGCGAGGTATGGCCTGCATCACAACGACGGACTCGGCGATTGCGGATGTCTTTGAGCCGGAGGAAGAGTTTCAACCGGTGGATATCAACCAACCGAGTGATCTCTACGACCAGATGAAACGTATGGTCACGGATCCGACCCATCGTGAACGGATTGGGACGGGAGGCTACGAGGCCGTTCAGGAGTGCTGCACGATTGAGGCGGCCGCAAATCGATTCGAAAATTTATATCTCAAATTGGCTAAACAAAAATGAATAAGTTAAAGGAAGAAAAAAGGGAACACGACAAAATATACGAAAGAGCATCGAAGCAAATTATAAATGATCCGATAAGTTGGGAAAGGTATAGAAGGAAACGGTGCGTACCACCTGAAAAAGGAGGTGGTCTCTACGGAAGAGATAATAAAATATTCTTAAACAAGGTGGAAAAGGAACTAGAAAAAAGGGATCCAAAAAATACGGTAGTATTGGACTATGGGTGCGGAATGGGGGATATGGCATTACTGGCAGCTAAGAAAGGTTTTAGGGCGAGAGGATTCGATATATCGGAAAAAGGAATAGAAAAAGCAAAGAAGTGGTCAGAAATAAGTGGTGTAAGTGATAAAACAAAGTTAGATGTAGCCAGCGCTGAAAAGCTACCATACGATAAAAAAAGTTTCGACGTAGTTTTGGGAAAAGCAGTTATACATCATACAATAAAGTACGAAAATACTGGAAGCGAGCTAGCACGTGTAATGAAAAGGGGCGCAAAAGGATTGTTCTCGGAAGGTGCTGCATCAAACCCCATTATAAGACTTTCTAGAAAAGTAACGATTAAGGAAGAAATGGGAGATGTGCCACTGAATAGAAAAAAACTGAAAAGGTGGTCGAGTGAATTCGAAAAAGTTAAAATAGATGGTTACTTTTTTATATACATGATTAAAAGATTTGGTTTTACAGGAAACTCAGACAAAAGAAGTAAAAATGTAATAGGAAAACAGAGACATTTAAAAAATTCTTTCCGCAGCGCTGAAAATAGATAAAAATACATTCAACAAGGAAACATTTGGGACGAAATGGAACGGAAGGTACATAATAGAAATAGAAAAATAACTACCCAATGTTAATTTTTATTGTGGGTGTAGGCCGGTCGGGGACGAGTTTGCTCCAGAGCATGTTGCACGCCCACCCCGAGATTGCCGTCCTTCCGGAGACACACTTTTTTCGAAAATACGTGGCGCGGCCTCTCGACCGCTGGCGACACGAACAGGCCGGGGCGGAAGCGTTTCGTCGCACGCTACTCGACGATGACGAATACCTGCGGGCCAAAATCCCTGCAGATGAGACCCTTTCCCCCTTTCTGAACGGCGGGCGTGCCCTCGACCTTTGTGAGGCGTACGGCCAACTGCTCACGCTGTATTGCAACCGGGAGGAGGCAACCGTCGTTGGCGAGAAGGATCCTCGGTTGATTGACTACCTTCCGAAGCTCAAGCGCGCCTTTCCCGAGGCCCGGGCCATCCATATCGTCCGTGATCCCCGCGACGTACTGCTCTCCCGGAGGAATGCCGAGTGGTCGTCGGGACGTCCGGACTGGATGCATGTCCTCACCTATCGCGCACAGATCACGCGTGGGCGGACGGAGGGGAGGCGCGCATTCGGAGGAGGCTACATGGAGATCCGGTACGAAGATCTGGTGACGAGTCCAGAAGAGACGCTCCGGACGGTTGCGGGGCACATTGGGGTCGGCTATACGGATGCCATGCTTGCGTTTCAAGAGTCGGCGGAGGCTCTTGTGGGGAACAAGGAGCGCGATTGGAAAGAGGAAACGACCGGCCCGTTGCTTCAAGACAACACAGAGAAGTGGCGCGGGCGTCTCTCTCCCTGGCAGATACGCCTGACAGAGCAGGTGTGCGCGCCGGCTTTCGACTGGTTCGGATACGAAACCGCCGGAGAAGACGTAGATCTGAGTTGGGAATGGGAGCACCTCCTCCGTATCGCGCCTCTCACGGGGACAGGTTTCGAATATGCTTACTCGGTCGCCCGTTATTTCCGATAACGAGTGTTGCGTGTAGTGCAGATCAGAGACAAAAATGCACCAGCGACGAAGAGCCGTCTTAGGCCGCTTTTTGTGGACGGAGAGGTGTTCTACGTGAGTAAGGGGCTTGATGTGATGGTCACAAAAGATGGTGGGGACACGTTCGAGTTTTTCGCTACGTGTCCAGGCGGCCTGGCCGAGACGTGGGGAAGCCAATTGCGGATTTTGTCCCGTTTGGGACGACTGGGGGTCCATGCCTTCCGCCCGCTACCGGATGGGGGGGGCGTTGCGGTCTTGCGCCGCCGTGTTGTGTGGTGTCCAAGCGGCGCACGTCAATTTCGGGAGGTGCTGCGGATCGACCGTGGGAGTCGCCCGCTCAATCTCTGTCGGACGTCGGGGGGGCGGATGTACTTCGGGGAGTACTTCGGGAACCCGAATCGTGATGCAGTGCACATTTACGGGAGTGGAGACGGACAGCGCTGGTCCGTAGTGCATACCTTTCCGGCAGGCGCAGTTCGACACATACACAACGTGGTAGAGGACCCGTACCGCGGTGGGGTCTGGGTGCTCACCGGCGACTCGGATGAAGAATCAGGACTCTGGTTTACGAAGGACCGCTTCCAAACCCTCGACCGCGTGTTCGGCGGCACGCAGCGAGCGCGTGCAGTGTCCCTCATTCCGCTGCGACGCGGACTCATAGTGCCCACCGACACCCCGCAGGAACAGAATTACGTTCAATGGGGGAATCCGGAGACTGGAGAATTGACGCCCGTTGCTCCTCTCCCCAACAGTGCCTTTCATGCGTCCGAGCGAGACGGAATACTTCTCGTTTCGACTACTGCGGAACCAAGTCCCTGCAACGATACGGCGGCCGCACACGTCTTTGTAAGTCCGAATGGGATCGAATGGCATCGGTTCGACTCGTTTCGGCGTGACTGGAGTTTTCTCCGGGGGCGACACTCCTTCATAGATCGGGCTGTTCGCCACCCTGAAATTGAACTCGTTCCTGGAGACAATAACACCAGCTTCATATTTGGGTACGGGCGGGGCATCCGCGGGGCCGATGGACGGCTGCTGCGCTGGACGCGGGAGCAAGTGCTTGATTGCATCCGGGAGGATGTGGAACAAGGACTGGTTAGCTGACACAGATTGGGGACGACCGGATGAGGATTCGTGATTGGCAGCTGTACTATCACACGCTCCGCCACCTGAAGTCCCGTCAGGTAATCGGTCGCGTCGCTCGGTCCGTTCGAGTACGCCTCGGTCTTCCGCGGATTCCTCGTCTCCCTGCCGATCTGGATGGAAGCTTGGAGGGGACAGAATCATTTCCACTGCACGACGCTTGGAACGAACCAGAGGACGTTCTACGCGGCCGATTTCAGTTCTTGAATCAAACAAAGAATCTGGGCCGCCCAGTTGATTGGCACCCCGATGCTCCGCTCCTCTGGCAGTTCAATCTTCATTACTTCAATTACCTGCACCTACTTGAGGAGGCGGATCAGCAGGAATTAATTCGTGAGTGGGTTTACACAAATCCTGTCGGTGCGAAGCCAGGATGGGAGCCGTATACTATGTCACTCCGCATCATAAACTGGTGCAAGGCGGGGTTTGGGGCGGAAGACCTCTTACATAGTCTGTACCGTCAGGCTGCCTATCTCTATCGGAGTTTAGAAACACATCTTCTTGGCAACCACCTTCTTGAAAATGCACGCGCCCTCGTGTTTGTTGGGGCGTTCTTTGGCGAACAGGGCGAAGCGCCACAGTGGTTGGAACGGGGAGTGGAGATCTATCGCGATCAAACCCCGGAGCAAGTCCTTGAGGACGGTGGGCATTTCGAGCGCAGTCCTATGTACCATGCGCTCATGCTGGAAGGGTACGTGGATGTGTTGAATCTTCTTCCTGAAGACCATTCGGATTGGGGCTGGCTGGCTGAAACCGTGCGGAAAATGGGTGACTTCTTGCTCTCGATGACGCATCCGCGCAACCGCATCAGTCTATTCAACGATGCGACCCGAAATGTGGCCTGTCCCACCGGCAAGCTGGTGGCGTACGCCAGGCGCGTGCTGGATCTTCAACCAGAACGCCGTTCACAATTTGAGGAAACCGGATACTACATCCACAACTCCGACGATGTCTACCTCATTATCGACGGTGGGCCCATTGGTCCTGACCATCTTCCGGCTCACGCTCACGCGGACATATTCAGCTACGAGCTGTCCGTTGGGGGAGACTTGTTTATTGTCGATACCGGGGTATACGAGTATGAAGCAAGCGACATGCGGGATTATGTTCGTAGCACGAAAGCGCACAACACGGTTTGCGTCAACGGGGTCGATCAGGCCGAGTGCTGGGACAGCTTTCGGGTTGCCCGGCGCTATCCGCCGCGTAGCGTGTCATTCACGCGTGAGGGAGGGCAGAGTCACTTTGAGGGCCACTTCGACGGCTACGCACAATTGATTGGCGATGGAATCGAGCACAGACGGTGCATTGTAGCTGACCAGAATGAGCGATGCATTGTTGTAGAGGACACCATTACAGGTGAGGGATGTCATACCGTCGAGTCAAGAATCCATCTGCACCCGGACGTTCAAGTCGAGCGGAACCGAGATCATATTTCTCTGGAACGAGGAAGCCATGACATCTGCATTTCCGCAGGGGATTCAACTGTTCGGTTTGAGAACGGGTGGTACTGTCCCGAATTTGGACTGCGAGAGTCAAATACAGTGATTGTTCTAGGGGGCGATCACCCCTTGCCAGTTCATCTACGCTATTCCATACGGTACTGATCGGATGGAGACACTCGTCACAGGATCATCGGGATTTGTTGGCTCACATCTGGTTCCCGCGCTGCAAGAAAAAGGACATCGGGTAACGGGCATCGATCGGAATCCGCCTTCCACCGGGACGGAACCGGATCATTTTATCGAAGGGGATCTCATGCACCGTGAGATTCTTGATGAAGGGTTGCAACGCGCAGATCGCGTTTTCCATCTCGCAGCGGCGAAAGATGACTGGGGCATTTCCCGTGAGGAGTACTTCCGGGAAAATGTCGGGGTCACGGAGGCTCTTTTAGAGGCAGCCCATGAGCATGAGGTCTGTGACCACGTGTTCTACAGCACGGTGGCCGTTCATGGAACGGGACCCGAGCCAAAAGCCGAAGACGCTCCGTTTGCCCCGGAAATTCCCTATGGAGAGTCAAAGGTTGAAGCTGAGAAACACTATCGTAAGTTCGCCGCCGAGCATGACGAGGCGCATGTTTTAGTATTACGACCCTCCGCAATTTTTGGGGAGGGACAACCGTGGCGCACAAACGTTCATCGTCTCATTGAAGCGATCTATCAGCGTCGATTTTTGATGATTGGTGATGGGTCGGCTCGAAAGACCACATCATACATCAAAAATCTACTGGCAGCCAACTTTTTTCTGCTCGAGCAGATGGAGGGTGAAGTGGGGACATACATTTACGTGGATGAGCCGGTCATGTCGACTCGGGAACTCGTCGATGTCATCTACGACGAACTGGGGCGAGATCCGCTACGCTGGTCGATTCCGCTCTCCATTGCGAGGCCCGTTGCGTCAGTGGCCGATGTAGCCGCCTCCGTAACAGGCATTGATTTCCCAATCACTGCGGCCCGGATCGAAAAGTTTTGTACGTCAACAATGTTTGACGCCAGTGCAATTCGGGAATTAGGCTTTGCCCAGCCTGTCGAGAACGAAGAAGCCGTCCGAAAGACGGTTCGGTGGCAGATTGATCAATACGAGTGACGAGCACATGCGCGTACTCCTTGTTTCGCAGTATTTTCCGCCTGAGACTGGAGGCCCTCCCAATCGACTTCTATCGATTGCAAACGGATTGCGTGATGCTGGGCATGAGGTCCACGTAATCGCTGAAAAGCCCAATCATCCGGAGGGGATTATTCGTGAGGGATACCGAGGAGGAATCTTCGATGAGCGCACCTATGACGGTATTTCCGTCACCTATACCTGGGTCTACACTCACCCAGAGAAGGATTTTGTAAAGCGACTGTCGTTCTATCTTTCGTTTATGGTGATGGCGATATTGGGTGCTTGGCGCACACACGGGGAGTATGACGTTGTGCTGGCCTCGTCACCGCCTCTATTTGTGGGGGTATCAGGTTGGTTGGCTGCTCAGTTGAAAGGAGCCCAATTCGTCTTCGATGTGCGAGATCTGTGGCCCGATCTGGCCGTCGCCATGAATGAACTTGACGGTCCCCTAAAAATTTGGCTTGCCAAGCGACTGGAGCACTTTATCTACCACAGAGCCGATGCCATTACGGCCGTTACGAATGGGTTTTGCGAGACAATTCAATCCGTTACCGGACCGGACACGCCGGTACAACGCGTGATGAACGGCACGGAGCCCGAGGTTTTTCAGCGGGATGAGGCCGGACGACGATTGCGGAAGGTGAGTGGATTTGATGATCGATTCGTCGTCACGTACGCTGGAAATATCGGAATTTGTCAGGGGCTTGATCACATTTTGGAGGCTGCGAGCCGCTTGGAAGAAGAGCAACCGGAGGTTCTTTTTCGATTTGTAGGAAGTGGTCCGGTGAAGGATAAGTTGCAGCGAGAAGCTGAGCGACGTAGTCTCAACAATGTCGAATTTCATCCACGCGTCTCGCTCGACGAGGCGGCCGCCCACATGGCTGCAGCGAATGCCCTTCTCGTTCCGCTGGCCGACCACGAAATCTACCGGTCCTTCATTCCGTCGAAGCTCTTCGACAGCATGGCAGCCGGCCGTCCAGTATTGCTCTCTGTAGACGGAGAAGCTCGAAGCATACTGGAAGATGCAGAGGCTGGGCGGTATTATCCAGCGGAGAATGGACAGGAGCTTGCCAATCATATTCGATGGATGGTCGATCATCCGGAAGCCCGTACACAAATGGGGGAGAACGGGCGAGCCTACGCTCAAACGCACTGCACCCGCGAAGCTCAGGCTAAGCGAATGACAGCTTTCTTGGAGGAACTGGTTGGTCAAGCCGCTAGCGGATAGATATTCACACTCACATTCAAAGGGGTCGTGTCGCACGTTTTTTCGATTGACGTTGAGGACTGGTACCAGGGAGTTGAGATTCCCATGGACCAGTGGGATGGTTTTGAGCGGCGGGTCGAAGCGAGCATGGAGGATTTGCTCGATCTTATGGCTCACTACGACGTGACGGCGACCTGCTTTGTGCTCGGGAAAGTCGCCGAGGAGCATCCAGGGCTGGTTCAGCGAATTCACGAGGCGGGTCACGAAATTGCCACACACGGGTACTCGCACGCTAAGATCTACAACCTGTCTCCGGAGCGCTTTCGTCGAGAGCTGCAGCATTCCATCAACCTGATTCAGGGTCTTACGGGGGAACGAGTCCGTGGCCACCGGGCCCCCTACTTTACCATCACAGAGAAGTCACTCTGGGCCCTCGACATCCTGCGGGACGAGGGGATTCTCTACGATTCCAGCATCCATCCGGTGTTTAACTATCGGTACGGCATCCCGAACGCAGACCGACAGCCGTCCGTGATTGAGTCGGACGACGGGGCGCAGATGCTGGAGATCCCCGTCGCGACGTATCCACTTCCCGATCCTCTCCCTGATACCAATGTTCCTTGCGGTGGAGGCGCCTACCTGCGGATCTATCCGTATCCGTTCCAGCGGTGGCTACTCAGGAAGATTGAGGAACGCGGCGAACACATCAGTGTCTACGTGCATCCCTGGGAGGTAGACCCGGGGCACCCGAAGATCGATCTTCCATTCCGTGTGAGTGCTACGCACTACTGGAATCTGGACTCCACGCTTCCAAGACTGGAACGGCTCTTTCAGGACTTCACCTTTCAATCGTACCGTGACGTCTTTGCAGACGAACTGGAGGCCCTGTCCGCATGAACCTCTTTCTCCTCACGCAGCCGGATGCGTTCTACATTCCCAAGCTGCTAGACCGGTTCATGGAGGAGAAGCCGGCTTCGGCCAACGTCGTTGGGGCGGCCGTCCTGCCGGGCGAAATTGCCGTCGAGAATGTACCCGACTATCTCCGCCTGATGGGTATGCGGGGGACGGTGCTGAATGGACTGGACTTTGTGCGGCACGAGGTCCTGGATGTGCTCGACCAAGCGGTGGGGCTTGACGATGTCTATTCCGTTCGGGGGGCGCTCCGGGCCCACGACATTCTGGAGCACACCCCAGAGAATGTGAACGATCCTGCCTTTCTCGATTTCCTGCGCGAGCAGAACGTCGATCTCGTCCTCTCCATCGCGTGCCCGCAGATCGTGCGGGAGGACTTACTAAACTGTCCACCAGAAGGCGTCATCAATATTCACGGGGCGCTACTCCCCAAGTATCGCGGAAAGCTCCCGAGCTTCTGGGTGCTTGCAAACGGAGAAGATAAAACAGGAGTGACAGTGCACTATATGAACGAAGATTTGGACGATGGACCGATTATCGTGCAGAAAGAGGTGCCGATTCGTCCCGGCGATACACTCCACTCGCTGGTGCTGCGGTCGAAGGTTCAATACGGTGCCTCGGCTCTAGCAAATGCCATCCAACAGATTGAGTCTGGAACGGTTGAGGCCGAGGACAATCCAGAGGAGGAGGCGACGTACTTCTCGTTTCCAGATGGTCGGGCTATTCGACAATTTCGAGAGCGAGGACGAAAGATTCGCTAGCCACTTCTACATAAGTAGGTATCCCCTATGAAAATTATCAGCGTCGTTGGGGCTCGTCCCAATTTTATGAAAGTAGCTCCCCTTCATCGTGCTTTTGAGGTTCAGGGCGCAATTGATGAGTCGTTCATTGTGCACACGGGACAGCACTACGACGAGCAGATGAGCGACATCTTCTTCGAGCAGCTCGAACTGCCTCGTCCGGATCGATACCTCGGCGTCGGAAGTGCCTCCCACGCCCAGCAGACCGCCCGCGTGATGACGGCATTTGAGGAGGTTGTGGAGGAGGAAGAGCCCGATCTCGTTCTGGTAGTAGGAGACGTCAATTCGACGCTGGCGTGTGGTCTCGTGGCTACGAAGATACACGTTCCCGTGGCACACGTGGAGGCAGGCCTTCGAAGTGGAGATCGAGACATGCCGGAGGAAATCAACCGTCTCCTCACGGATACAATTGCCGATTTCCTCTTTGTCACCGAGCAAGACGGCGTCGACAACTTGAAGGCCGAAGGCGTTTCCGACGACCGGATCTTCTTCGTCGGCAACGTGATGATTGACTCTCTCGTCTTCTTTCGGGAAAAGGCGGCTCGGACAGGCATCGTTGAAGAGTTGGACTTCACCTCGGGACGCTACGCTGTGATGACGATGCATCGGCCCTCAAATGTAGACAATCAAGAGGGGCTTAGGCGTCTTCTTGAGACGATCGAGCGGATCGCGGATCTCGTGCCGCTGGTGTTTCCGATGCATCCGCGCACCCGCAATCGATTTGATGAGTTCGGGCTGGCGGATCGTCTGGAGGCTGTTGAGGATCTAATTCTCTTGGAACCGCTCGGCTATCTCGAATTTCTGCGGCTCATGGAAGAGGCCGGCGTTGTAGTGACGGACTCTGGCGGCATACAGGAGGAGACGACCTTTCTGCAAGTACCGTGTCTTACGCTTCGCGATAGCACCGAGCGGCCCATTACAATCACGCAGGGAACGAACGAGTTGATGGATCTGGATCCGAAAAACGTGGGTCAGCGCGTTCAGGAGATATTGAGTGGAGACCGCCCAGACGGACAAATTCCACAGAAGTGGGACGGCAAGGCCGCCGAACGAATTGCAGGACATATCGAAAATCATCTTGCCCCGGCCACTGCATAAGATGTCCGTTTTTCTTCTCCGGAAGAGGCTTGCAGTGACATGCACGTCTGCGTCACCGGCGGTGCCGGCTTCATCGGTGGGCACCTCTGTCGCCGTCTCTTGAATGGCGGCCACCACGTCACCGCCATCGACAACTTCGACCCCTTCTACCCGCGTGCCATGAAAGAAGAGGGGATCGAGGACTTTCCCCGAGAGCGCTTCACGCTCATCGAGGCGGACATTGGCGACACCGACGCCCTCCTGCAGGCCCTCCACGCTCGGAGCGTGGACGCGATCGTGCACCTGGCGGCCCGGGCCGGCGTGCGCCCGTCGATTGAGGCGCCGATGGCCTACGAAGAGACGAACGTCGGCGGCACGCAGTCGATGCTGGAGGTGGCCCAGGAGTTGGGCATCGACACATTCATCTACGGCTCCTCCTCGTCCGTCTACGGCACCAACGACACGGTGCCCTTCGCGGAGGCCGACCCGGTGGGTGAACCGATCTCGCCGTACGCCGCCACGAAACGCTCCGGCGAGCTGCTGACGCACACGTTCCACCACCTCTACGGGCTCACCGTCCACTGCCTCCGCTTCTTCACGGTCTATGGCCCCCGCCAGCGGCCGGACCAGGCGATCCACCGGTTTGCCCGGCAGCTGCTGACCGATCAGCCCATCACCATGTATGGCGATGGCACCTCGCGCCGGGACTACACCTACGTCGCCGACATCGTCGACGGCATCGCCCGCAGCCTGCGCCGCGCGAAAGGGCTCGACAACCCCGAGTATGAGATCATCAACCTGGGCGGCTCGGAGACGACGCAGCTTAAGGATCTCATCTCCGGGATTGCGGAGGCGATGGAGATCACGCCGGAAATCGAGCAGCTCCCCACCCAGCCGGGGGACATGACACGCACGTACGCCGACATTTCCAAGGCGAAGCGGCTCCTGGACTGGACGCCCGAGACGCCAATCGACGAGGGGCTGCAGAAGTTCGCGGACTGGGTCACGGCATACTACGCGGACCGGCCGGTGTTGGAGGTGTGATTTTGGGCGTGGGCGTTTAGAGCGTGGGTGTGGAGGGCGTGGGAGCAAAGAGTGGAGGAGAATGGGGGAGAGGGAGCGGTTGTACGTTACGCGTTTTGCGTTGGGTGTTTGAAAAGAGACAGGGGGAATGGACGTACGGAGCAATGTCGGCGTGTACTTGTATGTGCTGTACTAATTACGTATACGATACCCTACCAAGAGTATGACCCAGGTCCCGCTTCGAGAAGCGCAAGACTGTCTTGAGGCCCTTCTCGCTCGTGTGGAGGAAGGGGAAATGATTCTCATTACGCGGTCGGGACGCCCCCCGGTTCGTCTTGGGCCTGTACAGTCACAAGACGAAGAGGAGAATACCTTGCCGTCGCTCCATCAGTGGCGTGAAGATCTTCAGGTGAAGGGGGAGCCCCTCAGTGAAACGATACAGCATCAGCGAGAGGAGAATCGATATTGACCCAATACGTCGACACAAGCATTCTGGCGGTGTACTACTGCCCCGAGCCACTCAGCGGACGGGTGGAGCAACGGCTTCGTGCTCTTCGACCTCCCGTCGTTAGCTGGTTGACAGACGTGGAGATGCACTCGGCGCTGGCAAAGAAAGTGCGGAGGGGCGAATTGGCGGAAGAAGATGCCGAGCGGGTTCAGGACCTCTTCCGTACCCACGTGTCCCATGCATTGTATGAGGTCGCGGCAATCGAACACGGGGATTTTGTGCAGGCCCGGCAGTGGATCGCTCGAATGGACACGGCGCTCCGGACCCTGGATGCGTTGCACCTTGCCGTGGCCCGTTGTCGAGACCGGGAGGTTCTGACGGCGGATGAGGGGGTGGCAGACGCCGGTCGCACCTTCGAGCTGGACGTAGAATTGATGCGCGCCGGTGATTCTTCGTGACCGGGAAAAGGGAGGAAGGCGGATACGTGTCGTCATCGTGTTCGACACTCCCTACTGCAGTGTAATCGGTGCCGATTTGCAGGTGCGGAGTGTCGGATCCATCACTGTTTTGGAAGAAACGACGGACTGCAGGGGGCGTACGTTGATTCCAATTGAGTAGCTGTCTGCAGACGGAACCTCTGATCCGTGATCGGTGGTGGCTCGTCTGTCGGAGACGATGCGGAACCGTATGAAAAAGTGATACGCGTTCATGACCAAGGTTGCTCACGAACACCGGACCGAGATTTTGCAGCTTGCTCGCGAGCACGGGGCGTACGATGTCCGGCTCTTTGGGTCGGTCGCCCGCGGTGAGGATCGGCCGGACAGCGATCTCGATCTGCTCGTTCGGATGGAGGACGGCCGAAGTTTGCTAGATCACGTCGCTCTGAAGCAGGACCTTGAAGATCTGCTGGGACGAGATGTCGATGTGGTGACGGAAGCATCGTTGCACCCGGGGCTTCGCGATCAGGTGCTTCGGGAGGCCGTTTCCCTTCAATGAGTGCCGATGAGACGGATGAACTGTACCTTGAGCATATCCGAGAGCGCATCGGGCGGATTGAAGCATGTGCCCAAGAGGGACGAGAGGCCTTCGACGCGTCGCCCATCCTTCAAGATGCGGTCATGCGCAATTTCGAGGTGATTGGGGAAGCGGTGAAACAGCTCTCTCCCGATCTTCGGGACCGGTATGCAAGCGTGGAATGGCGCCGAGTGGCGGGCTTTCGAGATGTGCTTATTCACAATTACATGGGGGTTGACCTTGATGAAGTGTGGAACGTGATCGAAAAGGACCTGCCGCGGCTCAAACGTACGGTGACAGCCATGTTGGACGACATGAACGGATGACTCCCTTTTTTCGTCCAGGGTATCCTGATCGACGTTAGTGGCGTTTCATACCAAGTCGGTGCGCGGAGGGAAAATTGGACCTGATCCCGGTGATCAGGACGATCTGCGCCCTGAGCGAAGCGAGGAAGTGCTTTCAGAGTGCGCCCTGAGCGAAGCGAGGAAGTGCTTTCAGAGTGCGCCCTGAGCGAAGCGAGGAAGTGCTTTCAGAGTGCGCCCCTACGCGGACATTTCGAAGGCGAAGCAGCTGCTGGACTGGGAACCGGAGACGCCGATCGACGAGGGGCTGGAGAACTTTGCCGACAGGGTGACGGCCTACTACGCCGATCGGCCGGTGTTGGAGGTGTGAACTGAGCGTGGGGGGTTGTGTGTTGAGGGTTGTGCGTTGGGCGTTTTGCGTTCAGCGTTGGGCGTTTGGATAGTGAAGGAGGTGCATCCCCGCGCGAAGGGAAAATGAGTGGAGAGGCAAGCAAGCCGTTACAACGAACAGGACTGCCTACATCCAACCCGCGAAGTGAGGAGGGTTGAAACGACTTCTCATCATCCTTGAGCCGGCTATCTGGCCCTATCATCTCATCGCGAGGGCGCGGCACATGGTGAGCGAAGCGCCCGTCTCCGACTGACGGTGAGGAGACAACAGAAACGGAATGTGTTGAGGGGCGTTGGCTTCACGCAATCTATCACATGATCTTCCGATCTGTCATGGAGGTCATCAAACTCACGGCGCACGTGCAGCCGGACGGGACCCTTGAGTGGCCGGAGCCGCCCCCGAACTTGCCGGCGGGCGACGCCGAAGTCCTTTTGCTTGTCCCGTCCGCGCCTGAACGGGCGACGGCCTCTTCGGAGGCATCGTCGAGCGAACCGTCCGAAGACGTACTGGCAACGAACTGGCTGCGTCTCCGCGGGGACAGCTGGACGGGGGGTGCATTGCGGCGTGAAGACCTCTATGGTGAGGCAGGGCGGTAACGTGACTGAATCGCGAGGAAAGGTCGATCGATGTATGGTCGACACCAATATTCTGGTCTATGCGACGATCGACGAGGCCCCAAAGTGCGGCGAAGCACGCCGGTGGATGCAGCGCCTTCAGAAGGACGGCGTCCAGCTTTGTGCAACGCCGCAGATTTACCGGGAGTACCTGGTCGTCCTGACGCGCGGCAGCGTGTTTGAACGACGCTTTTCGTCGGACGAAGCGCTTGCCACGCTCAACGACACACGCCCGGCGTTTCGAACCCTTTCGCCGACGGGCGATACGTCCGAAAAGTGTACGTTGCTCCTTCAGCGCTACGGCGTCCGTAGCAAGCAGGTGCATGATGCCAATATCGTTGCCGTCATGATGACGTACGGCCTCAAGGGGCTTGCCACGTTTGACTTCTCCCCCGGATAAATCCGGGGGATTCTTGCTCACGCGGCTGGCGTAGAAGCTGTCGCTTCGTTCCAGCACTCAGAATTACTCATTCACAGGACCATGCACGTTCAGCACAAAGGCGTCCCGCGTCTTACTGTGTCCTCCAGAGTCATTGGCCTTTTGGGAGGCTCCCGCCAGCCCAGCGGTACGAATGTTTTTGGCGGCGTTGATGTCTCGGTCGTGACTGGCCTCACAACGGGGGCAGTCCCACGACCGCACCGACAACGGCTTGCTCTCGGTGACGTAACCGCATTCAGAGCAACGTTTAGTTGAAGGGAACCAGCGGTCGATTTTGACGACTGTCCGACCTGCCTCTTTCGCTTTATACTCGATCATTCGAACGAGCGTAGACCATCCAGTATCGCTTATCGACCGGGCAAGGTTCCGGTTCTGCTGCATTCCCTTCACGTTCAGGCTTTCCAGAGCGATGACTTGGTTCTCGTCAACGACCTTTCGAGACAGTTTGTGAAGAAAGTCTTCTCGTTTGTCTTGAATCTCGGCGTGGATCTTCGCTACGCGCTGCTTCTGCTTCTTCCAGTTCTCCGATCCCTTTTCCTTGCGAGAGAGACGGCGTTGTGCTTTCTGGAGTCGGTAGAGGTCATCTTCCAGATACTTCGGATTCCCCGACTTCCAACCGTCGGAGGTAACAACCACATCGGCCACGCCAAGATCAATGCCGACCGACTTATGGTCACCCTCTTTGTCAGTGACAACTGGCCTTGGCTCTGGATCAGGTAACGTGCAGGTAATACTCACGAAGTACCGACCTGCTGGATCTTTTGTGAGCGTAACCGAGGTCGGTTTGGCTTCTTCGGGCAGGTCACGGCTCCAGCGCACGTTCAGGCTTCCCGGCACTTTCGCCACCGACAGTTTCTTGCCGTGAAGCGTGAAGGCGTTGGAAGCGAATCGGGCTGCTTGCTTGTCGTGTTTGGCTTTGAAATTGGGGTATCCACACCGGCCGTCGAAGAAATTCTGAAAGGCTTGGTCGAGGTCGCGGAGCTTCTGTTGGAGTGCCACCGACGAGACCTCGCGGAGCCAAGTTTTCTCTTTCTTGAGTCCAGTCAGGCGTTTGGCCGTGTCGGTGTAGCTCAGGCTTTCGCCTTCTTCGTAGTAGGCATCGGTACGAAGCTCCAAGGCCCAGTTCCAGACGTACCGGGTGTGTCCGAAGACTTTGGCGAGAACCGCCTCCTGGTCTTCGGTCGGATAGAACCGGTACTTGAAGCCTTTCTTTTGAGCCACAGCGTTTACAGCAACATGGGTAGTAGCTGTAAGTTCCGAGGAGGAAACGATTCATCCTCACTCCGCTGGGCGAGAAGGGTCCGCTCAGCAGCAGCTTCTCCCGCCCCTAAAGGGGCGAGTTTTACAAGCCCTTCTCGCGCTCATCTCAATACTATAATCAGAGTGACTTCCGGCGCTTCGACGACGTATTTCTTCTCGATCCATAGTGGGTGGGTCTGTGCGATGAGCGTTTTGCATTGGGCGTTCGGGGCGAGGGGACGGAGCAACGTGCGCGCTCGCTGGTTTGCTCTACCATGTCCTCTGTTTTCTGAGATCTGGGGTGATCTGACATGTCCACGACCGTTTCGTTCGAGATTCCACGGGAGGTGTTGCGAGCGTCCCGAATGACGGAAGATGATCTTCGTCGTGAGTTGGCGCTTCATCTCTTCGAAGAGGAGAAGCTATCGTTCGGAAAAGCCCGAGCGCTGGCCGAAATGTCCGTGTGGGACTTCCAACAATTGTTGGGCAGTCGGGGCCTTCCCGTTCACTATGACGCGGAGGCGTACGAGAACGATCGAGAGACGCTGACGTGGTTGGGACGGATATGACGGTCATCAGCGATGCCTCGCCCTGACCGACGCCGTCCGCAGGAGGCGAGGAGGGAAGTATCCCGACGGCTATCGGGATGCGCCGTTGATTAATCTTGCGCGGATTGAAGCCCTCCACCTTCTTCCAGATCTGAGACCTGGGGCCTCGACTGGTAACAGCGTATCCCCTTTCTTCATCGGACCGGTAGGACCATGATCGAAGAACACGATCGAGTGGCTCTCACGACGAAAGAGCCCGGCGCGGGACTAGAACCGGGGGACGTGGGGACGATCGTCCACGCGTATTCTGGGGGAGAGGCCTTTGAGGTTGAGTTTGTCACCCTCACGGGAGACACCGTGGCCGTGCTGGCCGTCGACCGGGACGAGGTGCGCCCGGTTCAGTCACGGGAGTTGACTCACACCCGGAGCTTGGAGTGGGGAAAAGAGGGTTCTGCTCTTGTCGGTACTCACCGGATTCCTGAAGAATAGAACAGCTCGACAATGTGGGAGACGGTCTCGTGTATCCGAGGATGCCTTTCCCGACCCGAGAGAACCCATGACGAGATCGCCGCCCGACCGTGCCCTGTTTTTCTCCCGAAGTTGGAGCCCACCTACTGAAGGCGACGCGTTCTCAAGACCTCGATGCGGCCTTCGAAACGGTCTTTTCGGAGTACTTGTCTCTGAAGATCGACAGTCTCGAGCGTTCGATTAAGCGCAAGGAAGAAAAGTGGGGCATGGAGTTTTCTACCTTCAAGCGCCGACTGGAGGAGGATGACTTGCCGGGAAAGGCCGATTCCTACAGTGTGGAACAGGACTTCTGGGAGTGGGAGGAGGCTGAAACGCTCAAGGCCCACTACCAAGAGGTGCAGGCGGAATGGACGTAGCGACCTTCCTCTCTTCGTTGCTGGATGCGTTGGCGGATCGGCCGTTTGTCCAGTCTGTCGATCTGGAGACGGAAGCCATTGTTGTCAAAGGCCGGGTGTTGCTCGACCAGGACCGCTTCCTGGAGGTCTACTTCAACGAGCAAACGGGGACCATGGCATTTGCCCTGATTGAAGACGACCAGCAGCGCATCTGGGGCGCCGACTATGATGACCTACGTGGATGGTACGTGCATCCGTTTCGGCACCCAGATCAGCACGAGGATGTAGAATCAATGACGATTCGGGAGGTGGTCGAAAGACTGGCGAAGATGTGGAATCGTCTACCATAGTCTGTCTGCACACCGAAGACTGAGGCCGGGACGTAGGTCCGATCAACTCTTTTGGGTATCAGTCTCTTGAATGCCTCTGAGGCTCGTAGTCTCGAAGAGCGTCGCAGAGGTGTCGATGAAGCTCCTCGAACGTGAGGCGGGCGTACGCCTCGCCTGTCCGCACCAGCAGCGGATCGACGTACTCTTGAGGGCTGCGCTCAGTACCCTTGCTCGTCTGTTCTGTCACGAACACGACCGCACGCATGAATTCGTGCTCCCCGTGCTTGTTGGTTTCGAGTGGGGGCGGGAGAAACGCGCCGTAGGGATCACCGTCCTCGTATCCCAGGCCAGGCGTGGGAGAGCCAATGTGCGAGGGAACCCCTTGGGCTCGTACACGGACCCAGTCGCAGTCCAGGTGTGCGCGGCCCTGATGCGGAAACTTGAGCGTCCAGAGGGTTGCGTAGATGCTCATATCGGGGCGAAGACTGAAGTCTCATGTGGCGGCACTGGGACGTAGTACCGATCCCACTGCGAGGTTTCCCCAAAACGTTGATGTGAGGGCGGCCGGGCGTGCGGACCACGCTCTCCTCGAACAGGGCACGTCGAATGAGGCCGTTGCACACCCACGATGCCCCTGTTCTGGGGGGCAGCCATCCATGGAACCGTGTCCTGGTGGAGGGGGCGGATGACGATCGAGGGGCACTGCATGAGGCGAGCGCTCCGGGCGACGAGTCGGAACAAGGAGCGTCCACGCCGATGGACACGGGCGTTCTACGCATCGCCTCGACGCGCCGACTGCGAACACGCCGACCGCCCCATGACGGCTTCTTCCCGACATGTCCACCCCGGATGCACGACCCGGTACACAAGGGCCATCCCGGCCAGCCTGATCGTCTGGGCGGGCCTCTGCGCCTTGCTGATGGGGGCGTCCGCCCGGCCCGCGCAGGGGCAGGGCGGGGGCCCGATTCAGTCGGAGGTGTCGGTCTTCGGGGCGGGGGCGAGCACGGAGGGGCTGCCCTTCTGGCTGGGCGCGAACCAGTACGGGCGGCTGGGCCGGAGCGGGACCCCCCTCGGGGCGCGCCTCGCGGCCCGGCGGCCCTTTTCGGGCGTAAAGGGCGGGCTCGACTACGCCGTCGGGGCGAGCCTTCTGGGACGGGCCTCCGCCAACAGCACGCTCCACGTGCAGGAGCTCTACGGGCAGCTCCGGTACGGGCCGTTGCAGCTGACGGCCGGGTGGAAGAAGCAGGTCATCGGCCGGGTCGACACGGCCCGCTCGCTCGGGGGCATCACGCGGAGCGAAAACGCGACGCCCCTGCCGAAGGTGCGCGTGTCGACGCCCGGCTACGTGCCCGTCCCCGGCACGAACGGATTCCTGGGGGTGAAGGGGTACCTCGCCCACGGGTGGATGGGGGCAGACCGGGTGGTGCAGAATGCCTTTCTGCACGAGAAGTACGGGTACCTCCGCCTGCTGCCCCCCGAGTGGCCGGTGACGCTCCACGCGGGGCTGATCCACCACGCGGTCTGGGGCGGGACGCCGACGGACGCGGTGGCGGGCCGGGAGGCGGGGGCCTTCCGGGACGGCCTTCGGCAGTTCGGCCGCGTGTTCTTCGCGCTGCGCGACTCCGACGAGCGGGGGCCCGACCACATGGGCAACTACGACTTCAGCGTCGACGTGACGGCCGGGCCTGTGGAAGCACAGGTCTATCGCCAGTTCTTCTTCGAGGACAAGCCGGGCCTCTGGTTCCGGAACGTGTGGGACGGGCTCTGGGGCGCAGGGCTGCGGCGGACGGGCGGGCCGGCCCTGGTGGAGGCGGTCCTGTACGAGCACTTCCGGTTCATCCGCCAGAACGCCAAGTACGCGGAGGGGCAGCGGGCGGGGGCGGACCGCAACTTCAGCCAAGGCCTCTACCGGTCGGGCTGGACCCACCGGGGACGCACGATCGGCCTGCCGCTCGTGACGCCGCCCGCGGGCACGCCGGGCGTCCCCGACGACCGGCCCGGCATCGCCAACAGCCTCGTCGTGGCTCATCACGTGGCCGTGGAGGGCACCGTGCGGCCGGGCCTGTCCTACCGGCTCACGGGCACCTACAGCGAAAACAGCGGCTCGAAGAGCCTGTGCTCGGACCCCGAGTGTACAGACCTGCTCGACGACCGCTTTTCGCGGACGGGCCAGTGGTCGTTTCTGGTAGAGGCCTTCGGGCGGGTGCCGGGGACGGAGGCGCTTGCCTACGACCTGGGCGTGGCGGTCGACACCGGCGACTTTCGCGAGGAAAGCGTGGGCGTGCGGGTCGGCCTCACGTGGCGGGGGCTGCACGATCCGCTAGGCCGCTAGGCGGGGGGAACAGGCGGGCGGGGCGGACAACAGAGGAAGGGAACGGATCCTGTTTCGGGGCTGAGCGTTTTGGGATCTGCATATACATGAACTCTAATTGTCCAACCATGCCTGCGCCTACGACCGCAGAACAGGACCAGCAAGAGCGGTGGGTGGAAATTCGCTCGGATCCCGTTCTCCGCGAGCTTCCTTACAAGATCGAAACCAACCGCAGAGGACAGCTGATTTTGAGTCCACACTCCGCGTCGCATTCCGACACGCAGGGCGACCTCATCGCTCTTCTGCACGAGCACGCAGGCGGGGGACGGGTCCGGCCGGAGTTCCCCATCGTGACGGCGAAGGGGACAAAGGTTGCCGACGTCGTCTGGTGCACGGCCGCGCGGAGGAACGAGATGGAAGAGACGGGGGATCCCCCCACCTTGGCCCCGGAGGTGTGCATCGAAGTCATGTCCGAGTCGAACGACTGGGACGAGATGGACGAGAAGCGTGCGCTCTATCGCGAGGCGGGAGCCAAGGAGGTTTGGGTTGTAACCGAAGAGAAGAGCATCCGCTTCTTTGCCGATGAGGAGCGAGACACGTCCGATGTAATCCCGGGCGTCCCAAATCGCCTGTGAGGAACGGTTGGTGTTCAGAACGTCTGCGGGCAGATTGTCCTTCCGAATTGTCTGGAGAGACGAGGCTGACCGAACTGGATACAGTAAATGTTAGAGTTCTGTGTAGAACCGAACGGGCGTTGACATCCCTGCCTGCGTACCGTACCGTACGGTAGTCATGAATCAGCGCGCTCTCCCATCCGCCATTCCGTCCGCGGCCAGCGCCTCTGTCGGCGCGACCGAAGGCCGCTGCGCCTTTGCCCGCTTCTATCTGGGCTACGTGTATGTCTATTTTTATCTCTGGACGGCCGGCGGCTCGTAGCGCGCGTACCCTCTTGTTGTTGCACCCCGCCGGCCGATCGCCTTCGGCCCCGGCGGGGTTTTCGCATGTGTGGGCCGATGGCGCCGCGCCCGGTGGGTCCCCCGACGCATTCTGACCCCCACGCCAGCGACCCACCCATGTCCACGTCTCCCAGCCCAACGACCGTGCCGGAGGCCCGCGCCCGCATCGACGAGATCAACGAGCGGGTCGTGGAGCTGCTCGCCGAGCGGCAGGCCATCGTCGACGCCCTCTGCGAGTTGAAGGCCGACGCCGACCGCACTGTGCGCGACCCCGAGCGCGAGGCCGAACTGCTGGCCCACGTCCGGGCCGTGGCGGACGAGGCGGGCCTGCCGCCCACCCTCGCCGAGACCCTCTTCGAAGAGATCCTGGCCCACTCCGTCGAGCGCCAGCGGCGCCAGCGGGCCGACGGGGCCGCGGGGCCGTCCGCCGAGGAGCCGTCCGCCGAGGAGCCCGCGGAGAAGGCGACCGGGGCCGTCTCCACGTGTGGGGCGCAGGCGTAGGCGGGGCCCCCTCCGGCGATGTGCCCGCGCCGCCGGGGCCGAATCTCTCGGGACGGGCGGGCATTCAAGACGGGCCTGTTCTCGTGAATTGGTTGGCGTTCCTCATGAGCTCGTCCTCGGACCGCCCGGACTTCGTGCCGGAGTACAACAAGCCGGATGCGCCCGGCCTGCACATGAACTTCGACAACACGGTCTCGCTCTACCACATAGTGCGGCCGGACGACGACTTCGAGACGGCGGCGCAGGACGTCTTTGCGCTGCTCAAGGAGGCGCAGGCGGAGTTTCCGGACTGGCCGCGGGTCCTGTACCTCGACATTCAGGGGCACGCCCGGGACGACGAGCGCCTGGAGGAGGACATGGTGGAGCTGCAGCAGGAGTTTCTGCTCGCCGCCATGGGCAAGTTCTTCACCGCCCTGGCCCTGCCGCTCGTGTCGGTCGTCAACCCGGACGACCAGGTGAACGACCTGCCGGACGAGCTCGTCCTGCAGCCCCCCGATGCGGAGCTGCCCGAGGAGACGGCCTGGCCCAAAGAGTGAGGCCCCGAACGGGCAGCCTTGTCGGCCAGTCGGGCGAGCCCCGACGCCGGTGCCCCCGCCGTTCATTCTTCCCCGCGAAACGCACAGTTGCCCCCATGATGCTTCCCATCGCCCTTCTCCAGCGCGCCGCATCGTTCCAGGCGGACGCGCCGGTCGGGACGGGCATCGAGTGGCTCACCCTGGCCGCGATCTTCGTGCCCGCCGTGCTTCTCGTCGTGCTCGTCTACTGGGGGGCCCAGGAGACGGTGTGAGAGGGGCCCCGCCTCTCCCTCCACTCGGGTGGGGCATGGAGCCGTGGGCCCATCCCGCCCAGGGGCAGACTGCCCCCACGGCCCCGCCCGGCGCGCCCTTCGCTGATGAGTGGTAGGTTCTGAGGACGAGGCGGTGCACCGTCAACACGAAACGCCCGCGCCGGAGGGCACGGGCGTTCCGAGGGACACCGGAATGGCGCGGAGCAGCGGCGCGTCACACGTCGTCGCACTCGTTCTCCAGGTAGTGGTTGGCGCGGGCCTCGTAGTCGCCATACGTGGCGTTGGCAAACGTCTCGCAGGCGGAGGCCTTGTTGCCGGTTTCCATTTGCGACTCGGCGATCACGAAGTGGAACTTCGCGGCGTCGCTGCGGCTGCCCTGGTGCATCTCAAGTCCCTGGCGGGCTGCTTGAATGGCCTGCTGGTACTGCCCGCTCTCGTAAAGGGCCGTGCCGCGGTAGAACATCGCGTTTGCGTTCGGCTCCACGTACTCGGTCATCTGGTCGAGGGCGCTCAGGGCCTTGTCGATCTGGGCCTGCGACGGGCTGTCGCCCTGCAGGGCCTTCGAGGCGCGGGCCAGGAACTCGTCCCGGATGCGCTCGGTGGCTAAGCCCGCCACGCGGGTGTTGCCCACCTCGTTGCCCACCTCAATCGCCTGCCGCAGCGACTGCAGCCCGGCCTCCGTGCTGTCCTCCATGTTGATGAGGGCCAGGCCCTGGTTGTACTGGACGGTGGGGTCGGCGTCCGTGTACTCCTGCAGCGTCTTGAAGTGGGACAGGGCGTCTGTGTAGTTCTCCTGCTTGAGCGCGGCGCTGCCGGCGCCCTTGAGGCTTTCGATGAGGTTGTTTTCAATCTTCCCGATGAGGTCGTCGAGCCCCAGCTTCTGGGCCAGCTCGATGGACTCCTCAAACCGCGTGGCGGCCACCTCGTAGTTCTCCGCGTTTCCGGCTTTGGCGCCTTCCTTGTACGTCTGCTGCAGCTCCTTCTTCAGCTTCTTCTTCTGAGCGTTGGACAGGGAGTTGTCGCTTTGAGCACGCACGCTCCCGGCGCCAAGCTGGAGCCCGAGCAGGCAGGCAAATGCGACGACCGTCCAGCGGGTTGCGAGAGCGCGGGGTAGCCAGTGGGTATTCATGACTGGAAGACTGGTTGCGGGGAAGAATGAAAAAACCGTCGACGTCAAACACTAGACACGGTAGGAGTGCCCCGTACGTTTGTTTCCGGGGCCGAGGGCCCCGACGCCGACGGGGGCAGGCCGGCGGGCGGGAGGGCCGCCGCTGCCGTCGTTGTGGAGTTCAAAAGGTACAACGTCTGTGCCGGAAGTGCAGCCGGGCCGACGAACCGGACGTGCTCGCCGGCCAAAGGGGCCGCGGCCCGCGGTGGGCTTCCAGAACGGTCGAAAATATGAAGACGGCCTGGGGGGTGGGGCGGGCGAGGACGGGGGCGGGTCGTAGGCGGCAGTGCGCAGCGTTGTCCAGAATCGAGGACATTCCGGACCCGCCGAAAGAGGGGCGGTGCACGAGAAAATCGCGGCGGGCGCGCTGGCATTCGGCCCCCGATCTCGTTATTATCATGGCGGCGTCGCATCGAACGCGCACTCGACATGCGAGTGTCTCCCGCGCGTGGACGCCCACGGCCGTTCTTCTCGTTCTCTGCGCAACGCATCAATTCTGCCCATGAAGCTCATCGTTCCCATGGCGGGGCGGGGCACCCGCGTCCGCCCGCACTCGCACGTCACCCCCAAGCCGCTTCTCAAGGTGCGAGGGCGGAGCATCGTCGAGCGCATCGTCGACACCTTCTCCCGCGTCCTCCCGGCGCCCCCCGACGACGGCGTGTTCGTCCTGGGGCCCGACTTCGGCACCGAAATCCGCGACCAGCTCACCGCGCTCTGCGACGAGCGGGGCATCACGCCGCACTTCCCCGTCCAGGAGGAGGCCCTCGGCACGGCCCACGCCGTCGGCTGTGCGGGCGAGCACCTCCAGGGCGAGGGCGTCGTGGTGTTTGCGGACACGCTCTTTGGCCTGTCGGGCGAGGTGACCCTCGGCGACGCCGACGTGGTGGCGTTTGTCCGCGAAGTGGACGACCCGCGCCGGTTCGGCGTTGCCGTGCGCGACGGGGAGGAGGTCACCGAGCTCATCGAGAAGCCCGACGACCCGGTCTCCAACGAGGCGCTCATCGGGATCTACTACCTCCGCGAGCTGGCCGACCTGAAGGCCGGCATCGACCACGTCATCGAGACCGACATGAAGGGCGCCGACGGCGAGTACCAGCTCACCGACGCGCTGGACCACCGCCTGCAGGAGGGCGACGTGTTTACCACGGCGGGTGTGGACGCGTGGATGGACTGCGGCACGATCCCGGCCCTGCTGGAGACCACCGGGCGCGTCCTGGAGCGGGAGTCCGGCGACGCCCGCCAGGGCACCGTCGAGGACAGTGTCATCCACGACCCGGTCTACATCGGCCCGGGCGCGACCGTTGAGAACGCCGTCGTGGGTCCGCACGTCTCGATCGAAGAGGGCGCGACCGTCTCCGACGCGGTGGTGCGGGACAGCATTGTCTTTGCCGGCGGCACGGTCGAGAACGCGGTGCTCGCCGACTCCGTTATCGGGCGCCACGCCGCGGTCGACCTGCGGCCGGAACGCCTTAACGTGGGCGACCACTCCCAGGTCAACGTGGAGCTGCGCAGCTAGGGAGCGTCGGGCCCCACCGAGTCCGAGGACGTTGCCGCCGTATCGACGGCACAGGGGCCCGCTGCGTGTGGATTTTGGGTGGACTACGGCATTTGGCGCCGCTGAGGGCGCGTGGGCCGCGTGGCGTTGGAGCAGCCGGGCCGGTCGATTGTTTATGATCCTGCGCCAGGCGGCGATGGCCTGCCGGGCCGGCGGAGCAACGGCCGGCCCTTCCGTGAACGGACACGCGTGAGAGGCGGATGTCGTTTTTCGCGCCCCGGTTCACGGCCCCCGAGCGTCCCCCCTTCACCCTTGCGTGCTACGCGCCCCATGGAGACGTACCCGGACTCGCTGGATGAGAAGCTCGGCTTCGACGTCGTGCGCGACCGCCTGGCGGCCCGCGTGCAGAGCCCGCTGGGCGAGGAGCGGCTGGCGTCCATGCGGCCGGCCCGCACGATGGACTGGCTGCGGGGCGAGCTGGGGCGGGTGGAGGAGCTGCAGGGCGCCTTTCAGTACGGGGACTCGGTGCCGCTCAGCCCGATGTACGACCTGCGGGACGCCCTCCGCCGCGCCGCCCCGGAGGACGCCTACGTGGACCCGGAGGACCTGATGGCGACCCGGCGGACCCTCGTCACACTCCGGCGCCTGAAGAAGCACTTCGAGGCGCGGCGCGAGGACTACCCGCGGCTGGCCGACGCCGTGGCGCGGGCCACCCCGCTCCCGGATCTCGAAGAGACGATCGCGTCGATCCTCGACGAGGACGCGTCCATCCGGGACGACGCGTCGCCGGAGCTGCGGCGCCTGCGCCAGCAGATTCGCTCGAAGGAGGAGGAGCTCCGCACGACGCTCGACAAGGCGCTCCGCCACGCCGTGCGGGAGGGCCACGCCACCGGCGAGCAGGCCACCCTCCGCGGCGGGCGCATGGTGATCCCGGTCCGCGCCAGCGCGAAGGGGAAGGTGGAGGGCTTCGTGCACGACCGCTCCGCCAGCGGGCAGACCGTCTACATCGAGCCGGCGGCCTGCCTGGAGCTCAACAACGAGGTGCGCGAGCTCCAGAGCGCCGAGCAGGCCGAGATCGAGCGCATCCTGCGCCGGGTGACCGACCACGTGCGGGCCGAGAGCGACGCGATTGAGGAGAATCTGACAGTGCTGGCCCAGTTCGACCTGCTGCGCGCGAAGGCCCGCTTTGCCAACCGCTTGGGCGCCGTCGTCCCCAAGCTTAACGACGAGGGCCACGTCGAGATCTACGAGGGCCGAAACCCGGTCCTGCAACTGCACTTCGAGGGGCGCGATGCCGGGGGCGCCACCGACGGGCGCGCCTCGGGCGAGGAGGAGGCCCTCCCGCCGCGGGAGGTGGTTCCCCTCGACCTGGAGCTCGGCGCCGACTTCCGCACGCTCGTGATCACCGGCCCCAACGCCGGGGGCAAGACGGTGACGATGAAGACCGTCGGCCTCTTCTCGCTGATGCTCGCCTACGGACTGCCCCTTCCGGTGGCGCCGCACTCCTCGTTCCCGCTCTTCGACCAGATTGTGGCCGACATTGGGGACGAGCAGTCCATCGAGGACGACCTGTCCACCTTCAGCTCGCACGTCTCCAACCTCCGTCACATGCTCTCCGCGGTCGGGGAGAACGCGCTCGTCCTGATCGACGAGGCCGGCACCGGCACGGACCCGGACGAGGGAGCGGCCCTCGCGCAGGCGGTGCTGGAGCAGCTCACGGAGGCCGGCGCCCGCACGATCGCGACCACCCACCACGGGACGCTCAAGACGTACGCCCACGAGGCGGAGGCTGTCGAGAACGGGTCGATGGAGTTTGACCAGGAGACCCTGCGCCCCACCCATCGCTACCAGGAGGGCGTGCCCGGGTCCTCCTACGCCTTCGAGATTGCCCGGCGCATGGGCCTGTCGGGCGACCTGCTGGACCGGGCCCGCACCCTGGCCGGGACCCAGAAGACGGCCATGGAGAACCTCATCACCACGTTCGAGCGGCGCACGCAGGAGCTGGAGGACGAGCTCTACGACGCCCGCAAGGCCCGCGAGAAGGCCGAGGCGGAGCAGCAGCGCTACGAGGAGAAGACAGAGAAGCTGGAGAAGGAGCGCGACGCGTTTCGCCAGCAGGCCCTGGAGGAGGCCGAGCGCATCGTGGAGGAGGCCAATGCCCGCATCGAGAACACGATCCGCGAGATCAAGGAGGCCCAGGCCGAGTCGGACGCCACCCAGGAGGCGCGGGAGCAGCTCGAAGACTACAAAGCGGACCTCCAGGCGCGGCGCGAGGAGGCGGCGCCGGAGCAGGACGCGGCGCCGGCGGAGGCGGACGGGGCGTCGCCGGCGGCCGCCGGCGGCCCCATCAACGAGGGCGACCAGGTGGTGGTGGACGACGGGTCGACCGCCGTGGAGGTGCAGGAGATCGAGGACGGAGAGGCCCGCCTGCTGATGGGCTCGATGCACATGCGCGTGTCGCTCGACCGCCTGACCCGCGTCGGCGGGCCGGAGTCTGCGGAGCCCGACGAAGAGGATACGGGCGGCAACGCCGAGATGGCGGCGCTGGAGGCGAGCCCCTCGATCGACGTGCGCGGGGAGCGCGTGGACGAGGCCCGGCGGCAGGTGCAGCACTTCCTCGACGACGCCGTGGCGGCCAACCTCGACACGGTCGAGATCCTCCACGGAAAGGGCACCGGGACGCTCCGCAATGCCCTCCACGAGATGCTTTCGGATCGGCCCGACGTGGCGGACCACCGCAAGGCCCCCATTGAGGAGGGCGGGGCGGGCGTGACGAAGGTAGACCTCTGACGCCAGGTAGGGCGCGCGGGTACGTCCAGGGGAAAGCGGGGTCCCATTGTTTCCGTCCCTGCCGTTTCCGGCTGCGCCTGTGCCCTCCCCGCTGGACGAAACGCCCGCCGCTTTGTAGCTTCGTGGGCGACAGCCCGACTCGACGACGTTCCTTAGTAGCCCTTCCACCGATGGCCCACATCGTTTCGACGCGCCCCCTCATCGACGGGGGCCTCTCCGGTGTGCGAGACGAGCACACCCTTACGGTCTGTGACCCGCCCGACGGCAGCACGCGCTCCGTCGATGAACTCATCGCCCTGGCCGACGGGGCCGACGTGCTTCTGTCCGTGCTCGCCGACCCGATCACGGAGGCGCTGTTCGAGGCCCGCCCGGGGCTGCAGATGGTGTCGCAGTACGCCGTCGGGGTCGACAACATCGACCTGGAGGCGGCGGAGGCGCACGACGTGGCCGTCACCCACACGCCCGGCGTGCTGACCGACGCGACGGCGGACCAGGCGTGGGCCCTGCTGCTGGCCGCCGCCCGGCACGTGCCGGCGGCCGACCGGTACGTGCGCGACGGCCGCTTCGAGCGCTGGGAGACGACCCACTTGATGGGCATGGAGCTGGCCCGCAAGACCATCGGCATCGTCGGCATGGGGCGGATCGGGACGGCGGTCGCGCGCCGCGCCCTCGGTTTCGGGATGGAGGTGATCTACCACAATCGGACGCGGGCCAATCCGACCGTGGAGCGCCAGGTGAGCGCCCGGCACGTGGGGCTAGGCGAGCTGCTGACGACGAGCGACGTCGTCTCGCTGCACTGCCCCCACAACGACGAGAGCCACCACCTTCTCGACGCGGCGGCCTTCGCGAAAATGAAGGCGTCGGCCCTGCTGGTGAACACCGCCCGCGGGCCCGTCGTCGACGAGGCGGCCCTGGTGGACGCGCTCGAACGCGGCGAGATTGCCGGGGCGGGGCTCGACGTGTTCGAGGACGAGCCGGAGGTGCACCCGGGGCTGATGGAGCAGGACCGGGTCGTCCTGGCGCCCCACCTGGGGAGTGCCACCACCGACACCCGCATGCGGATGGCCCAGATGTGCGTGGCCTCCATCACGGCGCTTCTGGACGGGGCCGAAAGCGTGCCGCACCGCCTGGTGTAGGCCGCCGGCGGCTTCTGAACCGGGCGGCTTGGTGGACGCCACTGTGTGCGGCGCCGGACGGTTGGCGGCGGGGGAGCGGCCCGGCGGCCTGTAGAGCGGGATCGGTTCGTTTTTTGCAGGCATGGATCCGTGATCAGATCCATCGCGCTGTCGTTCACTCTTTGCCGGTTGGTTTCCTGCGTCCATGTCCGTCCCCAAATCGCTGGTGGTGCTCCTGGTCATCGGAATTGGAGGGGCCCCATCCGTTGGTCGGGGACAGCCGGCAGACTCGACGGCGTCGGGCCCGGGCTCGACGATCGAGGACACGTCCGCGGTGGCCCGGCGGGTGGCGACTGCGTTTGCGGAGGGGAACGCCCGCCGGCTCCTCACGCCGTCGGCCGACCGGGTCGAGATCAGTCTCTTCGGCAACCGCACCTTCTACAGCAGCTCGCAGGCCGTGTACGTGCTGCGGGAGTTCTTTCGGCGCCATCCCTCCGGCCGCTTCGCGGTGGGGGACGTGATGGAGGCCGGAACGAGCTTTTTCGTCCGGGGCGAGTACGAGGAGGCCCGCATGGCCCGCCGGCACCACGTCTACGTGCGGCTCGACCAACCGCAGGGCAAGGACCTGTGGAACCTGCACGAGGTTCGGATCGAACATGCTGCCAAGTGACGAGGGTGCTGGGGGAAAAACCGCCGATCCCTGAAGGGAGCGCGTCTGTCGTGGGCCCCGGGCCGATTGGGCCCATCTCCCAAGGGGGGCTCGCTCGTCTGTGGACTCGTAGCTCCGGTGCGCGTGATGGATCGTCTGCTTCGTATGCTCCGCCGTCGTCCCTGGGCCTGGGGGGTGGGCCTGGGGATATGCGTCGGGCTTTTGGTGACGGCCGGGCTCCGGACGTACGCGGTGCAGAGCGTTGCGGCGAACGCGGCGGCCCGCCAGGAGGCGACCGTCGAGGCGGCCCTTGCGACGATCCAGGAGCGGTTTGAGGGGCTCCGCGACCGGCTGCACGACCGTGCGGAGGGGCTCGCCGCCGACTCGACCATCTGGCAGGACCTGCGGGCGTGGCGGGAGCAGGGCACGCGCCCGGCGCGCCTTGCCCAGTACGTTTCCGCGCGCCCGCCTGCCGCCCGCATGGCAATCGAGGTGTACGCCCCGAACGGGCGTGCCCTTGCGTGGGCGGGGCCGCAGGTGCCCGTTGACAGTGCACAGGCGGGGAAGGGAGGGGCCGCCCGGCCCCGCACGGCCGTCGTCCGCGACGGCCGTGGGCGATGGGCCCTGGCGGCCTGGGCCCCAGTGACCCGTGGGGGCACACGGCTGGGGGCCGTGCGCGTCGTCCGCGTCGTGCGGTACCGGCCGCCCGTGCAGAACCGGTACGTGCAGGCGACGAGCCTGGAGGCCCAGTGGAGCCGGGCGACCGGCGAGCTGGTGCGGGTGCGCTGGAGCGGGGCCCCACCCGCGACGCCTCACCGGGCGCTTCGGGGCCGGAACGGCGCCGTCCTGGGGTACGCGTCCGTAGAGCCGCCCCCGCCCGACCGGCTCGTGGACCGGACGGCTGCGTTTTACACCGATCTCCTCGCGGCCGGGGCCGTCGGGCTCCTCGGGTGGGCTCTCGCTTTGGGGGGACACTGGTACCTCCGGCTCGCCCGGCGGCCGGGGCTGCGTCGCCACTGGCGGGCCCGGCGGGCGGCGGCGGGGCGGCTTGCCCTCGTCGCGCTCCTCGCGGTTGGGGCCCGCTACGCGATGCTGGCGCTCGACGTGCCGGCCCGGTGGGCGGGGCCCGGCTCGGGCATCGCCCCTCTCTTCAACCCGACGTACTTCGCGTCGACCCTCGGGGGCGGCCTGTTTCGGTCCATTGGGGACTTGCTCCTTACAGGCGTGTGGGCGGCGGGGCTTGCCACCGGGGTGGTCTACCTGGCCCGGCACTACCGCCCGCGGGCGGAGGCGCTCAGTGGGCTTCCGGAGGCCTTTCGCCGATACGCGCCGGACCGGCCGCACGCGGCTCGCTATCTGGGGACCCTGGTGGGGCTCGTGGCGGGCAGCCTCGGGGCGATTGTGGTCCTCGCCTTCATCGTGCGGCGGGCCGTCTTCGACAGCACCCTCGACTTCTTTGCCCGCACCGGGCTGCTCCCGGAGCCGCTCGTGCTGGGGGTGCTGTGCGGCCTGTTTCTCCTGGTGGCGGCCGGCATCCTCGTCGGGATCGGGGGCACGTGGGGGGCCCTGCGCCGCCTGCTGCACCATCGGCCCCGCAGCTGGCCGCGGGGCATTGGGCTCGTGCTCGGGACGGGGCTCTACGGCGGGGCGCTGGCCGCGCTGTACCTCGGCACGGACGTGCAGGCCTTCGTGTCGCTGCCGTACGTGCTCGCCCTGCTCGCGGGCGTGGGGGGGCTGGCGACCTACGGCCTCGTGGGGCCGGCGCACGGGGACGAGGCCCTTACGCTACGGGGGCTGCTGGGGGGCCTCTTCGCGGTCACGTTGCTGCTCTACCCGTTGCTGTACGCCGGGATGGACGCGAAGCGGCAAGAGCACATGGTCGACGCCGCGCGGTCGTTCGAACGGGGACAGGACCCGCGCGTCCTCTACTCGGTGCGCCGGGTGCTCCGGTCGGCCGCCGAGGCGCTGGGGCCGTCCGTCCGGGCCGCGGACCCGGCGTCCGAGGCCCGCCTCGATTCAATTGCGCCCCAGGTCGTGCGGGAGTCGCTGCTGTCGTCCCTCGCGACGTACGAGGTGCGCCTCAGCGTGCTGGAGTGGGACGGAACGGTGCGCCGCCAGTACACGGCCGACGGGCCCGTGGCGGCGGGGGAGCAGACCGAGGACGCGGCCCGGCGGGCGTTCGCCGGCCTGTGGTCGCGCTACGGGCAGCGCCCGGGGCCCGTGGTCGAGCAGTTGTCGACGGGCGCGCCCGTGCGGACCGCCGAGACGCGACGCGTGCAGTACGCCGGGCTGCTGGGCGTCCCGACGGGGGGCGAGTTCGTAGAGGGCTGGGTGCTGGTCCGGATCGAGCCGCAGTCCGTGCTGCCCGGAACGGGATTCGGCCTGTCTCGGGTCTTGCTGCCGGACGGCTCGTTCGGGGACCTGTACGCCGATCTGTCGCTCGCGGAGTTCCGGGACGGACGCCTCGTGCGGAGCGTGGGCGAGGCCTTCGGCCGGGCGCGCCTGCGGCCCCCCAAGCGCGACGCCCTCCGCGGAAAGCCGGGCGTGTGGTGGAACGAGACGGTGCAGGGGCGCGAGTACCTAACCCACTACCGCCGCTTTGTGCCGGTGGGCGAGACGACCCCCTCGACCGTGGCGGTGCGCATCCCGGCCACCCTGGCGTTCGATCATCTCTACTACCTGCTTCGGCTCACCGTCGCCGGCCTTTGTGTGGGGCTCGTCGTGTACCTGCTCGGGCTCTATGTGCGGCACCGACGGGGGCGCCTGCCGGCCTCGCGCGTGCGCTTCCGCAACAAGGTCCTGAATGCCTTCCTGGTCGTCGGAATCGTCTCGATGGTTGCCGTGGGCGTCGTGGGGGTGCGCGTGGTGACGGGCGAGAACGAGCGGGCCATCGAGCGGCGCATGCACGACCAGCTCACCCGGGTCGAAGAGACGCTGGCCCTGGCGGCCCGCCCCGGCGAGCCCCTGTGGCGGACGGCGGAGCGGATGGACGTGGACACCCTTGCCGCCCGGGTGGGGCTCGACCTGCACCTCTACGACGAGGGGCGGCTCGCGCGCACGAGCCAACCCCGCCTCCGCCGCGACGGGCTGGTGGACGAGCGCCTGCCGGGGGGCGTGTACCACGAGCTGTACGACGAGGCCTACCGGTTCGTCACCGCCGAGGGGTCCATTGGGCAGTTTCGATACCGGGTCGGGTACCGGGCGCTGGTCGACGAGACGGGGCGGCCTCGGGTGGTCGTCGGGGTTCCTACGCTTGCGCAGCAGGAGCAATTGCAGGAGGAAAAGTCGCGCACCCTGGCCTACCTCTTCGGGGCCCTGCTGCTGCTCGTCGTGGTGGTTATGCTCACGGGCGTGGTCCTGGCCAATGCCCTGGCCCGGCCCATTGCCCAGCTCCGGGAGGGCCTGGAGGCCGTGGGCGAGGGCCGGTTCACGCGCACCCTCTCCGTCGATACGCGGGACGAGGTGGGCGACCTCGTGCAGACGTTCAACGAGATGCGCGATCAGCTCGCCGAGAGCCGGCGCAAGCTGGCCCGCCAGGAGCGGGAGCTGGCGTGGCGCGAGATGGCCCGTCAGGTGGCCCACGAGATCAAAAACCCGCTCACGCCCATGAAGCTGTCCATCCAGCACCTCCGCCGGGCCTTCACGCGCACCGACGACGCCACGGACGCGGCCGAGTTTGCGGAGGTGTTCGACCGCATCACGAGCACGCTCGTGGAGCAGGTCGAGTCGCTCGTGCGCATTGCCGACGAGTTTTCGACCTTCGCCCGGCTGCCCACCCGCGTCCCCGAGCCGATCGACCTGGTCGAGGTGGTTCGGGGGGCCGCGTCGCTCATGGAGGAGGAGGCGGCCAACGCCGAGGCCCTGGCCCTCGACCTGCCCGGCGACCCGTTGGTGGTGGAGGCGGACCGCGAAGAGCTGCGCCGCGTCTACATCAACCTCCTCAAAAACGCCCTGCAGGCCCTCCCCGACGACCGGGAGGGACGGGTTCGGGTCACCGCGCGCCGTGAAGAGAACGCGGGCGACGGGCCGTCGGTCTACAGCGAGGTGATCGACAACGGCACCGGCATCCCGCCGGAGGTGCAGGACAAGGTCTTCGAGCCCAACTTCTCAACGAAGACGAGCGGCACGGGCCTCGGGCTGGCCATCGCCCAGAAGAGCATCGACGAGCTGGGGGGCGCGATCGGCTACGAGACGACGGAGGGGGAGGGGACGACGTTTTGGATCCAGCTTCCCCTCGTGGACGAGCCGGCCTGAGGAGGACGCCGGTCCGGGCTACGCGGCCGTGGAGCCCGACCGGGCCGCGGCGCGAATCTGCTCGATGCGTTGGGAGAGGGGCGGATGGGAGTACTCCAGCGCCACCGTGAGGGGGTGGGGCGTGAGGTTCGAGAGATTGGTTTCCGCGAGGCGCTTTAGCCCGCCGACGAGCGGCCCGTCCTGGTCGGTGGTCTCCACCGCAAAGCGGTCGGCCTGAAACTCGTGGCGGCGCGCCCAGGCGTTGAGCGGGATCGAGAGCAGCAGGTCCACCGGCGAGTAGACCAGGCCGAAGAACAGCAGCCCCGTGTAGACGGACGGCTGGTCGACGTAGAAGGCGTGGAAGAGGCCCTCCACCTGCAGGAAGAGGGAGAGCAGCAAAAAGAGGACGCCGGTCTGCACCACGCTGGTGGCGATGCGCTGCGGGATGTGGTTGAGCTTGTAGTGCCCCATCTCGTGGGCCACCACCGACCGCAGCTCGTCCACGGACAGCTGCTCCACGAGCGTGTCGAAGAGCACGATGCGCCGGTTCCCCCCGAAGCCGGTAAAGAAGGCGTTGGCCTTGTTCGAGCGGCGCGACCCGTCCATCACGTAGACCTCGCCGACCGGAAAGTCGACCGAGTCGGCGTAGGACAGGATCGATTCGCGAAGCGTCCCCTCCTCCAGCGGCTCGAAGTCGTTGAAAATCGGCATCAGGTAGCGGGGGGCGAAGAACTGGAGGAGGAGCATCACCGCCGTCACCACGGCCCAGGCGTACACCCAGCCGTACGGGCCGGTGGACTGAAAGAACCAGAGGATCGCGGCCAGGAGCGGCCCCCCAAGGGCCACCCCGAGCGCGACGCTCTTCAGCAGGTCCAGCGCGAAGGTCCGAGGCGTCGTCTCGTTGAAGCCGAACCGCTCCTCGATCCCGAACGTGGAGTAGAGCGAGAACGGCAGCGCCAGCAGTCCGCGCCCGAGGACGAGGAGGCCGATGTAGCACAGCCCCGTCCCGATCGGCCCGAAGCCCCAGCCGCGCACGACCGTATCGAGCCCCTCGAAGCCGCCCGCAAACCAGAAGACGAGCAGCACTGCCAGGCCGAACGTGGACGACACGAGCCCGAAGCGGGTCGTCGTGCGGGTGTATGCTTGGGCGCGCTCGTACTCTGCCTCGTCGAACGTATCGCGAAACTCCGCCGGCAACTCGGGCTGGAGGTGGCGAAGATTGAGGAGGTCCGAGCCGAGGTTGAGGACGTACTCGGCCAGGAGGGCGGCGAGGATGAGGGCGGCGTAGGTGTTCACGTTGGCTCTGGGTTAGACTCAACCGGCTCGGGACGGTCGAATGAATGGACGGGCGACGGCGGGGTTCAGTTTTTTAGAACCGCCGTGGGAGCGGGTCGTATGCGTGATTGAACGGTCTTTTCACCAAACGCCGGGAAAAAATGCAGGTAACCATCGACCTTCCGGACGACGTGGGACTGGACGAGCACGAGGCGAAAGAACGGGTCGTCGCGTTGCTGTACGAGGCGGGGACGCTGTCGGAGAAGCAGGGATGCGAGGTGCTTGGACTCTCGCGTCGGGCCTTTCAAGAGATGCTCTCGGAGCACGACGTGGCGTACATGAACAGCGATCCGGAGGACATTCAGTATGAGTTGCGACATCGTCGCGAGTGATTTTGACGCCCGCAGTCCCGTCGGAATAAGCAAACCGATTGCTTTGACCCCGTGGAAGGCTGGGACATCCTCGTGAGCGATACCGGACCGTTGATCAGCCTGGAGTCACTTCCAGCGGGGTTTCAGTGGATCCGGTCGGTCCTCGACCGGCTCATCATTCCGCCGACTGTGCTGGGGGAGGTTGCTCATCCGTATGGGGGACGACAGGCGTTTCTGGAAGACACAGGACTTCGTCGTCTGATTGACGTGCGGCGCCCAGGGACTCTCTCGGAGAAAACTCTTGCATCAGAGTGGCACGTGTTAGATGAGGGAGAGCAAGACGCGATTGCTCTTTCTCGACAACTTGGACAACCTCTCCTGATCGAGGAAACGGCCGGCCGCCGCGTGGCTAGAAGCCTCGGATGTGAGATCTCAGGAACCGCTGGGCTGATTGATCGAGCTCGCCAGGAAAATTTTCTCTCTCTGACATAAGCAGAGCGAATGTGGGAGGTTCTACTGGAAGAGAATCGGATTTCCGAGTCCTTGTACCAGTCTCTGGTGCAGAACGAATAGTGGTCTACCGCTCAGCGGGCAGAACGGCCCTCCGATCCGTCGGCAGCGCCTGCACGTCAAGGGCCGCATCGGCCTCGACGACGGCCCCGTCAACACGTCCGACCACGTCCGCCTCGCGAGCGCGCCCTGAGGCGGCAGATGGCGACCGTGGGCGGGCTGTGCGTGGACGCGTGGAGGTGCGGAGGAATGGAAAAAGAGCCGACGCCGGAAGTCAGCTCGACTGAAAGATCACAGTCTTGGGGCGTGTGAAGGAGATGGTGGCAGGAGAAACGGACAGTAACCGTGGGTCGAGGGGATAACTGCTTTGCTTGGTTTGCAGGGTGACGTGTTGCTCAGGCGTTCTTCGGCCGCACGTTCACGTCGACCTCCAGCCCCGCCCGGTCCAGCATGTTAATCAGCGCGTCGATGCTGAAGGCCTGGATCTTGCCGTTCGTCAGTTCGCTGATCCGGGCCTGCGTCGTGCCCAGCTCCTCGGCCGCCTCCGCCTGCGTGATGCCTTGCTCTCGGAGGGAGCGCTCCAGAGGGGCCATCAGGCGGGCCCGCACACGGAGGTTCTCTGCTTCTCCACCCTCAAAGCCGAGATCTTCAAAGACATTGCCGGTCGATTCGGTGATTTCGTTTTCCATAACTGAGATGGTCTTGCAAGAGAGAACACTGACTTAAAGGCTGTGGGTGCGAGGTCACTCACCAGCGTGTTCTTTCGCGATCTTGTAGCGTCGGCGACCGATGTTCAGATGCCGCTCCGGGGTCTTCCGAGACGTTTTCTTAAAAGCATGGAGCACATAAATCGAGTCGCCAAACTTTGCTACGTAAAAGATGCGGTACTCATTGCCGTACTCCTTGATGCGGAGCTCGTAGGTTCCAGAGCCGATTGTCTTCATCGGTTTGAAATCCGTCGGTTGGTCGCCGCGCTGGACTTTGTCAAGCTGGTAACCGGCTTCCCTGCGGACATCCTCCGGGAATGTGCAAAGGTCTCCTCGGCTCGATCCAACAAAAGCGAGATTTTGCACGAGCGTCGGGACTATTCAGCGGATGTGCCGCATCACTTTATATTGAAATCGATATAAAGTGATCCAGGTTGTTCTTTAGTTCAATAAAAAAGTCGGGCGGATGGCTCCATTCAGTCCCCCTGCACTACCACCGCCCCGGGCCGCGAAAACGACACCGTCTCCTCTGTGAGTGCAGGCGGACGCGGGGCCGGGGTGTAGCCGGCCTGCTCGGTGTGAAGCAGTACGGAAGGCCCCGAGGCCAGGTCCAGATCGGCGGTGCCCTCCAGATTTACGGCAACGTGGATCGGGGGACGCTCCAGCCGAAGCGTCGTGTCGCTCGGCGCCTCCACGGTCAGCTCGTCGCCGAGCCGTGGGCGCAGGGCCAGCAGGTCGTGGTAGAGGGCCAGCACGCCGTCGTGGGGCGGGCGGGTGGGCTCGTCCCAGTCCAGCACGCTGCGCTCGAAGGGGGCCGGGGCCTGCGGGTCGGGCACCGCGCCCTCAAACCCCGAGAAGTCCGCGAACTCGTCCTTGCGCCCTTCGGTGACCGACGGGCCGAGCTCCTCGTCGTGGTCGGTAAAGAACTGGAACGGCGTGGACGCCGCCCACTCCTGGCCCATGAACAGCAGCGGCACCTCCGGCACCACGCAGAGGAGCACCGAGAGCGCCCGGTACGTCGCGGGCGACACGTCGCCCGTGAGGCGGGTGCCGGTGGGCCGGTTGCCCACCTGGTCGTGGTTCTGGATGAACACGACGCACTGCGTCCGGTCGACCGGATCGGGATCGGTGCCGCGAGGGCCGTCGAAGTGCTCCGAGTGTTCACCCCGGTAGAACCAGCCGTCGCGCAGGGTCGTGGCGATGTCGGCGGCCGTCGTATCCTGGTAGTCGCGGTAGTAGCCTTCGGTGTCCCCCGCCGTGAGGACGCGCAGCTGGTGGTGCAGGTCGTCGCTCCACACCGCATCGAGCCCGTAGCCGCCGTCGTCGCGGGGCTGCACGAGGCGGTTCAGGTTGCGGCGGTCCTCGGCGATGAGGTGCCGTTCGGGGCCGTCGACGTGTTCGCCCACCGCGGCCGATAGCTCCCCCAGAAAGTGCGTTTCGCTCTCATCGCGGAGGGCGTGGGTGGCGTCGAGGCGGAGGCCGTCGACGTGGTACTCGCGCAGCCAGTGCAGCGCATTGTCGAGGAAGAAGCGCCGCACGCCCGCCGAGCCCTCGCCGTCGAGGTTGACGGCCGGGCCCCAGGGCGTCTCGGACGTGTTGGTGAGAAAGGGGCCGAAGGCGTTGGCGTAGGCCCCGTCCGGCCCCAGGTGGTTGTAGATGACGTCCAGGAGCACGGCCAGGCCGGTCTGGTGGGCCGCGTCCACGAGGCGGCGCAGGGCCTCGGGCCGGCCGTAGGCGCGGGCGGGGGCGAACCAGGCCGCCGGGTCGTAGCCCCAGTTCCGGGCGCCCGGAACGTCGTGCACCGGCATCAGCTCGATCGCCGTCACGCCCAGGTCCCGCAGGTACGCGAGCTGCTCCCGCACGGCATCGAAGGTGCCCGCCTTGGTGAAGGCGCCCACGTGCAGCTCGTAGATGACGAGGTCCTCCCGGGCCACGCCGTCCCAGTCGTCGTCCTCCCACGCATAGGCGCTCGGGGCAATCACTTCGGACGGCCCGTGCACCCCTTCCGGCTGGAAGCGGGCGGCGGGGTCGGGAAAGGGGCCGTCGTCGCCCAGCCGGAACCGGTAGCGCGTGCCGGGGCCGGCGGCGTCCGTGGTGCACGCGAACAGGCCGTCCTCGGTCTCCGACAGGGGGAGGGACGGCCCGCCGCTGAGCGCCAGGGTGACGGCGTCGGCTGCCGGGGCCCAGACGCGGAACGTGACGGCGTCGTCGTGGGGGTGGGCGCCGTGGAGGGGAAAAGAGGGAGACATGCCAGACGGGGACAAAACGGGGGGCGGTACGGAGGGCGACGGCCGCTGGAGAGGCCACGCCGGAGACGGACGGCGCCTGCGCCACGCGTCCGGAAGGCGATCGGGCAATCGCGGGGAGCCGTCCCCGAATCGGCCCTACCCGGTGACGCGACGCCCGGCGCAGTGCGACCGCGGGGGGCAGGGCGAGAAACTAGTCGCCGTATCCGGACGCCCGGCCGTACAGGTGCGTGAGTTGCGCGAGCCGCGTCTCGTCCTCCTCGGCGATCCGGTCGGGGGTGAAGCGCCATGCCCAGTTGTCCCCCATCGTCCCCGGGGTGTTGATGCGGCCCTCGCTGCCCAGCCCAATCACGTCCTGAAGGGGCGTCACCACGCGGTCGGCGACCGACGCCATCATTGCCCGAAGCGCCTGCCGGTGGACGCTCTCGTCGGGGTTCGTGTCGGGCAGGTTGAGGTACGAGTGCGCAAAATTGCGCTCCTTGTCGGAGAGGTCGTCCCGCCACCAGCCGACGATCGTGTTGTTGTCGTGCGTGCCGGTGTAGGCGACCATGTTGCGGCGGTGGTGGTGCGGGAGAAAGTCGTTGTCCGGGCCGCCGCCGAAGGCGAACTGCAGGACGGCCATGCCCGGAAAGTCGAACGTGTCCCGCAGCGCCCCTACCGAATCGGTGACGATGCCGAGGTCCTCGGCGACGACGGGCAGCTCCCCGAACTCGTCCTCCATGGCACGGAAGAACGCGGCCCCCGGCCCGCTCTCCCACGAGCCGTCGATGGCGGTATCGTGCCCGGCAGGGATCGACCAGTACTCGTCGAAGCCCCGGAAGTGGTCGAGCCGCACGAGGTCGAACAGCTCGAATGCGCGCCGCAGTCGCTCCGTCCACCACGCAAAGTCGTGCTCTTCCATCCGGTCCCACCGGTAGAGGGGATTGCCCCACCGCTGGCCCTCCGGGCTGAAGTAGTCGGGCGGCACCCCCGCCACCGACGTCGGGGTGCCGTCGTCGTCGAGCCGGAAGCGCTCCTGGTGGGCCCACACGTCGGCGCTATCGGGGGCCACGTAGATCGGCAGGTCCCCAAACAGCCGGATGTCGCGGGCGTGGCAGTAGGCCTGCAGGGCCGTCCACTGGCGGTGGAAGAGGTACTGCCAGTAGACGTGTCGCTCGATGGCGGTCTCGTGTTCGTCGCGGGCGCGCTTGAGGGCCTCCGGGTCGCGCCGCACGAGGGCCGAGGACCATTCGGTCCAGGCGGACCCGCCGTGGGCGTCCTTCAGGGCGGCGTAGAGGGCGTAGTCGTCGAGCCAGGCGGATTGGGACGCCCGAAACTGCTGCACGCGCGTCGCCTCCGGGGTCGATACGTCGGCCCGAAACCGGCGGAAGGCCGTGCGGAGGACCTTCCGCTTGCGGGGGACGAGGCGCGCGTAGTCGACGTGGTCGGCGGGCAGCTCCGTGAGGGGGGCGAGGTCGTCCTCCGTGAGGAGCCCGTCCTCCACGAGCGGCTCGGGGCTGATCAGAAGCGGATTGCCGGCAAACGTGGAGGGGCTGGAGTAGGGCGAGGCGCCGGGCCCGATGGGCCCGACCGGCAGCACCTGCCACAGCCGCTGGTTGGTGCGGGTGAGGAGGTCGGCAAACTGAAACGCGGCCGGGCCCAGGTCGCCGATGCCGTACCGGCTGGGCAGGGCGCTGACGGGGAGGAGAAGGCCGCTCGTGCGTCGAGAATCCACGGGAGAAAACGGTTGATGAGGAGGTTGTCGGGATGGGGGCGGCGCGCCGCTGCGGGCCCCGAACCGGGCGCGACGAGTGCGAGACGGGGCCGTGGCGGGCCGGGGGGCCCGCGGCCCGGGTCACTCGGGGGCCTCGTCGACCGGAAGGTGGGGCCGCTCATCGGGGGCGAGCCGCGTGTCGGGGGCGCCGGTGGCGGCCTCCACCCGGCCCCGGTACAGCCGCCGGAAGCGCCGGTAGAGCGTGTCGAACTGGGCGTCGGCCTCCGCGGCGGGCACGTCGATCACCTCGGGGTACTCAAACGTCGCGGCCCCGGCGGTGTCCACGAAGAGCGTCTTGAGGCCGAGCCGGCGCTGAAAGATCGACGCGGTGGCGTGGAAGACGTGAAACTTCTCGACCGGCAGGATCCACAGGTAGTGCGACAGCACGCCCCGGCGGATGTAGAAGCCGTCCTCGCCGCTGGCGTACATGTGATTGCGGTACTGAAGGACAGCCCATCCCAGGATGAACGGCACGAGCCCGAACCCCCACCAGGGCAGGACGACGCCGCCCAGGTGCAGCCAGCCCGCCGGCCAAAAGTAGACGGCGGGCAGGAGCAGCGCGGCGAGCACCGCCGTGTACCGGATGAACCGGCGGCGAATGGTCAGGCGCGAGACGCGTGTGAACGACTCGGGCAGCTGGACGGAGCGCACCTGGCGGGCCAGGTCGAGAATGCGTTCCGCGCCGGCGAAGGGCGCGATGACCCGGTGGCCCTGCTCCTCCACGTCCAGCCCGATCGTCTGGACCTTCAGCTCGTACCACCCGAAGGCCCGCATAAACGGGTTGGTGCGGAGGATCAGCGCCTGCACCTTGTCGAGCGGGATCGTGCCCTCCGTCACCGTAAACAGGCCGTGGCGCTTGCGCAGCTTGTCGCCGTCGAGCCACAGCCGAAAGTTGTAGTAGCGCGCCACGTGGACCCCGATGCCACTGAGCCATCCCAAAATGATGGCGGCCCCCACCGTTGCGAGGATGGCCAGGGCGGGGTGGCTGAAGACGATCTCCGACACCCACTCCATCCGGCCGCGGGCCCGGAGCACCCGTTCGACCAGTGCCTCTGGGTTGAAGAGCTCGAGCACCGTGAAAATCACGGCGAGGTAGAGCAGAGAGAACCGGAACGCCCCCGACAACAGCACCCGCCGCAGCGGCATGTCGAGCAGCGTGTCCCTGTCGGCGGCGTCTTCGGCGTCCGCGTTCGCCGCCGCCGCGTCGCTCCCCTCCGCGTCCCGCTGGAACGACCGGACCACCTGACGGATCTTGCGGGCCTCGTCCTGATGCACATACTCCAGGCTGCCCTCGGTGCTTGTGCTGCCGGCCGTCTCGAGCTTTACCTTCGCGATGCCGAACAGCCGGGCGACGAGGTTGCGTTCGATCTGGATGTTCTGGACGCGTTCGATGGGGATGCTCCGGTTTTTCCGGTTGAACACGCCGCTCTGGATGACAATCTGTTTCGGCGTGATGCGGTAGCTGAACCGCCAGTACTGGAGCAGGATGGCCGGCAGGGCAAACACGCCGTACAGCGCGCCGAGCACCAGGGAGGTGACGTTCTCCGTCGAGCCGGGGTTGCGAAGAATCGGGAGCAGGATGATCACCAGGGCGGGCAGGCTGGTGCCCACCCGCAGGAGGAGCGTGAGCGGATGCAGGCGCTGCGGCTCACGGACGGCCCCGAGCGTCGTTGCGGCCGCGTCCTCCGCCGCATCGGTCGGGTCGGCCTCCGCATCGGTCGGCTCGGCCTCTGCATCGTCGGCGGGGCGGTCCGGCACTGGGGGCGGGTCCTGGCGCCCATCGGAATTGGGCTCCGCAGGGGAGGAGGGCGGCATCACACCGGCTCTTCAGTGAGCGGATCTTCGAGGATAAAGCGCTTGATCTTGTCCCGGATCGTCTCGGCCTCCGACAGGGGCAGGCCGGGGATCACGACGTCGCTGCTGCGCGACCCGGCGGTGTGCACCACGAGGCGGCCGAGGGCGAATTCCCGCTCGATCAGGTCCTGAGACACGTCGACGTGCTGGATGCGCCGCAGCGGCACGATCGTGCGGACGTGTTGCAGGACCCCGTGCTCCATGTAGAGCTCCTCGGGCCGCAGCACGAACCCCCATGCCCGGTAGCGAAGGCGCGGCCAGGCCACGCAGTAGAGCACGCCCCCCACGAGAACCGTCCCCGACAGCACGCCGAAGGGAAGCCAGGAGTCGGGCGAAAACAGGTGGGTGAGGTCGTAAAACAGGGCGGGAAGAAACAGAAACATCGAAAAGGCGGCCATCTTGATCGCCCAGACGGGCCGGATTGACGGGTCGAGCGATCGGATGGCGTCGCCGGCCGCCACGTCGGCAACGGTGGCGTTGGCGGGGGCACTCATAGAACGGGTCGACGAGGGTCCAAAGCGTGGCGGACAAGCAACTCTATTGAAACAGGGACGCCGCGCGAGGTTTCCGCAGGCGCGCGGCCGGGGGAGCGGCCCCGGCCCTCACGCGGGCTTGGCCTGTGTCGTCACGACCTCGACGATCCGGCCGACGACCTCCTCGACCGGACGGTCGGCATCGAGGGTGTGGTGGGCCGCCTCGTAGGCGGGCCGCCGCTCGTCCAGCATCGCCTCGATGCGGGTGCGCTGCTCGTCCCGCGGCAGTCGGGTGCCGGTGTCGTCCTCCAACAGGGGGCGCCGGGTGTCGTCGTCCGCTACGCGCCCGAGCACCGTGTCGACCGGGGCCTCCAGGTACAGCACGAGGCCGTGCTCCTTCGCGAAGGCCCGGTTCGCGTCGTCCACGAGGGCTCCCCCCCCGAGGGCCACGACGAGGTCGTCGGTCGTGGCCGTTCGGCGGAGCAGGTCGCGTTCGAGCTCGCGGAAGCGCGCCTCCCCCTCCTCCGCGAAGAGGGCGGGAATGGAGCGCCCGGCGTGGGCGGTGATGAGGCGGTCGAGGTCCAGAAACGGCTGGCCGAGCCGGGCCGCGGCCTCGGGGCCCACGGTGGACTTGCCGCTTGCCATGAAGCCGGTCAGGTACACGCGCATAGAAAACGGTCTGAAGTTCGGAAGGAAGGCTGTACGGGAGGGCATCGTCTTCTGCGAGAGACCACTCCATGCCCGACGTCGTACCAGGGGCTCCGGCACGCGTCCCACGTCTCCCGATCAACGATGCCCCGATATCGATTGCTCGTCGAGTACGACGGAACCGACTTCCACGGGTGGCAGATCCAGCCGACCGTTCCGACGGTTCAGGGGGCGCTGGAGGAGGCGGTCGACACGGTGGTCGGAACGGCGTGCCGGGTCACCGGCTCCGGGCGCACGGATGCGGGGGTGCACGCCCGCGGCCAAGTGGCCCACGTCGACCTGCCGGAGGCCCGCGATCCGTACCGCCTGCGGCGCTCGCTCAACGGCCTCACGCCGGATGCCGTGGCGGTGCGTCGGGTGGAACGGGCGCCGGACGACTTCCACGCCCGCTACGACGCCCGTCGGCGCCGCTACCACTACCGCCTCCACACCCAGCCCTGCGCGCTGGGGCGGTGGGGGCGCACCGAGGTGCGTCCCGTGCCCGACTTCGACCGCATTCGGGCCGCCACGCCCGACCTGCTCGGGCGGCACAACTTCAGCTCCTTCTGCCTCACCCAATCGGAGACGGAGAACCGCGTCTGCACCCTCACGCACCTGCGGTGGGTCGACGAGGCCCGAAGGGGCTTCTGGCGGGTCGAGGTGGTCGGGACCCGCTTTTTGCACGGCATGGTGCGCGCCCTCGTGGGGACCCTCGTGGAGATCGGGCACGAGAAGCGCGCCGCCGACGCGCTTCCGGCCGTGCTGGCGGCGCGGGACCGGCGGGCGGCTGGGCCGTCCATGGCGCCGGAGGGACTGGTGCTGGAGGCCGTCCGGTACGAGCAGCCGCTGTTCGACGACGGGCAGGGCGATCCGCTCGTGCCGGCGGTGAGGCGGGAGGCGGAGCCGGCAAGAGGCGGCGCCGGGCGGGGGCCGGCGCGCCGCTGATGCGAGAGCGAACGGTCGTCTCACGTCGACCGCGACACGTTTGCGGCAGGGTTGTAACAAAGGTGGGGGCGCGGTCCGTTGCCCAAGGCCCATCCCCTCAAAAGACCCCGTGTCTTCATGGACCTCGACATCCGCACCGTTCTTCGCTGGCTCATCATCGGCGTAATTGCACTCCTCGGCCTCAGCCTCGTGGGCGTGCTGGTGGACGTGGCGGGGGCGCTGCTCCAGCTCGTGCTGAAGGCGGGGGCGGTCGTGCTCGTGGTGCTTCTCGTGATTCGCGTACTGGAGGGCGTGCGGTCGGGGTAGGTGGCTTTTCTCCGGGTTGATTTCGACCTTACGGGTGCACAATTCCTCCCGAAAAACCCCCGTTTCCCGTGGACACGGTTCAGGCGTCCCCTACCCCTTCCGTTGAGCAGTCGTCGGCCTACAGCATTCCCGCCGAGGCCCATTTGCTCGAACAGGTCATCGTCCACACCCCCGGGTCGGAGATGGAGCTCGTGTCGCCGGCGAACCGAGAAGACCTGCTCTTCGATGACATCCTCTTCGTCGGCCACGCGCGGCAGGAGCACCTGCTCATGTGCTCGGTCTTTGAGAAAATTGTCGGCCGCCCCGACGCGGTGCTCCAAATTAAAGACCTTCTGCTCCAAACGTTCGAGGCGGCCGAGGAGGCCCGTCACGCCTTCGTGGAGAAGCTGTGCCGAAGCCTGCCGGAGCAAAACCTGGGGGCCGTGGAGGACGAGCTGAAGCGGTTCTCTCCCGAGGAGCTCCAGCAGTTTGCCCTGACCGGCCAGTCGGACCTCGCCATCCGGGCCCAGCCGGTGCCCAACCTCATGTTCACGCGCGACCTCGCGGCGGTGGTGCACGACCACATCATCCTGAGCCACGCCGCGACGGTGGCGCGGACGCGGGAAAGCATCATTATCAACGTCATCCTGCACCACCATCCCCGATTCGCCCCCCACAGCGACAAGGTCATTGAGCTGCCCCCCGGCGTCACCTTTGAGGGGGGCGACCTGCTCGTGGCGAGCCCCGACACGGTCCTGATCGGCCACTCGGAGCGAACCTCGCTCGGGGCCATCATGGCGATTGCGCACGAGTTGTTCGAGCGCACGCCGGTGGAGCATGTCCTCGCCGTCGACCTGCCCAAGCGGCGCGCCACCATGCACCTCGACACGGTGTTTACCTTCGCGTCGCCGGAGGAGGTGATCGTCTTTCCCCCGCTCCTCGAAACCCATGGCTTCGGGTACGCGATGCACTTCACCGCCGCGGACGAGACGGGACGCTTCGTGACGGACATGCGCCGCAACCTGCGCGACGTGCTCGACGAGCTGCTCGATCGCGACCTGACGTTCATCCCCTGCGGCGGCACGGAGCGCCTCCACCAGGAGCGCGAGCAGTGGACGGACGGGGCCAATGTGTTTGCGGCCGCACCGGGGGCCATCCTGGGCTACGAGCGCAACAGCCGCACCTTCGAGCGCCTGCGGGAGCACGGCTACCGAATCGTGTCCGCCGAAAGCTTCCTCTCCTACTTCGAGTCGGGAGAGTTTCATCCCGGCCGGGAGAAGGTCGCAATCCAGTTGGGGGGGACCGAACTGTCACGGGGACGGGGGGGGCCGCGCTGCATGACGCTTCCGGTCGCCCGCCACGCCACGCCGTCGGGCGACGCTCCCGCGGGCGAGTAGGGGCGTCGGGGAAGAGCCGGGTGCGGCGCCCGCACACAGGATGCCGCGTCCTGGGGCGCCCCGGGCTCGTTCCCCCATTCTTCCATTCTCCAACGCAGGCCCCGAAACTGCCGCCCGCGCCTGCAGGTTCAGATAATATGTCGATCTTCTGAACCCATTTTCCGGTGCTTATGCGTGACGTGATTATTATCGGGGCCGGCCCCGTCGGGCTGGCCTGTGGCGTGGAGGCCAAGCGCCGCGACCTCGATGCGCTCCTCATCGAAAAGGGCGCGCTCTGCAACTCGTTTATCGGGTACCCCACCCGGATGGAGTTTTTCTCCACCCCGGGCCCGCTGGAGATTGGAGGGCACCCGTTCCCGACCCGCGACTACAAGCCGCGCCGCGAGGAGGCGCTCGACTACTACCGCCGCGTCGCCACGACGGAGGACCTGAACCTGCGCCTCTACGAGCCCATGACGGACCTGCGGGGGCAGGATGGGCACTACACGGTCGTGACCGAGAACGACACGTACGAGGCCCGAAAGGTGGTGGTGGCCACCGGCTTCTACGACGTGCCCAACCAGATGGGCGTGCCGGGGGAGGACCGCGACAAGGTGCGGCACTACTTCAAGGAGCCGTTCCCGTACGCCCTCACGGACGTGGCCATCGTGGGCGGGGCTAACTCGGCGGTGAAGGCGGCCCTCAACTGCTACCGCCACGAGGCGAACGTGACGATGGTGGTGCGCGACTCGGCGCTCGACGACGGGGTGAAGTACTGGCTCCGGCCCGACGTGGAAAACCGGATCGACGAAGGCTCCATCGACGCCTACTTCGACACGACCGTCTCGGCCATCGAGTCGGACACCCTCCACCTCGACACCCCCGACGGGCCGCAGACCATCGACAACGACTTCGTCCTCGCGATGACGGGGTACCGGCCGAACTACGACTTCCTGGAGCGGCTCGGCATCGCCATCCGCAACGACGAGGCCCGCACGCCGGTGCACGACGAGGAGGGCACGTTCGAAACGAACCGTGACGGCCTGTACCTCGCCGGGACCATCTGTGGCGGCTGCGACACGAGCCGGTGGTTCATCGAGAACGGGCGCGTCCACGCCGAGAAGATCACGGACCACATCGCCGCCACGCTCGACCCCGAGCCCGCCGTGGTGTAAGGGGGAGGGGATACCCCCCGAGCCATCGCTGGGGCTTCAGATCCGAGCCCCGGGTTTTCGTTCCCGGAGCCTCATCCGACTTCACGCAACTCCTGCTCGATGAGAGCGACTGTCGGGGCGCGAACGGCTCCTGAACTGGCGTTCCTCGGGGCTAGGCCGGTCCGTCGGCGGGATGGGGCACAGACCCGCGGTCCAAGGCCGCCCGTGGCGCGTGTCTCAACCCGATCGGGCAGTCGCCGCGTCTCCGGTGGGCCGGCGCGGCCCGTGTGAACCCGTTCCTGCTGACCCTGTGTGGTCGGTTGCGTCATCGTTGCCTGAGCCCATCCCCCGCATCGGCTCTTGTCGCAGGCGACGGCGCGGGCGCTCTGCTCGGGCCGAAAGCGCCCCCCGAGCCCACACGCTCCCCGGACGCATCTCTTCTCCCTCACCGTTCCGAAACGCAAAACCGCAATGTCTACGCTGGGTCGTCTCTGCTCCCTGCCTGTCCTCTTTTGCTTCGCCGTGCTTGCCGGCGCCTGCCAGTCGGAGCCATCGTCGCCCCCGGACGCGGCTGCGCAGGCGCAGGACGTGCAGACGTACGGGGCGTCCGTCGATACGGCGGCGGCGCGGGCGGCGGCGGAGGTGGCGGCCAAGCCGTCGAGGCTTGCCGACACGACCGTGACAGTTCAGGGACGCATCTCGACGGTGTGCCAAAAGAAGGGGTGCTGGCTCGCGCTGGACACGGGCACGGCGATGCCGATCCGCGTGCTCGTGCCGCGTACCGACGACGGGTACGAGTTCACGGTGCCGACGACACTGGCCGGCGAGGCCACGGTCACGGGCACCCTCCGAACCGTCGAGCTTGACTCCGCCACGCAGAACCATCTTGCCGAGGACGGGGCTTCGTCGGCACGCGCCCGAGAAGTGCAGATTGCGGCGACCGGCATTCGGGTGGTGCCCGACGCCTGACCGCCCGTCTCGGGCAGTGCTGCGGCGCAGCTGCATTCGCTACGCTGACCGGTTGCTCCGTCCGCGACGGAAGAGGAGATCGGCCCTCACCCCCCCCTCCGCGTCGAAAGGCGGCCCGCCGGTGGGCCTCACGCCGTGTCGTTCACCTTGAACTGGCGGAGGGCCCGAATGGCGTGGGGGTCTTCGGAAAGCGACGTGGCCGCCTCAACGAGCTGACGGAGCTGGTCGTCGCTCAGGGGCTGGTCGATCGCGTTTACGTCGTAGGCGATGCCGAGGTCGGGAAAGTCGCGGTGGCTCGACTGGAGGTTGCTGGCCCCGGCCTCGTAGATGGTGTCGTCGATCGCCTTCTTGGTCCCGCGCACGTCGCTGTGCACCACGGCCAGCACCCAGTGGGGGAGTTCGGCGTTCACGCCGATCGTGTGCCCCTGCCCGAAGACGGTGTCGCGGACGGTGCCCTGCTCGTTTAGGAGCCGGGTGGAGGTGCTCATCCGCGAGGCAATGCGGGGCTGGGCCTCCTGCGTGGCGGCGCCGATGTGGGGGGTGGTAAAGACGTTGTCCATCTCGGCGTACGGGTTGGTCCAGTCCTCGTCGGCGCTGCCCGGCTCCTCGGGGAAGACGTCGACTGCCGCGGCGCGCACGTGATCCTCGTCGATGGCCCGCTTCAGGTCGGCCGGGTCGTACAGAAAGCCGCGGGCCGCGTTGATGAAGGCCCGCGGGCTGTTGTCCGGCCGGTCCGCGCCGAGCTGCCGGAAGTGGCTGTAGTCGAGCAGGCCGCTGTTGGGCTGTCCCTGCGGGTCCTCCGCCGAGACGTGCACCGTCACGAAGTCGCCCTTCCGAAACGCCTCCGCGAGGCTGGAGCACGAGGTCCAGCCCAGAGTGGTCCCCACCTCACGGGCCACGTCCGCCTCGTCGTAGAAGCGAATGTTCATCCCGAAGGCGTCGGCCAGGCGGGCCAGCTGCTTGCCGATGTTGCCGAGCCCAATGACGGAGAGGGTCTTGTCCATCAGCTCGTAGCGGCGGGTGCTGTCCTTCGTCCACAGGTGCCGCCGTCCCGTTTCGTTGGCGGTGTAGAGCCGGCGCGCCAGCACGACCATTTCGCCCATCACCATCTCCACGACCGACCGGCCGTTGCTCACCGGGTCGTTGAGCACGAGCACGCCCTCGTCGGCACAGGCCTGCTTGTCGACGGTGTCGTCGCCGATGCAGCACAGCATGATGGCCGCCAGGTTGTCGGAGGCCTGTACCACGTGCTCGTCGACGACGAACTTGCTGCGCTTGTAGATGAGATCGTGCTGGCCCTGGCGCAGCCGCTCGACCATCGCGTCCTGGTCGTAGCACTCCGGTTTGGGCACCCGATCCGGCTCGATGCCCTGTTCGCGCAGGAGCGTGTCGAGGCTCGGGTCCGGCTCCTCCAAGATCAGGGCCTTTTCGAAATGATCGTTGAGGAAGCGCGTCTGCAGAGACTCCATGGTGTAGACGGAGGGTTCGCGAAGCGGGAGGGTGGGCGTAGACCGACTAGATACAACGGAAGCCCCCATTCCGTGCAGGGGACATCCGTAAAAAACGGGCCACGTTTTCGGATGGATGAGGGGACAACAAAGAAGCCGCCGGGCCGGGGGGGCGCGGCGGCTCCTCAGTCGTCGCGACGGCAGGGGGCGCCGTCGGCAAACCGGCATGCCCCGCACCGGGTTACAGGACGTCCTGCACCGTCTCGCCGATGAGGGCGGGGTTTTTGACCACGGTCGCGCCGGCCTCTTCGAGCGCCTGGAACTTGGCCTCGGCCGTGCCGGAGCCGCCGGACACGATCGCGCCGGCGTGGCCCATGCGGCGGCCCGGCGGCGCCGTGCGCCCCGCGATGAAGCCGAAGACGGGCGTGTCCATGTGGTCCTGGACGTAGCGGGCGGCCTCCTGTTCGTCGGTGCCGCCGATCTCGCCGATCAGGACGATGCCGTCCGTGTCGGGGTCGTCCTCGAACAGCTCGAGCGCGTCGATGAAGCGCGTGCCGATCACCGGGTCGCCCCCGATGCCGACCGCCGTGCTTTGGCCGAAGCCGGCCCGCGTGATCTGGTCGACGGCCTCGTAGGTGAGGGTCCCGGAGCGCGAGATGATGCCGATGGAGCCGGGCTCAAAAATCATGGCCGGCATGATGCCCACCTTGGCCGCGCCCGGCGTGATGACGCCCGGGCAGTTCGGGCCGATGAGGTGGGCGCCCTTCTTCTTGACGTACTGGTAGGTGGGCTTCATGTCCGCCACCGGAATCCCCTCCGTGATGCAGATGATGACCTCGGCCCCCGCGTCGGCGGACTCCTGAATGGCGTCGGCCGCGAACGGAGGGGGGACGAAGATGATGGACGTGTTGGCGTTTTCCTGCTCCACCGCCTCGGCGACGGTGTTGTAGACGGGCCGGCCCAGGTGCGTCTGGCCGCCCTTGCCGGGGGTGACCCCCGCCACCACGTTGGTGCCGTAATCAATCATCTGTTCGGCGTGGAAGGTGCCTTCCGAGCCCGTAAAGCCCTGCACCACAACGCGCGTGTCGTCGTCGACGAGAATGCTCATGCGTTCGGGAAGTTTGGAGTGGGAAGTGTGGAGTGTGGAAGGGGGGATCGGGAAAGTGACCCGGAGATACAGCTTATAGCCTAATGGACGCCCCCAAAAAGCGCCAGGGACCGGAACGAAAAACCATCCAAAACCGGAGCGTGACGCGTGATCTTTTCCGCCGGTCCGTTCCTCTCACGCATCACTCTTCATGATTGCGTCGCCGACGCGCAGGAGCAGCGCCTCGTCGAAGTGGGGCCCGAGGACCTGCAGCCCCACCGGCAGCCCCGGCGTGTCGGGGTGCTCACCGATCGGTACCGTGAGGCCGGGCAGCCCCGCAAGGTTGGCCGTGACGGTGTAGATGTCGTTCAGGTACATTTCGAGCGGGTCGTCGGTCTTCTCGCCAAGCCGGAACGGGGGGGTGGGTGTCGTGGGCGTGATGAGGGCGTCGACGTCCTCGAAGGCCCGTTCGAAGTCGTGGCGGATGAGGGTACGCACGCGCTGGGCCTTCTCGTAGTACTTGTCGTAGTAGCCGGCGGAGAGGGCGTAGGTGCCGAGCATGATGCGACGCTTCACCTCGTCGCCGAAGCCCTCGGTACGGGTGCGGGTGTAGAGGGCGTCGAGGGTGCTCTGCTCGTCGTCGAGTTGGGCTTCGAGGGTGTCCGCGCGCGCCTCATCGCCCTGTGCGCGGGCAGTGGCGAGCTCCTCTTTCAACTCCTCGCGGCGCTCCTGGAGGGCCTGCTTCGTCTCCTGCAGGTCGGCCCGGTGGCCGTAGCGGATGCCGTCGTAGCGGGCGAGGTTGCTGGAGGCCTCGGCCGTGGCGACGAGGTAGTAGGTGGCCACGCCGTACTCGGTGTGGGGGAGGGACACCTCCTCGACGATCGCGCCGGCGTCTTCAAGCGCGTCGACCTGCTCGCGCACCATGCGGCGGATGTCGTCGTCGAGCCCCTCGGCGAAATACTCTTTCGGAAGGCCGAGGCGGAGCCCCTCCACGCCGTCGCCCAGCGCCGCCGTGTAGTCGGGCACGTCGACCGGGGCGCTGGTCGCGTCGCGCTCGTCCTCGCCCGCGATCACGTTGAGGATGGTCGCCGCGTCCTCCGCGCTGCGGGTCAACGGGCCGATCACGTCGAGCGACGACGCGAACGCGACGAGGCCGGAGCGGCTGACGCGGCCGTAGGTGGGCTTCAGGCCCACGGTGCCGCAGAAGGCGGCGGGCTGGCGCACCGACCCGCCCGTGTCGCTGCCGAGGGCGGCGTGGCACAGGCCGGCGGCCACCGCCGCGGCCGACCCGCCGGACGACCCGCCCGGCACGTACTCGGAGGCGTGCGGGTTGCGCACCGGGCCGAAGTGGGACGTTTCGTTCGACGAGCCCATCGCAAACTCGTCGCAGTTCGTCTTGCCGATGAAGATGGCGCCGGCGTCGCGGAGGCGGTCGATGACCGTCGCGTCGTAGAGCGACGAGAAATCCGCCAGCATCTTCGACCCGCAGCTGACCGGGTAGCCGCGGATGCAGATGTTGTCCTTGACGGCCAGGACGAGGCCCGCGAGCGGGCGCGGGTTGCCGCGCTCACGCTGGCTGTCGAGGTAGCGGGCGTGGTTCAGGGCGCCGTCCTGGTCGACGCTCGTGAACGCGTTGATCTCGTCGTTGCGCGCGTCGATCCGCTCCAAAAAAGAAGAGACCAGGGCTTCACAGCTGGTCTCTCCGGCGTCGAGGGCGCGACGGGCATCGGTAAATGTCGGGTACTCCATGCGTAGACGGGAAAACTCTGCGGAGAGGGGGGCGCAGCGAAGAGAGGGGACGGGACGTGGACGAGGCCCGGCTCCAGCGAGCCGGGGGCCGCTAGGAGGGCTGCTCCTTCTCCTGCCCCTGGGCGTTCGACTCGGCGGCGCCTGAAGACGGCGAGCCGCCGTCCGCCGGCTCCTCGGCGGCCGGCTCCGAGGGACGGCCCTGGGGCTGTCCCTGGGGACGTTGCTGTTGGCCCTGACGGGGCTGGGGGGCGCCCTGCTGCGGGGCCTGCGGCTCGTTGATCTGACGCCCCTGCCCCTCGTTCTCAATCTCGCGGGAGATCTCGTTCGTCGCGCTCTTGAACTCCCGGATGCCCTTGCCGATGCCGCGCGCAATTTCGGGGATCCGCTTCGCCCCGAACACGAGCAGTAGGACCAGGAAGATGATAATCAGTTCGGGAAAGCCGATGCCGCCCATGGGAATCGTGGAGGGCTTGGTGGGAAGAAAGAGAGCACGCGCGTTCCGGCTTGTCAGCTGCCTCGAGGCGGGCAGACACGACCGACAGCGCCAAAACTGGCACCTGTAGCCGGACGCGAGGCAAACGAGGCGGGGGAATGGGGGTTCCAGCTTGTGTGGCCTCCGCAAAGATGAACGCGGTTCCCGAAACAGCCCCCCGTGCGGGCATGTATCGGTGGAAAACTTTTTTCGCCATGTGCCCCTGACCGCCCGCTCGGGCCCCGGCGATGCTCGTGTGTTCTTCGTGATGCGCCCCCCCATGCCGATGTCTTCCCCCCGCCCCCGACGCCGCGACGCTTACCCAAGACGACATTCGGAGCTGGCCGAAGGCCGAACTGCACTGCCACCTCGACGGCTCGGTGCGGCTGGAGACGATGCTCGACCTGGCGCAGCAGCAGGGCAAAATGAGTGTGCTCCCCGCCGACAGCGTGGCCGGGCTCCGCGACGAGCTCCGGCAGGTGGAAGCGTCCGGTACCCTGGAGGCGTACCTCGCCTGGTTCGACTACACGATTCCGCTGCTCCAGACCGAAGCGGCGCTCCGGCGGACGGCCTACGAGCTGGCGGCGGACAACGCGGCGGAGAACGTCCGGTACCTGGAGGTGCGGTATTCGCCCATCCTTCACGTCGAGTCGGACCTGTCCCTCGAGGCCGTGAACGACGCGGTGATCGAGGGGCTCCGGCGGGCGGAGGCGGACTTCGACATTACGACCTCCCTCATCGTCTGCGGCCTTCGGGATCGGTTCGAGAGTGCGTCGATGCGGCTGGCGGAGCTGGCCGTCGAGTATCAGCACGAAGGGGTCGTGGCGTTTGACCTGGCGGGGGGCGAGGCGGGGAATCCGCCGAAGGGACACCTCCACGCGTTCTACCGGGCCCGCAACAACCTCCTCAACCTCACGATCCACGCCGGGGAGGCCTGGGGCCCCGACTCCATCCGCCAGGCGCTCTTCTACTGCGGGGCGCACCGCATCGGGCACGGCATCTCGCTGCGGAAGGACCCGGAGCTCATGCAGTACTTTGCCGACCACCGCATCCCGCTCGAAATCTGCCCGACCAGCAACGTGGACACGCAGGCGGTGCCGAGCCTGGAGGCCCACCCCATCGAAACGTACGTGCGGTCCAACATTCCGGTCACCGTCAACACCGACAATCGGCTCTTCAGCCGCACCTCGGTGACGAAAGAGCTCTGGCGCGTGCACCAGCACTGCAACCTGGAGGCGCGCCATCTCCGCGAGATTGCCCTCAACGGGTTCCGGTACGCGTTCCTGCCGCACCAGCAGAAGCAGGACCTGCTCCGGTCCGTGACGGACGACTTTCCGCTGGCGGAGACCGCCGAGACGCCGCTGTGGTAGTTTCGGGTGTGGGGAAACGGGCGAACGGGAGAGAGGGAGTGTAGGAGAGGGGAAGAATGTGAAAGAGCTGGACGACGACGGCTCGGCCTGTCATCTGGTTCGATCCTGGGAGGTCTGATTCCTATCATGCCCCAAGCTAATTTGATCGAATAGATATGGAAAAAGGGGACACGGAGACGCGGTGAGGTCGCGTCCTCCATTCTCCCCGTCCCCTGTTCTCCGCGTCCCCGCGCCGAGCCGAACGAGGCGCTCCCCCAACGAGTCCAGTTTGGCTTGTCAGAGTCCTCTTCACTTCTCGCCAATCATCCCCACCGCCCATGGTTCAGACGATCGATCAGGCCGCCTCCCTGCGCGGCACCGTGTCCCTGCCCGCCGACAAGTCGATCTCGCACCGCTCCGCCCTCCTGTCGGCGCTCGGGACGGGGCGCTCGCGGGTGTACAACTTTCCCGACTCGGCCGATCCGCAGTCGACCCTCGACTGTGTGCGTACCCTCGGAATCGAGGCCAGCCGGAACGACGAGGGCGTGCTCGCGATCCACGGCCGCGGGCTCGGGGGGCTGCACCCGCCGAGCGAGCCGCTCGACTGTGGAAACTCCGGCACCACCATGCGCCTGCTCTCGGGCATGATGGCCGGCCAGGAGTTTGGGAGCGTCCTGACCGGGGACGAGTCCCTGCAGCAGCGGCCGATGGAGCGCATCGCCGACCCCCTGCAGGCCATGGGGGCACGGATTGACCTACGAAGTGGACACGCGCCCATCCGCATCCGCCCGCAGCGTTCGGACGGACTGCGGCCCCTCGAGTACCGGCTGCCGGTGGCCTCGGCCCAGGTCAAGTCGTGCGTGCTGCTCGCCGGGCTGTACGCGTCGGGGCGCACCGTTGTGATCGAGACGACCCCCTCGCGCGACCACACCGAGCGCATGCTGGGCCTGGAGGTGCAGGAGGTGGGCGGCGAACGGCACATCATCGTGGAGGAGGACCACACCGTGCCGGCCGTCGACTGGTCGGTGCCCGGCGATTTCTCGGGGGCGGCCTTCTTCCTGGTGGCTGGCACGCTGGTGCCCGACAGCGAGCTGCACCTCGACGACGTGGGCCTCAACCCGTCGCGCACGGCCCTGCTCGACGTGCTGGACGGGATGGGGGCCGACATTACGGTTGAGAACGAGCGCGTGCAGGGCAGCGAGCCGGTGGGCGACATCACCGTCCGCTCCGCGTCGCTCTCCGGCATCGACATCGGGGGGCGTCTCATCCCCAATCTCATCGACGAGATTCCCGTCATCGCCGTGGCCGCGGCCTGCGCGGAGGGGCGCACTGAGATTCGGGACGCGGAGGAGCTGCGCGTGAAGGAGACCGACCGCCTCCACGCGATGGCGCAGAACCTGGAGGCGCTGGGGGCGAAGGTGCAGGAGCGAGAGGACGGCCTTATCATCGACGGCAACGGCCCCAATCTGTTGGGGGCCGCGGTGACGAGCCACGATGACCACCGCATTGCCATGGCAATGGGCGTGGCCGGCCTCGTGGCGCACGGCACCACCACCATCTCGGACGCCGAGTGCGCCCGCGTGTCGTTTCCGGGCTTCTGGGACGAACTCTCGCGCGTGTCGGTGTCCTAGGGGCACGTCCGGGTGGCCTCGGAGAAGGGGCCGTGTCTGGAGGGAAACGCGGAGCACGAAGGATGCCCGCGGCGATGCGTCGGTTGCCAGCCCCGCACACACGATCGAGGGGTGGGCCCCGGCGGCCCGTGCCGACTACGGCCGTCCGCCGCCGGGGGCCGGCCCGCAACCTGCGCTACTTGGCCGCCAGGACATCTACGTGCTCGATCTGGGGCGGCTCCTCGAGAAGCTCGTCGGCGTGCTCCATCAGGGCCGCAGCAATGTCGCCGTCGAGGTGTGCCTGTCGGCCCTCTTCGCCCGCGAAGGTGTCGAAGATGCCGAAGGTGGTGTCGTCGATCTGGAGGGCGTACCAGGAGACGGTCTTCTCTTCGTCCTCGGCGAGCGGAAGGGCGTCCTCAAGGAAGGTGCGGACCTCCTCCACCTTGTCGGGCTTTGCGTGCAGGCGAGCGAGGAGCGATTTCTGTTCGTTGGCCATGGTGGGGATGGAACCGGATTGGGGAAAGGGGCAAGAAAACTGGTACTGGCAGTGCCGCCAGGTCTGCTTTCTGTAATTCTCGGGCCGTGGCAGTGTCTCCCCGCAAGCGTTACCATCCCCCAATATCTTGAGGCTGTCGGCAGGGCCCGCTGAACGTCTTTGGGGCCACAGTATACCTGTCCGCCGCGCGGTCATGTCGTGCATCTGCAAATAATCCCTCCGACCATGAGGCCCCCTTTCTCCGGCCCGAACGGTCCCCGTTCTCTCACCGACCGGGAGGCGAAGGTCGCCCGTCGGGTCCGTCGGGCCCTTTACCTGCCGGAATCCATGTCGGAGGAGGAGGTGGCGCGGCAGTTTCGGGACAGTGTGGCCTGGCGACGAGCGCGGCTGGTGCTGGCGAGCGAAGAGTTGCGCGGGCGGCTCGCTGAGGCCCTCGGGCCGCTCGCGTCGCGGATGCGTGGCCACGCTCGGTCTCTATTCCGCCGCGCACGAGGAGTGTGGGGGCGGCTCTGGGAGTAGTGAAGGGGCGCGTTCGGGCAGGGAGGGGCGGCCGGGCCGACTGGGCGCCCCCGCGGTCCCCCCGACAAGGCCGGAAGCCGGCCCGCGCTACGCGTCCTCGCCGTCTCGGGACGGGACGAGCGACTTCCCGAAGCTTTTCACGGTGAAGACAGGGCAGGAGGCGCTTCGTGTCACCTTCTCCGCCACGCTCCCGATGAGGAAGCGCTGGAGCCCCGTGCGGCCGTGCGTCGCCATCACGACCAGGTCGGCGGCGTGGTCCGCGGCGAAATCCACGATGTCGCGGGCGGCGTAGCCGGCGAGCACGTGCGTGTCGATTGGCGCGTCGACGTCGCCGAGGTCCGCCGCCAGCGCCTCGAGGGCCTCGCGGGCCCGCTCCTGCACGTCGGGCTGGGAGGGAGCGAGCGGATCGATGCCGTACGCGGTCGGGAAGGTCGCCTCTTCGACCACGTGCAGGAGGTCGATCGACGCGCCGTAGGCGTCCGCCAGGGCCGTGGCGTGGTCCACCACGAGGGGCGACTGCTCCGACAGGTCGACAGGCACGAGCACGCGGTCGATCGGCGTTCGGGCGGGGGCGTCCTCGTCGTCCGCGAGGACCGTAAACACCGGGCAGGGCGCCTGGCGCACCACCTCTTCGGCCACGCTCCCGCTCAGCAGACGGTCCATGCCCTGCCGGCCGTGGGTGCCCATCACCACGAGGTCCATGTCGTGCTCGGTGGCCTGCTCCACGATCGCCGTCTCGGGCGAGGTGCTGTCCGTCTGGGCGTACACGACCGGCACCGTGCCACGCTCCTGCGTCACGGTTTGGACCTCCACGCGCTGGGGGGCCGCGTCGTCGACCGCGCCCCCCTCCACGGGGGTCACCGGCAAGAAGTCCATGGGGTTGGACGCGTCCCCGTCGTCCGGCGTCACCACGTTGAACACGCAGATCGTAGCGCCGGACCGCAGCGCCAGGTGCGCGGCGTGGGCGAATGCGTCCTCGGCCACCGAGGAGAAGTCGGTCGGGAATAGAATGGTGTCAATGTTGAGCATCGGAAGGGGGACAGAATCAGAGACGAAACGGTGAGGGAACGAGGTTACGTGCTCTCTTCGCTTTCCACCCACTGCACGGCGTGCTTCATGAGCTCGTTGGCGGAGTCGAGGTTGAGCTTGTTCTTGATCCGGGCCCGGTACGACTCGACGGTCTTGACGGACAGGTGGAGCCGCTCGGCGATTTCGCGCGTCGAGAGGCCCTGGCCCGTCAGCTCAAACACCTCCAGTTCGCGGTCGCTCAGCACCTCGAGCGGCGACTGCATGATGCGCTCGCGCCCGCCCTCGGCCATGCTCTGTAGCAGTCGCTCGTTGATCTCTTCGCTGACGAAGATGCGGTCGTTGAGCACCTTCCGGATGGCCTGCACAATGTCGTCGCCGGCCTCCTGCTTCATTACGTAGCCCCGCGCCCCGGCCCGGATGCAGCGCTCGGCGTAGAGGGTCTCGTCGTGTCGCGAGACGACAAGAATCTGCACGTCGGGCACCCGCGATTGGAGGTGCTTGATGAGCTCCATCCCGCTCATGCCGGGCAGGGAAATGTCCACGATGACGAGGTCGGGGGCCAGGTCCTCGATCTCGCTGAGGGCCTCCTCGGCGCTGTCCATCTGGCCGGCCACGTTGAGGTCGGCCTCCGCCTCGATGGTGCGGGCCAGGCCCTTTCGCAGAAGCGGATGGTCGTCAACCAGGGCGATGTCTTCCATGGGAGGGCGCGGTGTGGCGGCAAAAGAAGAAAACGTGCATCCCGGCTCCGATCCAGATGGCCTCGTGCGGTCACCAGACAGGATAACGTGTGTTGCGGGAAACAGAAAGTACCGAGGCGGGCCGGGCGTCTGTACCGGGCGCCCGTCGTCTCCCCCTGTGGGGGATCGCCCGACGGTGGCACGTCCCGACGTGCTTTACGACTCGGCCGGCACGGGGGACGAGGCCTCGTCCACGGGCACATCGGCCGTTCGGGGGATCGTGCAGGTCACCACCGTTCCGTCTCCGGGGTCGCTCGTGATCTCGAGGCCCCCTCCGATGATGCGGGCGCGGTACTGCATGATGTGGACCCCCATCCCGGACCCGTCCGACACGCCGGGATCGAAGCCGGTGCCGTCGTCCCGCACCTGAAGGCGGATCTGCTCGTCGCCGGAGGCGAGAATGACCTTGATGTTGTCGGCCTCGCCGTGGCGCACGGCGTTGCTCACGGCCTCCTGGGCGATGCGGTAAAGGTGCGTCGCAACGGTGTTGTTGTGGACGAGAACGGTGTCGACCTCCCGGAACGAACACGCCACGTTGAACATCCGCACGGCATTCTGGGACAGGCGGCGCAGGGCCTCGGTCAGGCCGTTGGCCTCCACGTCCACCGGAATGAGGCCGTGCGACAGGTCGCGGGCGTACTGGTCGGCCTCCTTGACGTGGTCGGTGATCTCGGCCATGTCCGCGGCGCGCTCGTGGCCCTCCTCCTCCAGCTGCCGGGCCAGGTCCTGACTCAGCAGGCCGATGCCGGTCAGCATCTGCCCGAGGCCGTCGTGCAGGTCCTGTCCAATGCGGCGGCGCTCCTCTTCGCTGATCTCCAGGATTTCCTTCTCGAGCCGGCGCCGCTCGCTAATGTCGCGCACGATGCCGGTGAAGAGGATTCGATCGCCCAATTCCACTTCGCTCACGGCCAGGTCCATCGGGAAGGTGGATCCGTCCTTGCGACGGCCCCATACCTCTCGTCCAATGCCGATGATGCGCTTGCGCCCGGTCTCGTGGTAGTTCCGAAGGTACTCGTCGTGCTCGTCGCGGTACGGGGGCGGCATGAGCACCTTCACGTTCTTCCCGATCACCTCTTCGGCGTCGTACCCGAAGATGTCCTCGGCGGCTTCGTTGAACGACTCGATCTCCCCGTCCGCGTCGATCGTGATGATGCCGTCGACCGTCGTTTCGAGGATGGCCTGGGCCTTCGCCTCGCTCTCGCGCTGGGCCTGGCGCACGCGCTTGTAGCGGAGCACCACCGCCACTGCGGTCCAGAGGCCGGCCAGCACCAGGCCGCGCTCCATGAGCGCCTCGGCGGGGACGGAGGCCGCGAACTCAAGGGCGCACCCGAGCCCGACGAACGCCGTCGTCAGGAGGCCAAATCCGATCGTGGGGCCCCGCCCTTCGAGAAAGAGGGTCAGCAGAATGACCGCGACCTGAAGCATCTCCACGGTCGCCCCCATCGGGAGCATCCAGTCCAGGAGAAAGAACGCCCCGGACAGCAGGCCGAGGCCGACGTAGAGGGGAATACGTCGCGAAGGGAGGGGCATGCGGGCGAACAGGGGGCGAAGCATAGAGGCACCGAGAGCAACGAGGCGGCGTGGCGTGGTGCCGGGGACGTGGGGCGTGCCCCCACGGTCGCTCTCTGGAAGCTCCTACGACGGAATGGAGCGGCTGCCGGACCGACGAAGCAATCCACGAGACGCTTTTTACTAATGCTTTTTGCGGAGCAGAGTTCGTCGCGTCCGCCTTTGTTGGCGGCAGCGCCTTCTCGTCACCCGTCCCGGCCCGCAATGCTCCACGCCGCCCACATTCTGTGTCTGGGGTCGTCCACGTCGGCGGCTGGCACACAGGCCGCGCATCTGGCCCGTCGCACCGGGGCGACGCTGCACGTGATGCCCCGCCCGTCCGGCCGGGCCGGCGCCGGCCCGACGGGGGCGGATCCGGGCTCCGGGGCAGAGGCGGCGGTGCCGGCGCACGTCGTCGAAACACACCCCCGCTCCGTGACGGCGGTGCTCCAGTACGTGGGGGACGCGGACATCGACCTCGTGGTGGCCGACACCCCGCTCGACCGCGGGCCGGTTCCGCCGCTTGCCACCGACCTGACCCGGGCCCTCACCCGGCGCCTCGACCGTCCCGTTTTCGTCGTGGAGCGCCAGGACGACCCGGACGTCGTTCAGCGTCTCCTCGTCCCCACCGACCTGTCCGCCCCCGCCCTCCGCGCCTTCCGGCACGCCGTGGCGCTGGCCCGCCTGTACGACGCCGCCATCGATGTCCTGCACGTGATCGAGTCCGTCCCGTACGTGGCCCTGACGCCGACGGATCGCCTTTCGTTGGGGGCGACGACGCTGTCGGAGCGGCGCGGGCGCCGCCGGCTCCGCGCCTTCCTGCAGGAAGGCGAGGCGGCGGGCGTACAGGTGCAGTCTCACATCATGCGTGGCGCCGCCGCGGATCAGATTAGCCGCTTTGCGAACCAGGGCGACGTGGACTTGATGGTGCTCTCCGCCCACGGCAGCGACGCGGAAGAGGGCCCGCTTGGGCCGGTTGGGGCGCGCGTGCTGGGGCGGGTGACCCGTCCCCTGTTCCTGGTACGAGCCTCCGGCCCATCGCTCCTCGGCCCGCCCGACGACGCGGCGTAGCCGCATCGGAAGCGGGGGCCGCACGGTTGTGCCTCGCTGCCCGGGATGGACGCCGTCGGCCGTCTTCCTTACATTGGGACTGCTCACATCGGGACTGCTCCCGCTCGCCGCCCTTCTGCATCGGTTTCCCCATTCATGCCTCCGTCTCCCCCCACCCCGGATCAGGAATCGCCCCCCGCGACGCTTCCGGCGCCGTGTCCCACCCAGCCCGTAGCGGGCCGCCCGGTCGACACCGACACGCCACTGTTCGACTGGACGCCGGTGCCCGACGCGACCCGCTATCGGGTCCAGATCGCACGCACGGAGGCCTTCGAGGCCGTCCACTACGACGAGATCATGGATCGCGGCACCGCCGTGTCGCTCGGGGCCGTGCTCCCGGACGCGGACGCCACGGCCTGTTGGCGCGTGCGGGCGGAGCGGGCGGACGAGGCCCGGTCCGACTGGAGCGGGCCGGCCCGCTTTGCGGCCCCGTCCGCGGGGCTGGAGTCCGCGGCGGGCACGGTCCGGGTGGAGGCGCCGCCGGTGCCGCTCCACCCCACGAGCAACCAGACCCCCCCGCTCGACCAGAGCGCCGTTCCGTTTACGTGGGAGGCCGTGCCGGAGGCCACTGGGTACCAGCTTCAGGTGGCGCCGGCCGACGCCCCTGAGGACCCGGTCGTCGACTGTACGGTTGACCAGACCACGTCGGTGACCCTCTACGACATGTTGTCCGGAACGGGCACGTCGTTTCGATGGCGTGTGCGCCCGCTCTTCCGCGTGGCCGAGCCCGGGCCCTGGAGCGATCCGGTGCCGTTCGTCGTTGCGCCGGCGGCGGACGAGGAGCGTGCGCCCGAGGGCGAAACCCCGCGGGCGGGGGCCCGGATCGCGGGGCCGGCCACACAGGCACGAACGAGCACGACCCTCTCGCTCACTGTGTCGCTGTTTGCCGTGCTGAGCTTCCTCGCCACCATTGCACTCATCATCCTCGCCGGGTAGTGCGGCGAGGGGTCTCGATTCGTCCCCACACCGCCCGTTCGTTCCATGATTCAGCGACGCACCGTCGGCATCGTCGGCACCGGCAACGTCGGCACCGCGGCCGCCTACGCCATGTTCAACCAGAGCCTCGCCAGTGAAATCCTGCTTCTCGACCAGGACACCCGCCGGGCCGAGGGGGAGGCCATGGACCTGATGCACGGCCAGCAACTGGTGGGGGGCATCACGTGCCGCGCGGTCGAGTACGCGGCCCTCAGCAATGCCCAAATCATCGTCCTCTCGGCGGGGGCAAGCCAGCAGTCGCCGGACGAGACGCGGCTCGGGCTGCTGCAACGCAACGCGGAAATCTTCCGCGAGATTATCATCCAACTCGACAAGCACGCGCCGAACGCCATCCTCGTGGTGGCGACGAACCCCGTCGACGTGCTCACCTACATCTGCCAGGAGCTGAGCAGCCGGCCGAACCGGCGCATCCTGGGCACCGGTACGCTGCTGGACACGGCCCGCTTCCGGGCGCTGCTCGGGCGGCACTACGGCGTGGACCCGCGCTCGGTGCACGCGTACATCCTCGGGGAGCACGGCGACTCCGAGGTGCCCATCTGGAGCAACGCCACGATTGGGGGCCAGAAGATCCGCGGGGAGACCGTGCTGGGGAAGGAGTGGGAGGAGGCGGCGATGCAGTCGATCTTCGAGCAGGCGCGCGACGCGGCCTACGAAATCATCGACCGGAAGGGCCACACGGACACGGCCATCGGCCTCGTCATTGCCCGCATCGTCCGTGCCGTGCTCGAGGATCAGCAGAACGTGCTGCCCGTCAGCACGCGCCCCGACGGCGCGTACGGCATCGACGACGTGTGCCTGAGCGTCCCGTGCGTCGTGGGGCTGGAGGGCATGGAGAAGCGCGTGGACCCGGGGCTCAGCGACGAGGAGCGACAGGCCCTTCGCGATTCCGCACAGGCCCTTCGCGACAGCCGTGCCGACTTGACGGTGGGGACGTAGGGGCATCCGGCGGGCGCGCCGGGGCGAGGAGCGACGACGCCCGGAATCTACGACGTCCGGGATCTACGACGTCCGGGATCTACGACGTCGGAAGGTCCGGCTTGGTGACGCCGGTCGCCTCCGCGGCGTCTTCGTCGGCGGCCTCGTCGCCTGTCGGGGCGCCGTCTCCGGTGGCGCCCGTAGCGGGGGCCTCGTCGCCCGACTCGTCCTCCTCGTCCCAGTTCTCGATGGCCTCCAGGACGGTGTCCACGATTTCGTCTTCCGGGACGGTGTCCACCACCTCGCCGTGCTTGAAGAAGTGCGCGCGGCCCCGTCCCAGAGAGACGCCGAGGTCGGCCCCTTCGGCCTCCCCCGGGCCGTTGACGGCGCAGCCCATGAGGGCCACGTCGAGGTTCTTGTCGAAGCTCTTCTCGGCCACGGCCTCTTCTACCTCTTCCACGACCGAGAAGAGATCGCCCACGAGCCGCCCGCAGGTGGGGCACGCGATGATGTTGACGCCGGGCCGCCCGATGCCGAGCGACTTGAGGATGCGGTGGCCCACCTTCACCTCCTCCACCGGGTCGGCGGCGAGGGAGACGCGAATCGTGTCGCCGATGCCGTCGGCCAGCAGCGAGCCGATGCCGATGGAGCTCTTGACCGTGCCGGTGTCGAGACTGCCGCTCTCTGTGACGCCCAGGTGCAGCGGGTAGTCCGTCTCCTCGGCCACCTTGCGGTAGGCCTGAATCATCATGTAGGGGTCGGAGTGCTTCACCGAGATGACGATGTCCTCGAAGTCGTTGCGCCTGCACACCTCCACGTGGCGCATCGCGCTCTCGAAGAGGGCCTGCGGCTTGGGGTAGCCGTGCTTGTCGAGGATGTCCTCTTCCAGGGAGCCGGAGTTGACGCCAATCCGGATCGGAACGCCGGCCTCCTTGGCGGCCTCCAGCACCTCGCGCTCCCACTCGCGCTTCCCGATGTTGCCGGGGTTGATGCGCACCTTGTGGATGCCCGCCTCGATGGCCTTGAGGGCGTACTGGTAGTTGAAGTGAATGTCGGCCACGACGGGCACGGGCGCCCCCTGCACGATGTCGTCGAGCGCGTCGGCGTCTTCGGGACGGGGCACGGCCACGCGCACGATGTCGGCGCCCGCGTCCGCCACCCGCTCAATTTCTTCGAGGGTCGTCTCCACCTCGTGCGTCTTCGAGACGGTCATGGTTTGTACGGAGATCGGCGCCCCGCCTCCGATTTGGACATCACCAACCTGAACGGGGCGGGACGAGCGACGAGGACGTTCCATAGACCGGGGCGAACTTAGTGACGAAAGGGGGTGTGAAGGCAGAGAGGGCAAGAATGGATGCCGTATCCGGGGCCCCGTGTCGGGGCCCCACGACCGGTGCGTGAGGGGCGTCCCGTGCTTCTGGGCCGTCACGACTCGCTGGCCTCGTACAGAATCCGCTTTTCCTCCTCACTGAGCGCGTCGTACCCCTCCTCACTGATTTTGTCGAGGATGCGGTCCACCTCCTTGGTATGCCCGGAGGACGGGGCCGAGGCCCCGTTCGTGTCGCCGGGGCGCTGAGCGGGGGCGGAGCCTGAGGAAGAAGAGCCCGAAGAGGACGAGGACTGGAACCAGCCCGTGACGCGGTCAAGCAGTCCGGAGCCGGAGCGGCGGGAGGAGCGGCCCCGAAACAGGACGCCAATTCCGGGCAGCGTCCCGAGGGCGCCCTGCTGGTTCTTGGCGTAGAGGAAGCCGGTAAGGGCGCCGCCCCAGTGGGCCGCGACGGCCGTGTTGCCGCCGGGGCGCAGCGCCATCAACGCGTCGATGCCCAAAAACCCAATGACGACCCACAGGAGGGGCACGACCCCAAAGAAGAGCAGTCGGATCTGCTTGTACGGGTACAGGATCGCCACGGTTGTCAAGACACCGAGCACCGAGGCGGAGGCCCCCAGCACCGGAATGCTCCGCCCGCCCTGCATCCCGCCCGAAATGCTGGGCGCGATCGGGCTCAGGAGCAGACAGATGAGCGCGCCGCCGACGGCCGTCGTGAGGTAGACGCTCCAGAACTGGTCCGAGCCGTGCATCCGCTCAAACTCGCGCCCCACCCAGAAGAGCAGGAGCATGTTGATCCCGATGTGGAACAGCCCGGTGTGCATGAAGCTGTACGTCACCAGCTGCCAGGGCTCCAGCAGGATGTCCGGAAACACCGGGTGCAGCGCCAGGTGCGACCGGACGAACATGAGCCCGGTGCTCCACAGGTTGAGGAACTGCAGAGCGACCCACACCACGACGTTAATCGTGATGATGGTGCGCAGCGCCGCCGGCTGCTGGTAGTACCACGTCTTGAAGTCGTACACGGTCGATGGCTGGGCTGTTGACCCCAATCAAAGGCAAAACGAGAAAATGGCGCCGTTCTGGACGTGCCGTTTCCTAAATACACCGCCTTATACCGCGGAGTGAGGGCAAGGTTTGCTCGGGGGACGGTCCCGATCGGCCGGTTTGCGTTCGGTGGGCGATCGTCACGTTCCTCATATTTGGCGTTGTTGGATTTGGCGTCGTTGGACAGCGTGATGCGTGAGGAGTGATGCGCGATTCTGAAAGCTCACGTCTCCCGCATTACGTCACGCCTCCCGGTTCGACCGTCGAAGGAGGCGTACGGTCGGAGACTGAGTCGACCTCGATACGGCCAGTTGTCCCCTGGATCCCCTTACCACCGCATTACCCGATCCGGCTGTACCGGCAGCTTGCCCCGCCAGTACTGGATGAGGAGAAAACCAATCACCATGCCGCCGAGGTGGGCAAAGTTGGCCACCCCCGCCTGTGTGCCCGTGACCGCCGAGTAGAGCTCCAGTGCCCCAAACCCGGCGACGAGCCACTTGGCCTTGATCGGAAACAGAAACCAGATGTAGATTGGCTGATTCGGAAACATCATGCCGAAGGCCAGCAGGATGCCGTACACCCCGCCCGAGGCCCCCACCGTCGGGATCGGCGCGCTCACGAACGCGAGGTGGGTGAGGGCGGCGCCGATGACGCACGCGAAGTAGAAAAACACGAATCGCTGCGAGCCCCAGCGGTTTTCGACCTGAACCCCAAACATCCAGAGGGCGAACATATTGAAGAACAGGTGCCCAAAGCTCCCGTGCAGGAAGCCGTAGGACACCAACTGCCAGGGCCAGAAGTCGGGACCGGCGGTGCCGGGCGGGTAGAGGGGCATGAGGTCCAGCACGCTCGCCAGCATTGAGGACCGCGCCAGCGTCTCGGCCGCCACAAACTGGGCCAGGAAAAACAGGCCGTTGAGGATGAGGAGGTTCTTAATCACCGGCGGCATCACCGAGACCCGAGTGGGCGGCCGGTACTGGGTGCGTTGCGGCATGCGATACGAACGTCTTGTTCGGAGGGGGAGAAAACCGCACGGCAGTGCGGATCCAGTCAACAATCGTACAGCCTGCGGGGCCGTGCGTTCGGGCGGCGGGGGCCGGGTCCCATCACCATCGCGTCACTCGTCGCCTGCCTGTTCGGTCCCGTGGTTCTCTTTGTTTCCGACATGCACTTTGGGCGCGGGGCCCGCTCGGCGGAGCGGACGAAGGAGGCGGCGCTCGTCGAGTGCCTGAAGGCCCACGCGTCGGCCATCGACCACCTGTACCTGCTAGGCGACGTGTTTGACGGGTACATCGAATACCGCCACCTTGTCCCGAAAGGGTTCGTTCGGTTCCAGGGCCTGCTTGCGCGCTGGACCGATCGGGGCATTCCGGTGACGTACCTGCTCGGCAACCACGATCCGTGGCACCAGGACCACTTCTCGGAGGAGTTGGGGGTCACGCTCGTTCCCGACTCGATCGAGGCGACCCACTTCGGGCGACGCCTCCACCTCGCGCACGGCGACGGCCTGGCGGCGACCGACCCGCCGCGCTCCTGGGTGCGGGCCCTGCTCCGCCACCCGGTGCCGGTGCGGCTCTACCGGGCGCTGCTGCCCGCGGACATCGGGCTTGGCCTGGCGCGCTGGGTGAGCCGGCGGCTCCACGACCCGGACGCGACGGACGCGGCCACGCCGGCCCGCCTCCGAACGCAAGCCCACAGGCTCCTTCGGCACGAGGCGCTGGACGGGGTCGTGCTGGGGCACGGCCACGAACCGGCCCTGGACCGCGGCCCGGACGGGGTGTATCTCAACACCGGCAACTGGTACGAACGACGGACCTTTGCCCGTTTGGACGAGGCGGGGCTGCGCCTCCAGCACTGGAACGGCACGCGCGCTCAGGGCATTGAATCCGTTCCGTCGTGACGGGGCGCACCGGCCCCGTTCGCCTGTTCTTTTGTACCGGCCCGCTGGTCCATGTCTGAGTGGTCCTATTCCGACGAAGAGCTCGATCAGTACTTCCGTGACCGGTCCGCCCGGGAGGGCAATCGACCGGGGGAGGGCGCGTCGGGGGACGAAGAAGACGGACACGGGCGTCCCACCACCGGCTTCCGGGGCTTCTTTCACCGCCGGATCGCGGACCCGTGGGCGGCCCAGGCCGCCGCTGTGCTCTCCGTCCTCACAGGGATGCTGGCAATTGGGGTGCTGGCAGGCGGTACGTACGTCTGGACCCTGACCGACGACATCCCGTCGACCGAGCGCCTGGAAGACCCCACCATGCAGCTGGCCACCATCGCCTACACGGCCGACGGCGAAGAGCTGGCCCGGTACGCCCGCCAGAACCGCTCCTGGGCCCCCTACGACAGCATCTCGTCCCACGTCACCGACGCGCTCATCGCGACGGAGGACCAGCGGTTTTACCAGCACTGGGGCGTGGACCCGCAGGCCATCGTGGCCGCGGTGGCCGACATCCTGACCGGCAACTTTCGGGGGGCGTCGACCATCACGCAGCAGCTCGCGCGCAACCTGTACAACGAAGCGGTGGGGCGGGCCGTCACCATTCCGCGCAAGGTCCGAGAAATGGTGACGGCCGTGGAGCTGGAGCGGCGCTACACGAAGCGGGAGATCCTGGAGATGTACCTCAATACCGTGAGCTTTGGGGGAAACGTGTACGGCATCGAGTCCGCAGCCCGGACGTATTTTGGGCGGCGCGCCGCGCGGCTCGATCCCCTCCAGGCCGCCACCCTGGTCGGGATGCTGCGGGCGACCACCTACTACAACCCGGTGCGAAACCCGCAACACGCGAAGCAACGGCGCAACGTGGTCCTGCGGCTGATGCGGGAGCAGGGCGCCATCAGCGCCGCCTACTACCGCGACCACGTCGACGACCCGGTCCGGGCCGACTATCACTCCTCCCGCCTCTCTGCGAGCCTCGCCCCGTACTTTGCCGAGCACGTGCGCACCACCCTCTCGGACTGGGCCACGGACGAGGAATACAGCGACCATCCCCTCCACGGCCGCGACATTTACGGCGACGGGCTGCGGGTATACACGACCCTCGACTCCAAGCTGCAAAAGCTGGCCCGAGCGTCGGTGGAGCACAACATGACCGCGCTCCAGAAGGTGGTGGGCTACCAGTGGAGCGAGCCCTCGCCCGGCCTCTACAGCAGCTCGCTGGAGGACTACCGGTCGCTGACGCCCGGGGAGGACTACGAGCCGTTCGCCCACTTCTGGGCGTCCAACCCCGAGGTCCTGAACGACTTCATCCGCCAGACGACCCGCTACGACACGCTTCGGGCCCGCGGGAGGGGGCCGAAGGCGGCGGTGGACCGGCTCCGCGACGCCCCGTCGTTTCTCGACTCGCTGAAGGCGGCGAAGAGCCGCCTGGGGGCGGGGCTTGTTTCCCTCGACCCCCGGAACGGACACGTAAAGGTGTGGGTGGGGGGGCGCGACTTCGAAACCGAAAAGTACGACAAGGTCGGGACCGCCCGGCGGCAGCCGGGGTCGACGTTTAAGCCGTTCACTTACACCGCCGCCATCGACAACGGCTACTCCCCCTACGACACGCTCCTCGACAGCACGTTTACCTGGAAAGACGCGGGGGCGGACACGACGTGGTCCCCCCAGAACTACGACGGAGAGTCCTCCGGGGAGATGCTGACCCTGAGCCAGGGGCTGGCCAACTCCAAAAACACGATCACGGCCCGGCTCGCGCTCGACCTGAACCCGCAGACGGTCACCACGTACGCCCGCCGAATGGGCATTCCGGACGAAACCCTGAAGGCGGTTCCGTCCATCGCGCTCGGCACCAGCAACGTGCGGCTGCTCGACATGGCCGCGGGCTATAGCACCCTGGCGAACGGTGGGCTCTACAACGAGCCGGTCGCCATCACGCGGGTCGAAGACCGGTACGGCAATGTGCTCTGGGAGTCGTCGTCGAGCCCCCGAGAGGCACTCTCCAAGCGGACGGCCTACACGGTCGTCGACATGATGCGGGGGGTGATCGACTATGGCACCGGCGTGCGCATCCGCACGCAGTTCGACCTTGGGGAGTACGATCTGGGCGGAAAAACGGGGACCACCGACCGGGCGGCGGACACGTGGTTCATGCTCATGCACCCCGAATTGGTGAGCGGCTCCTGGGTGGGCTTCGAAGACCAGCGCCTGACCTTCCGGACGGGCTTCTGGGGGCAGGGGGCGCACACCGCGCTCTTCCTCGTCGGCGACTACTACCGGCGCATCACCGAGTCGGACACGGTGTCGCTCGCAAACACGTCGTTCCCGCTGGTGGAGGGCTACGGCGCCCCGGAGGACACCACCGGCAGCCCGAACGGCGGGCGCGTCGGGTGGTAGGAATCGCGGGCGAATTTCGAGTTGCGATTTTTGAAGGGGCGGTTTCCGGTCCCCCCTTGTGATTCGGGCAGCGTCAAGCAATTCCGTCCGGACTGGAGGCGTCTTAAGCAGAGTGCTGAGCGCGAGTGCGACCGCGGACTCCCGGGGTGCGAAGCGGAGCCGATAGACCTCCTCGGGTGGGGCGATAACGCCGGATGTGAAGAGATTCACTCCGAAAAGACGTCTTCGCTGCGCTCCGGGTGCTTCGGTTGTTCGGCAGCCCTCTCAGAACGACGCGTCCTTCGTGGCTTTGAAGGACCTCTCGATCGTGCGTCCTGGCATGGTCCCCTTCCCATTCGTCCCTCGAAATTCGTAATTCGACACTGTGACGCTGCTGCACACCGCGGACATCCACCTGGGGTTCAAGACGCACGGACGGCGCGATCCGGACACGGGCCTGAACACGCGGCTCCTCGACGTGCGGCGCTCGTTGGAGGCCGTGGTCCAGCGCGCCCTCGACGCCGACGTGGACGCGTTTCTGTTCTGTGGGGACGCCTACCACACCGCCGACCCCACCCCCACACAGCAGGACATTTTTGTCCAGTGCCTCCGGCCCCTCGCCGACGCGGACATTCCGGTCGTGCTGATCGTGGGCAATCACGACCACCCCGTCACGTTTGGCCGGGCCTCGTCGCTCGACATTTTCGACCACATCGCCGGCGCGGTCCACTGCTACCGCAAGCCGGCGCCCAGCGTCCAGGTCCTCGACACGAAAAGCGGGCCGCTTCAACTCATCCCGCTGCCCTGGCCCATCCGCAGCCAAATTCTTGCGAGGGACGAGTACCGCCGCATGTCGCCGGATGAGATTCGGCAGTTCGTGGAGGAGCACTACGTGACCTACGTCCAGCGCCGGGCCGCCGAGATCATGGAGGAGGAGACCGGCATCACGCCCGAGGGCACCGAGCACGCCCTGTCGCCCGACGTGCCCACCGTACTGGCGGGACACGTGACCGTGCAGGGGGCCGCCCTGTCCGGCTCGGAGCACACCACCACGATCGCGTCGGAGCCGAAGTTTACCGTGGGGCAGCTTGCCGTGCGTCCCATCGACTACGTGGCCCTGGGCCACGTGCACCGGCCGCAGAATCGCAACGAGGAGGGCCATCCCCCCGTCGTGTATTCCGGCAGCATCGAGCGCGTGACGTTCAATGAGGCCCAGGAGGACAAGGGGGTTCAGTTGGTGGACATCGACCCGGCGCGCGACCCGGGGACCCAGACCACCTTCGTGGAGACGCCGGCCCGCCCGTTCGTCGCGGTTTCGGTCGACGCCCGGGACGCGGACGCCCCGACCGAGCAGGTGCTGGCGGCGATCCAAGAGCGCGATGTCGCGGACGCCATCGTGCGGGTCCGGTACCGCGTGCGGGAGGAGCAGGTGGCGCAGGTTGACCCTGAACGGCTCCGGGAGGCCCTTGCGGCCGCCGACACGGTCGCCGGGATCGAACGCACGGTAGACCCGGCCGACCGCAAGCGCCGGACGGCCGTCACGCGCGAGTCCGGACTCGAAGAGGCGGTGCGCCAGTACGTGGGGCAGCATGACGAGCTGTCCGGACTGGAGGAGGACCTCGTGGAGACGGCCCTGGCGCTCGAGGCGGGGCTGGAGGCCGACGAGGCGAACCCTGGGTGAGCACCGCTCCCCACCGGGCACCTAAGGCGACTCGTGAGCCTCTTCTTACCCCCAAGGCGATCGTGCCGAATCTGTAATTGACACCATCGCCCCGAGGCACGGTTGAATGTTCGCCCACCTACCTCCATGTTATGGACATCCCATTATTCATTCCGTGCTCGAAACTGGGGACGTACGGCTGTACAGGGCGTACGGACAGTTTCGCAATCAACGCATCAAACACCCGTGGATATCGAAAATCGTACTGTAGTCGTCCCGCGAAAGGAAGACACGACCAAGGAGGAAGAGCCCGTCGAAGTGTGGCCGCTGGTTGAGGCGGCCCTCGACAAGGTTGACGCCGACCCGACCACCTACCAGGCGGCCCAAGCGGCCATGGAGGTGAGCGATGGCTGTGCAACCCTGGCCAACTTCTTGATCAGCCAGGCCGAGCAGGTCGAGAAGATGGACTACCGTTTCAAGGTCCCCCTGGTTGTGCTCGGCGCCAAGCTTGCCCGCGAGGACGACGGTTCTACGACCATTTACGACCCCGGCGAGGGAGCCTTTCACTTCGAGACCGACGATCACCACTTTGCCTTTGAGGTCTACGAGGACTGGACGGTCGACTGGGAAGAGGTGACCGACCGGATCGAAAAGGGATACAACTGGGACGGCGTCGAGAAGCAGGTCTGGGCCCTCGACTGGCTCATGGCCTATCTTGAGGTTCCCTCGGACGACTACATGGTCGACGACGAAGGGGACGACGACGACCAGTATTACAGCCGCATCTGACGGCGGCTGACGTCCTTCGTGGTCCCGGCCCCACGCCGTCCGCCGTACCGCTCTGGGGGGAGTGCTTCCGAGGGAACACCCGTTCTGTACCTGTTCCGGCCAAACAGCCAAACCAGCCCCCCGGTTGCGCCCGAGATCAGTTCGGCGCCGGCATGAGGTGGGTGCGGAGGTCCAGCGGCTTCAGTGACTGAAGGGCCGCCCGGGCTGCGGCCGTCTCTTCGAAAAGCCCGTACACGGCACTGCCGGACCCGGAGAGGGAAACGCAGGCCGCGTCTGTCTCCTGCAGCGCCGCTCGCGTCGCATCAACCGCTGGCTCCGCCGCCGCTACGGGCGCTTCAAAGTCGTTGGTGAGAACCTGTCCCCAACGGGATAGGTCATTTGAGAGCACGAGACGCCGTAGGTCGGGCCGGTTGGCCTCTGTGGGGGAGACCCGGTCGTAGGCCCAGGGGGTGGCGACAGCGACAGACGGCACGGCGATGAGTAGAGAAAACGGCAGGCGGTACGATGTGCCGTCTTTGGAAAGTGGCGAAAGCGTGTCGCCGCGCCCGGTGGCGTAGGCGGCCGGCGCATCCTGGAGAAAAAACGGCACGTCGGCCCCGATCGTGCGTCCGATCTGTCGGAGCACGTCGGGAGACGGGTCCACGTCCCACAGCCGCGCGAGGAGCCGGAGTGTGGCCGCGGCGTCGCTGGATCCACTGCCCAGGCCGGCGCCGTACGGCACCCGCTTCTCGAGGTGAAGGTCGGCGCCTGCGGGCACGTCACACGCCGCCGCAAGCCGGTGGGCCGCCTGCAGGCACAAGTTGTCCCTGTCTGTGGGGAGCGACGGGTCCGAGCATGTGAGGGAGAGGGCGTCGGCGGGCGCCGCGGCAATCGTATCGGCCCAGTCGATCCGGTGCAGGATCGTTTCGATGTCGTGGTACCCGTCGGGGCGCCGACGAAGGACGTGGAGGCCCAGGTTAATCTTGGCCGGGGCATCTTGGACGAGGGGCATCGACCGGGGGACGGGACGGTGAGAAAACGCGCGAAGCAGTGTAGATTTGGGCTGCCCTTCTGTCTTCCCGTGCCTACGACGACTGCGAGTCGGCAGGGGGGCGCGCGGCGACACGGGCCCCCTTGGAGGGAATGGGGGAGATCCAGGCCTCCGTGGACACGTCGTGCTGCGCGAAGGCCTCGACCATGGCGTCCCGCACGCGCTCGGCCTGATCGGGCCCCTCGCACCAGGCGAACAGGGTGGGGCCGGCGCCCGAAAGCGAGCAGCCCAGGGCGTCGTGCGCCCGTGCCGCGTCCTGCACGTCCGCGAAGCCGGGAACGAGCGCGGCCCGGTGGGGCTCCACGATCAGGTCGCGCAGGGCGCGCCCGATGAGCGCGAGGTCGTCGCGGTAGCAGCCGGCCACGAACGCGCCCAGGTGCGCCGTCTGCCGGACCGACTCGGACAGCGGAATCGTGTCGGGCAGGCACGCCCGTGCCTCCCGGGTCGGGAGGACCCGGTCCGGGTGGACGAGGACACAGCGGATGCCGGAGGGGACCGGGATCGGCACTACGTCCGGGGGGTCCATCTCGCGGGTGAGCACGAGGCCGCCGAACAGACAGGGGGCGACATTGTCGGGGTGCAGGTCGCCGCTTGCGACGGCCTCCCCGGCCAGCGCGTGGGGCAACAACGCCGCCCGCGACCAGGACGCCGAAAGCAGCTCGGCCCCGGCCACGACCGCGCCCACGGCGGAGGCGGCCGAGCCCCCAAGCCCGGACCCGAGTGGGATGCCCTTCTCGATGGACACCTCGAAGCCGCCGCTCATGCCCGTGGCGTCCCGAAGAGACTGCAGGGCGACGGTGGCCGTGTTGTCGGCGGGCGTGGTGGGCAGGTCGGGGACGCGCCCGGTGATGGAGCCAACCCGCACCGTCGGGTCGTCGAGCCGCCGCACCGTCACCCGGTCGCCGAGGCCGTCGAGGGCCCCCCCCAGCACGTCGTACCCCACGGCCACATTCCCCATGGAGGCAGGGGCGAAGACGGTCACCTCACTTTTCATTGTCTGATCTGATCATTGTCTCATCTCTTTCGGCGGGGAAGTTCTGAGGTCGGAATTGGGTTTACAAACCTCAGAATGGTCCGTTCTGCTCCCGCAACCGCCTCCTACGCTCCCACTCATCTGTTTTTGGTTTGTCTGCACGTGCGCCCAGACGCCCACATGCAATCACGCCCGACCTACGACATCAGGCGGAGCAGGTCGGCAAAGACGCCCGCCGCGGTGACCTGGGGGCCGGCCCCGGGGCCCTGCACGATGAGGGGGGTCTCGTCGTACCGGTCCGTCTGAAAGCGGACGATGTTGTCCGTGTGGTTGATGCGGGCAAAGGCGTGGTCGGCGGGGTAGCGGCGCAGGCGCACCGACGCGTCGCCGTCCCGCGTGACGCCGCCCACAAACCGGAGCACTTGGTTTTCGGCCCGGGCGTCCCGGAGGAGTTTCGTCATGTCCGCGTCGTGCTCGGGAAGCCGGTCCAGGAAGGTCTCAACCGAGCCGTCGCGGAGCGGCCCCGGCACGAGCCCGTCCACGGACACCTCGTTCAGCTCTAGCGGCACGCCCATTTCGCGCGCCAGGATGACGACCTTGCGGGCCACGTCCATGCCGGAGAGGTCGTCGCGGGGGTCGGGCTCGGTAAAGCCCTCCGCCCTGGCCTGACGGAGAATGGCGGAGAAGGGTCGGTCGCCGTCGAACGCGTTGAAGAGGTACGAGAGCGTGCCGGAGAGGATGCCCTCGATCCGGTGCACCTGGTCGCCCGTCTCGGTGAGGCTGTTGAGGGTCTGCAGGATGGGCAGGCCCGCCCCCACGGTCGTCTCGTACAAATACTGGGGCCCGGGCCCCCGGCTGGCGGCCTGCAGGGCCTGGTGCGTGGTCCACGTGTCGGTATTGGCCTTCTTATTGGGCGTCACCACGTGGATGCCGCGCTCCAGCCAGTCCTCGTAGCGCCGGGCGATGGGGGCGCTGGCGGTGCAGTCGACGATCACCGTGTGCGGGTGATAGTCGGTCTGTACGTGGTCGACGAAGGCGTCGAGGTCGGTCGCCTCTCCTGCAGACAGGTCGGCCCGCCACGTTTCGAGGTCGAGGCGCTGCTCGGCCCGGAGCATGCGGGACGACGCGGCGATGCCGCGCACGCGAAGGTCGATGTCCTGTTGGTCGCGGAGCCGGCCGGCCTCGGTGCGAATCTGGTCGAGCAGGGCCGCGCCGACGTTGCCGGCGCCAATGACGCCGATCGACAGGGTCCGCTTCGAGAGGTAGAAGCCCGCGTGGGCGGCCCGTAGGGCGCGGCGGGCGTCGTCCCCGTCCACCACGGCGGAGATGTTGCGCTCCGAGGACCCCTGGGCGACGGCCCGCACGTTGACGCTGGCCTCGCCCAGGGCCCCGAAGAAGGTGGCGGCGACGCCGGGCGTGCCGGCCATTTGGTCCCCCACCACGGCGAGGATGCTGCAGTGGGGCACCAGCTCGACCGTCCGGAGCTGGCCGCGGTCCAGCTCGGCGTAGAAGGCGTGCTCGGCGGCCTCACGGGCGACCTCGGCCTGGGCCTGGGGCACGGCGAAGCAGATTGAGTGCTCGGAGCTGCCCTGCGAGATCAGGATGACGGACACCCCTTCCTCCTCCAGCGCGTTGAAGAGGCGCCGCGCGATGCCGGGCACCCCGATCATGCCACTGCCCTCCAGGTTGAGGAGGGCCACGTCGTCGATCGTGGAGAAGCCCTTCACGACCGACGCGCCGTCGTCGTTGAGGTGAATGCGGGTGCCGGGCCGGTCCGGCGCAAAGGTGTTGCGGATCGTGATCGGAATCTCGTGCTCGACGGCGGGCGACAGCGTGCGCGGGTGAATGACGCCGGCCCCGAAGTAGGCCATCTCCATGGCCTCCTCGTAGGAGAGGGCGTCGAGGCGGCGCGCGTCGGGGACGTACTGCGGGTCGGCACTCATCACCCCGTCGGTGTCCGTCCAGATCGTGAGGGCCTCCGCCTCCAGCAGCGCCGCGAAGAGGGCGGCGGAGTGGTCCGAGCCGTTCCGCCCGAGGGTGGTGGGCACCCCGTCGGGCGTGGTGGCGATAAAGCCGGTGGCAACGATCACGTCGGGGGTGTCGTGCGCGGCCCGCCAGTCGGCAAACCGTTCCTGAGTGGCTTCCCAGTCGACCACCGGACCCATCTCCTCGTGGGTGACGACGAGCACCTCGCGGGCGTCGCACACGGCGGCCGACAGCCCCCGATGGCGCAGCACCCCCCCGAGCACGCGGGCGGACCACAGCTCGCCGTACCCGGCCACGAGGTCGCGGGTCGTGTCGGGGGCCGTGCCCATGAGGCGGGTGGCCCGAAGCACGTCGGCCAGGTCGTCTAGGTCCTGGTCCAGCGTGCGGAGCACGGAGGCGGCGGCGTCCCCGTCCAGCAGATCGGTCACCACGGCCCGCTGATCGTCGCGCAGGGACTGAAGGCGATCGGACAGTCCGTCGGCGTCGGTGTGGGCCTGCTCGGCGAGGGCAAGCAGGCGGTCGGTCACCCCGCTCATGGCCGACACAACGACCGCGACCGGCGGGGGGTGGGCACCGAGCAGGTCGGCCACGTGCCGGATGCGGGCCGGGTCGGCGAGGCTGGTGCCGCCGAACTTGTGAACCCGCCAGCTGGCGGGCGCAGGGGCGGACGATTCCACAGACGATTCCATACGAGGAGGCGAATTAGGGGGGTGGACCCGTGGCGGGCGACTTCAGCCTCGACCCGCAAGAGAACAACGCCGGTCGTCCCTGTGCGGCCGAGACGGGCGGGGGAGGGTTTATTGGGACCCCACCTGCTCGTTCGCGGCGACGGTGGCCACGAGGAGGCGATGGAGCTGGGAACGGCCCGTTTGGAGGGAAGGGCCCTCCGAGGACGGGGCGCCATCCTCCTCCGCCAGGTGCTGCGCGGTGAGGAGCGTGAGGGCCATGACGTGCACGCCCATGTGGCGGGCCGCAAGCACTTCGGGCACCACGCCTGTTCCCACGGCGTCGGCCCCCAGCCGACGGGCCATCCGGTGCTCGGCGGTCGTTTCGTGATGGGGGCCCAGGAGGCCCATGTAGATGCCTTGCCGCAGGGGGACGCCCGCGCTCCGGGCCGCGTCGCTCGCCCGTCGCCGGAGCGTCGCGTCGTAGGGGGCGGTCATGTCGGGGAAGCGCGGGCCCCACTCCTCCACGTTGGGCCCAACGAGCGGGTTCTGGCCCTGAAAATTGATGTGATCGGTCAGCAGCATCAGGTCGCCGCGATTGGCCTGTGCGGTGACGCTGCCGGCCGGGGCCGCCAGCAAGAGCGAGTCGACGCCCGCGGTGGCGAGCATGCGCACGGGGAAACTGACCTCCCGGGGCGTGTGTCCGTCGTAGAGGTGGAACGCCTGGTCCAGCTCGACGACCTGGGTCCCGCCGAGCGTACCGATCGTGAGCGTGCCGTCCGACGCCGGGTAGTGCGGAAGATTGGCGTACGGAATCGTGTGCTCGACCGTCCCCGCCTGAAGAACATCGTCGAGGTCCACGTCGCGCATGATGGCAACGGTGGGGGAGGCGTCTAGGTCGGGGAGGGCGGCGGCCGCCGCGTTGACCTGTTGTTTGTACGCGGCGGTACCGTCGGCGGTGAGGGCGGAGGCGTCGGCGGCCGTAGACATGCGGAGGGCGGATTGAAAGCAGTGTGGCGCGGAGGAGGGCGAGACGACCCGGGACTATGTAAACACGCAGAAATACGTTTATTCGAGAGTCATTCTGAGCGACCGACGACCGGAGGAAAAAGCGAGTCGACGAATCTTACTGGGTCCAGCGCGAACGCTGATTGGGGCATATACCGGCCCGAAAGCCGCTTCTGCTGATCTTCGAAGAGATTGATTTCATCAGTCGCTTCGCTCGTGTCTCGACCCCGCTTCGCTGCGCCCGGAATGACTTGTTGGGAAGGGTCTTTTGCGTGTCTACTTAGTCCTCCATGTCTTCGAGGATGCTCCAGATCTTCTCGATCTCCTCGGAGGTGGCGTCCGGGTCGTCCCCGGAGCGGCTTTTCTGTTTCGACTCGTCGGTTTGGTCGGCGTCGGACGCCTGGGCGTTGGGGGCGGCGTGTGCGTCCTGGTTCGATTGGGAGGGGGCATCGGCTTGCTGCCCCGGCGCGTCGGCCTGGGGGGCGGACTGTTCGTCCCGCCCATGGGGACGGTCTTCAGGGGCCTCCGGTTCGGAAGAGGGCTGTTCCGCCGGGGCGTCCGGCTCCGAGGAAGAGCGGGGCGTGGGGGCGGCCTCGCTCGCGACATCGTCCGTGAACACCTCCGACGGGGCGCGCTCCTCTGGAGACTCCTCGGCCGGGGCGTCGGCGTCGGTCAGCGGCTCGGTTTCGGCGAGAACGTCCTCGTCGGGCGAGGCGGGACCGTCCGCGTCTGTGGACGGGGCCGTGGATGGGTCGACGGTTGGGGGCGCCTCGGACGCGTCCGCGTCGTCGACCGACGCGGCATCCGGGGCGGCCGGCTCCCTGTCGGCGGCCTCGTCGTCCGCCTGGGTCAGATCCGGAGCGGAGGGGGCGCCGGATGGGCCTCCGGGGCCGGCCGGCGATTCGGGCTCGGGCGACGCGGCCTCGTCGGTCGACGGCTCCGCGGCTCCGGGCGAAGGGGGATCGGAGGGGGCGTCCTCCCGGTCGTACGCCTCCAGCACCTCAAGCTCCGAGTTGAGGAAGCCGCGCAGCCGCGCGACGGCCTCGGTGCGCCGGTTTTGGAGGTGGCGGATGTCGGCTTTCAATTGCTCGCGCTCGGTCTCGGCGTCGCGTTTGATCTCTTGGGCCTGGTCGCGGGCGTCCTCCACGATGCGCTCGGCGTCGCGCTCGATATCGGCCGCTTCCGCCTTGGCGTCCTCCACGATGCGATCGGCCTTTTCGCGGGCGTTCTGGAGCGTTTCCTCGGCGTTTTTGCGGGTCTGGTCGAGGGCCTGCTGGAGGGCCTCCTCGACCTCCTGGTAGTGGTCCATTCGGCTCTGCAGTTCCTCCACCTTGTTCTTCAGGCGGCGGCGCTCGTCGTCGAGGTCCTCCCACTGCTCGGCCACCATGTCGAGAAACGCGTCGACCTCCTGGGGGTCGTACCCGCGGAGGCTCCGGTCAAACTCTCGCTTTCGAATGTCGAGCGGCGTGAGGTTCATGGCGACTGCGGCTTGGATCGGGGGACACGTGCAGCAATGGGGGGCGACCGCGCGGGACGAACCGCTTGTCCTGTGCGATCCGCCACGCGAAGCAGGGAGGCTCCGAGGTTTACCCTGTGTGCACCGGGCGGCCCGAACACTGTTTCGGGCCACCCCGGTCTCTGAGAGGGGGGAGGCCGGCTTAGTCGTAGTCGCGCGGCCCGAAGATCGATGTGCCGAGCCGGATCATGGTGCTTCCTTCTTCGATGGCCACCTCGAAGTCGTTGCTCATCCCGATGGAGAGTTCGGTCATCTCCACCTGCGGGTTGCCGGACGCGTCGTAGGTGTCGAACAGCTCCCGCATTTTCTGAAACTCGCCCCGCACGTCTTCGGGGTCGTCCACGAACGAGCCGAGGGCCATGAGGCCCTCGACGGCAAGGTGGTCGTACTGGGCGCAGTGGTCGAGGTACTCGTGCGTCTCGGACGGGTCGAGCCCGTACTTCTGGTCGTCGCCCGTAATGTTGACCTGCACCAGGCACGGGAGCACGCGGTCGTTCTTGGCGGCCCGTTTGTTGAGCTCCTCTGCGAGGCGGGGGCTGTCGAGCGCGTCGAACCAGTCGGCGTGGCGGGCAATGAATTTGGCCTTGTTCCTCTGCAGATGGCCCACCATGTGCCACTTCACGTCGCCGCCCTCGACGGCGCCCGGGCGGGCCTTTGCCTTGTCGCGAAGCTGCCGGGCCCGGTTTTCGCCGAAGTGCTCCAGCCCCACGCCCGCGCCGGATTCGATGGCCTGCATCGGAAATGTTTTGGAGACGGCGACGACCGTGATCTCGTCGGGGGACCGCCCGGCCCGCCCGCAGGCCTGAGCGATGCGCTCACGGATGGACTCGACGCGTTCCGTCACGGCTTCGGGGCGGATCTGGGCTTCCACCTCCGGCGTGGCGTCCGGAATCTTGCTCATGTGCGGGACAAGGTTGCGTGTTGCGAAGCGTCTGCGAGCCGGGTATTGGTATTCGGGGGTGGGCGCGCATGATCCGGTGCGGGCGCCCCCGGCGGTTGGGTGCGTCCGGGGCGGGGGCACCCTGCCTCGCGTGCAAACCCGGCGCGTGGCTACTGGGTCGGCTGCACGTCGAACGACACGACGCGGCCGCCCTGTGCGACGATGTGGACGCGCAGGGGGCGGCAACAGACGCCACAGTCCTCGATGTAGGTCTGCTCGCGGACCGACGGGTCGACGAGCACGGCGGTCGTCTCCCAGCAGTGCGGGCACGTAAATGACTGCTCGCGGACGTTCACGGCGTGAGGGGCGTTGGGGAACGAATAGCGAGTGGGAGGGGCCACGGGCAGGGGCCGGGGACCACTGGCCAGGCCACACAGGGGCCCTTACGTCTCCGTCCGCAGCACGTCGAGCGGCGGGCGGTCGTAAAGGCCGCGGCTGTTCCAGAGGCCAATCGCGATGGTCACGAGCACGGCGAGGACGAACGCCGCGAGAAGCACGAGCGGCGCGACCACGAAGGGCCCTTCGAAGACGAAGTAGGAAAGCCCCCACGCGCCCGCCAGGGCCAGCAGCAGGCCGGTCGCGGCCGCAAAGGCCCCGAGGAAGAGATACTCCACCGTCATGATGGTCTGCACGGTGCGGCGCGAGGCGCCCAGCGTTTTCAGAAGGACGCTCTCCTCGGCCCGCTGGTAGCGGCTCACCACCACCGCCCCGGCCAGCACGATAAGCCCCGTGAACACGCTGAAGAGGGCCATAAACCGAATCACGTACGCGAGGCGCCCGAAGAGGTCCTGGAACGTGGAAAGGATGAGGGACAGGTCGATGGCGGACACGTTCGGGTATTCCTGCACCACGTTCCGCTGCGCCGCGGCCGCCACGTCGTCGTTCGGGGTGCGCCCGAGCAGGACGTGGGTCTGTGGGGCCGCCCCGAGCACGCCCTCGGGAAAGACCACGAAGTAGTTGGTGCCGATGCGCTGCCAGTTCACGTCGCGCAGGCTGGAGATGTAGGTCGTAACCGGCCGGCCCTGCACGTCGAACGTGAGGGTGTCGCCGACGCCCACGTTGAGCTCCTCCCGGGCCATTTCCTGCTCCATCGAGATGGGAACGGCCTCGCCGGACTGCATCGGGTTGCCCTCGACGGAGCCGACGAACTCGCCCGCCACGACCGTTTCGCTCTCGGTGAGGTGGTCCCGGTACGTGACGCGGTACTCGCGCTCGTAGGCCCAACTCACGTTGACCGTTGAGTCCTGCCGCAGGGCCTCGAGGGCGCGGCCCTGCAGGGCCTGCAGGCGTGTCGTCACGATGGGCTCGCTGGCCAGGACCGGGGCGCCTGCCTTCTCCACGGCGTTGCGGACGCCGTCGATCTGGTCGTTCTGGATGCCGAACATCACGAGGTTGGGGCGGTTCTCGCCGCCGGCCACCTGAATCTGCTCCAGGAGGGTCCGCTCCACGAGCACGAGGGTCGTGATGAGAAAGACACCGAGGCCGAGCGTCAGCAGCAGCACGGTGGTCTGGTTGTGGGGCCGGTACAGGTTCGCCAGGCCCTGCCGCCAGGGGTAGGACCAGGAGGTGGGGAAAAAGCGGCGCACGCCCGCCATGATGCCGCGGGCCACGAGGGCGAGCACCCCGAACACGGCGCCCACGCCGACGGCGTAGCCGAGCCCAATTTCCCAGGTGGGCGCCTGGAGCACGGCGATGCCCGAGACCGTGGCCGCCACGGCGATGGCCACGGCCCACCGGGCGGGGTCGCGCCAGCCTCCCGTCGAGGGGGCCACCTCGGTGCGCAGCGCCTGGAGCGGCGAGACGCCCCGCACCTCCAGCAGCGGCCACAGCGCGAAGAGCAGCGTCACGCCCAGCCCGACGACCAGCCCCAGGCCCACGGCGGTCCACGACACCGCGAAGGCGACCTCAACGGGCAGGAAGTCGGCCAGGAGGCGCGGCACGAAGGCCTGCAGGGCCACGCCGAGCAGGCTGCCGAGGCCGGCCCCAATCAGGCCCAGCACGCCGGCCTGGGCGAGGTAGATGCGGAACGTGGGCCCGGCCTTCGCCCCCAGACAGCGCAGGACGGCGATCGAGGTGAGGCGGCGCTGGACGTACACGTGCACCGCACTCGCCACGCCGAGGCTCCCCAGCAGCAGCGCCACGAAGCCGGCGAGGCCGAGGAACCGATACAGGTCGCTGAGGCCGTCCTGCCAGCCCGAGGCCGCCTCCTCCACAGTATCGAGGTCAAGGTCGTGCCGGTCCAGGTAGGGGTCGATCCCCGCGATCAACGAATTCAGGTCGCGGGTCTCCGCGAACTCGAACATCACCTCGTACTCCACGCGGCTCCCGCGGCCGAAGAGAGATGTGTCGAGCCGGGCGCGGGGCAGGTAGACGCGGGGGCTGGCGGCCGAGGTAAAGCTCGACTCGCCCGGGGCCTGCTTCAGCTCCCCGAGGATGGGATACTGCGTGTCCCCGATGCGGACGGAGTCGCCCACCTCCACGCCGAACTGGCGCAGGAGCGCCCCGTCCACGAGGGCGCCGTCCTCGGCTTGATAGCGGGCCGCCGCGTCGCCGGGGCGCGTCTCCAAGGCGCCGTAGAACGGAAAGCCGCCCTCCACGGCCCGCACGGCGGAGAGCCGCGTGCCGCCGGTGGCGGGAAAGTAGGCCATCGACGCGAACGAGATGCGGCGCGACTGGGTGCCGCCAATCGAGTCGAGGAGCGCCTCGGTGGAGTCCCGAAACGGCGCATCGCTCTCGATCTTCAGGTCGGCCCCCAGGAGCGTCTTCGCCTCCCGGTCGACCGTCCGCGTCAGGTTTTCGCCGAAGCCCCGAATGGCCACGAGGGCCGCCACGCCCAGCACCATAGCAGAGAGGTAGAGGGCCAGTCGGGTGCGGCTGCCGCGACTGTCGCGCCAGGCCATCTTGAGAATCCACGGGACGTTCTCGCTCATTCGGGCTCTGAAAAGCGTCAGGAAAGTGGCGAGAGGAGAGGGCAAGACGTGAGCCGGAAGAGGCCCGACGTGTGGCGCCGGAGGCCACGTGTCACGGCCGAGGTTCACAACGCCCGCTGGGGACGGGGGGCCGCCCCAAGGGTTGTCTCAGCTCTCCAAGGGCTACCTCAGTTCTGTGTCGCCGAATTGCTCGCCGAGGTCCCGACACAGGGCCTCCAGGTGCTCCCGGTCGGTCGGGTCGAACGCGCCGAGCGTGTCGGAGTCGACGTCGAGCACGGCCAGCAGGTCATCGCTCGGCGTAAGGACGGGCACGACGACTTCCGACTGGGTGGACGACTGGCACGCGATGTGGTCCGGGGCCTTGGACACATCCGGCCACAGCTGCGTCTCGCGGGTCCGCGCCGCCGCCCCGCACACCCCGCGGCCAAAATCGATGTGGAGGCAGCCGTGCGGGCCCTGATACGGGCCCACGAGCAGCGTCTCATCGGACACCGCCCGGTAGAACCCGGTCCAGTCGTAGTGGCCGAACGAGTGGTGGAGTTCGCACGCCACGGTGGCCATCGCCGACACCCAGTCGGTCGGGCCGTCCAGCAGCGCGTCGATGCGGCGACGGGTGTCGGCGTAGCGCTCGGCTTTGTCCGATGCGGTGGCGGGGGAGGCAGGAGAAGGCATCTGGGGCGGGCGGTCGTGTGTGAACGTAGTCAGGGACGGCCCAACGGGCGGACCGCGAGGGGCAGTGCTACTCCGTCACCTCCACCTGACTGGTGTAGAAGGCGACGTGGTCCTTGAGCTCGGAGGCCTCGTCGGACGGATCCGGGTAGTACCAGGCGGAGTCCTCCGCGCGATTGCCGTTGTCCACCAGGTCGTAGTAGTGGGCCTTGCCCTTCCACGGGCAGGTGGTGCGGTGCTCGCTCTTCTTAAAGTAGTCCTTGTTCAACGACGCGGGCGGGAAGTAGTGGTTGCCTTCAACGACGACGGTATCGTCGCTCTCGGCAAGAACGATGTCGTTCCAGGTGGCTTTCATGGTAAGCGGTCGGTTGTGATCAGAAGTGAACGTGATGGTCCTCGTCTTGCAAGGCACGGGGTGTCTTTGATAGCATAGGTGTTACGGGCCCGCGGTCCACAGGTGCCCCGTCGTGTCGAAGTTGTTGCAGTGTCAGGGGGGAGCGCCGCCCCTGCCGTGATTGGTCCTGAGAGGCGTCCCGAAGCGTGCGGACCTTCCAGGGCGCCCTCAGCAGCAGGAAACGAATGGCCATGGCGCCCTCCACGACGCCGGCAATCACGAGGGCCACGACGAGGACTGACGTTTGGGGGGCAGCATGCCCACGATCCCAACCCGATCCACAGCGTGGCCGGTCCGTAGAAGAACGGAAGCGTGCAGTCGATCCCCCGTCGTTGTTGCTCGTTGGACAGCGCGTCGTACGCCGCCCGGTCGGGCATGTTGAGGACGGAGGGGGGCCGCACGGCGGACGACGAGCTGGCGGGTCGACGCTCGCGCCCTTTTTCGTGAAAGCGCGGGCGCTTCATCTGAGGGCCGCCGCGGTCTCTTGCGACGGCGTTCCCGGCCCGGGGAGCGCGAGGGCGTTCGTCCAGTACGCCTCCTTCCCGGGGCGGTCGTCGATCAGGTCGCGACCTGCCATCCAGGCCTCCAACTGCCCGTAGTACTGGGCCGTCATCGACAGGTCGTACGTGAAGCACGGCAGGGTGGCCCCAAAGATCGCGTCGGTCTGTGCGTCGTCGAGGTCCGCCCCGGTGCGCCGCGCGTAGACGGCCCGCGCCTCCGCCGGGCGCTGGTGCAGAAGGTCGATCCCACGGCGCAGCACGTCCACGAGGCGGGCGAAGGCGTCTCGGCGCTCCTCCAGCCGACTGGGCGTGCTGATCAAGACGAGTTGGCAGAAGTCCGGGATGCCCCAATCCTTGAGGGCGAAAAACTCCGCGTCGAGGCCCCGCTGGGCCGCCTCCACGAGCTCGAAGTTATAGAAGGCCAGGGTGGCCGCGTCGGCCTCTCCGTCGACCAGGGCGTCGGTGTGGTAGAAGCCGTAGTCGACCGGCGTGAACGCGTCGGGGTCGTACGTTCCGCCGTTGGCCGCCACCATCGAACCGGCGATCGCGGGGCCGCCGGGGCCGGGGGCCCCAGGATATTGCAGGCGTGTTCCGGCGAGGTCGCGGGGGCGCTCAATGCCGGCGTCGGGGCGGTACATCACCCCGCCGTTGGTGTGCAGGAACCGGGTGAAGCCGACGACCGGTCGGCCGGCGGCGCGGTCCTCAACGAGGTGGAGCGGCTCGGTGACCGCCACGTCCATGTCGCCGTCTTCGATGGCGGTGACGGCGTCGAGATGCTCCTCCGGCTCAATGACCTCGAGGTTCAGGCCGGCGTCTTCGAGCCAGCCGTGTTCTTTGGCGAGAAGAAGGGGGGTGTGATCCGGGTTCAAGAACCACTCGAGCCCCAGGCGAATCGTGTCCATTTCGGGAACGGAGGTTGTGCTGGCGATTGACGAGAAAAGAAGCGCCAGCAGTGCCTCCCCTGCCCACGGCCGTGGGTGAAGAGCGGGACGGGCCAAGACGAGTTCCTACGCCGGTGCGAACCGGGTCAGGTTCAAAGGGTGTGATCTCAGCCTCGACTGCACTGCACTGACCACAGGCACAGGTGTCGAAGCACCCCTAGCGCATGTACGGCCGTATCATAAGGGGTGCCCGAATCGACGTCAATGCCCACCCGGCGGAAATTTTTGCAAGCAGTGGGGCGTGGCGATCCTGTTACAGTACAGGGGGCCCTGTGGAGGGCGGCCAGGGGAATTCGTTTGGGGACGCCACGCCACGTCCCCTCAACCCATACGCCGTCGCCACCCTGCCGGGAACGCTCAGCGGATGCCTCCTCGTGACAGGCGGACTGAGACACAACAACTTAACTAAGCAACCAAAATCGCCCGCCCCCGGAATCTTTCCGGCCGTCCCCCGTTGCTTCCTTCTAGCAAAAACCCACAAGAACCCGTTTCCAGTTTTTAAAGGAAGCAGTCTCGTACGTCGGCCCTGCGCCGCCCCTTCTGTACGTTTCCACCCCATCCGGACTGCGGTCTGCCGACCATCATCCTCGATGTAAAGCGGCCTGCACTCCCCTTCTGAACTCTACCAACGCAAGAACCCGTCCCCCATGGCTTCCGACACGCTAGAGACCACGCTTACCTCCATCCACCAGATGACCCCTCGGGTCAAGCAGTTCATCCTTGAGGCGGGGGACCACACCTTCGCCTACCAGCCGGGCCAGCACGTCGTGATCAAGTTTGAGCAGAACGGAGACGTCGTCGGGCGGCCCTACACGCCGGTCAACCTGCCGGGCACCGGGGCCCTGGCCCTCGGCATCAAGCGCTACGACGGCGGCACGGCCTCGACCTGGATGCACGACCGGTCGGTGGGGGACCAGGTCACCGTCACCCGGCCCAGCGGCAACCTCCATCTGCGCGACTTGGACCGAGATGTCGTGTTCCTCTCGACCGGGACGGGCATCACCCCGATGATCGCGATGCTCAAGCAGTACCTGAGCGAGGGCAGCGGCCGGGCGGCGTTCCTCTACGGGGAGCGGACGCAGGAGGACATCATGTACCGGGAGACCCTCGACCACCTGTCCGCCGACCACGAGAATCTGGAGGTGCTCTACTCCCTGTCCGACGAGGACTGGGACGGGCCGACCGGGCACGTGCAGACCCACCTGGGCGATGTGGTGGACGAGCGCTTCGAGGACCCGCACTACTACATCTGCGGGATCCCCCCGATGGTGGTCGACAGCGAAGAGATGCTGCAGGAGGAGGGCGTCGACGACGGCCGCATCTTCACCGAGGGCTGGGAAAGCGACGCGGTGTAGCCTGCGTGCCTCCCTGGGAAGCCCGTCGCCTCACATCCGCCGTGTGGCTTCCGACCCGGCTTCCACCCCCGTCGCTTCGGATTGCCGCTGTGCTTTACCACCTGTCCCGCTGTGGACGGTGGTCCCGGTGACCCAAACCGGACCGGCTCCCGACCATGGAGGCTGTGGATCTCCCCGCGGGTGTGGCTCCGACGAAGGCGCTGCCCGAGCGGATGCGTCTCCTGCCTCGGCGCAATTGTAACCCTGGCGCAGTTGTAACGCCCTGCCCCTGTAACGCCCTGTCCCCGCCGGGCACACACGATCAGGGGATGAGTGCGCGGCCGGAGATGGGCGCCCATTGTCCTCGCCCACGCCATGGAGAGCAGACTCCGTCTGTCCCACCTACACTGCTTCTTTTCCGGATTGCCTTCGTCCCATGCGTCGTGTCACAGGGGGGCCCCATCTCGCTTTCTTCCTCTGCCTCTGTGCGCTACTTGGCGCCGGGCAGGCGGCCAACGCCCAGCAGCCCGCCCCTGCACGCGGACGGGCCACCCTGGTGGGCACCGTCGTAGACTCGGCGACCGGCGCCCCCCTGTCGGACGTGAACGTTTTCATCGCGGAGAGCATGCGGGGGACGACGACCGACGACCAGGGGCGCTTTCGGCTCACGGGCGTGCCGCTCGGGGCGCAGCAGCTGTACGTCTCTTTCGTGGGGTACGAGTCGGCGTCCCGGAGCCTCAACCTGCGGGAGGCGAGGCCGTATCGGTTCGAGTTTGCGCTGCCGGAAACGGTCCTGGAAGGAGAGGGCGTCGTCGTCGAGGCCGAGCGGGACGAGCAGTGGCAGCGGCGCTTCGAGCGATTTAAGTCGGCCTTTCTTGGCGAAACCCCCAACGCGGAGCAGGCGAACATCCGAAACCGGGAGGTGCTCAGCTTCGACGGGGGCCTGGGCTCGCTGGACGCCTTTGCCGCCCGCCCCATCGTGATTGAAAACCAGGCCCTCGGCTACCGGGTGGAGTACCACCTGGAGGACTTCAAGGTCACCCAGCGGCGGACACAGTACGATGGGGAGCCGTTCTTTGAAGAACTGGAGGGCACCCCGGCCCAGGAGGCGGAGTGGGAGAAGGCCCGCCGGGAGGCATTCCTCGGGTCCTTCCACCACCTCATGCTCGCCATGATTGAGGGTCGGGTCGAGGAACAGGGCTTCAAGCTGTTCTACCGCCAGAACGCACCGGGCGGCCCCCCCGGCAGCTCGTCGTCGGGCCCGCCGGGGAGCGGCGGCTTTGGATCGGGCTTCTCCGGGGGCGGACGGATGTCCATCGAGGTGGGCGACATCATGACCGAGGGAGACGGGCCGGACGAGCACATTCTTGACTTTCAGGGGGCGGCCGAGGTCATCTACCTCGGAGAGAAGCAAAGTGAGGCCTATTCGGCCTGGCGGGAAGAGCGCACCGGGCGCCGGGGCGGACGGGCGCCCCGCTACCAGACCTCCCAGTTCTGGCTGGAGCGGGGCCCGGCCACCGTCGACTACAAGGGCGAAGTCGTGGAGCGGTACGGCGTGACGGTATCGGGATACTTCGGGTTCGAGCGGGTGGCCGACCAAGTGCCAAAGGGGTACCGTCCGCAGTAGGCGCCGATGCGGGCGGCCGAAACCCTTCTCCGAGGCGACGAATACAGCCCGTGGGGATCTTGATTCCACGTCCTCACGGCACGCGGCCCGCCGCGCGTCCTCGCATCTACCAGAAGCCCATCCACCCACATGACTGCCATTTCCACCCCAGACTCGGAGGATCTCCACATCATCATCGCCGGGGCCGGGCGCGTCGGGCACCGGACGGCCCGGGTCCTGAGAGACCAGGGCCACGACGCGTATCTCATCGACAAGGACCCGGACATCGTCGAGGACGCCCGGCAGGCGCTGGGGGCGACGGTTATCGAAGGGGACGCCACAGACCCGAAGGTGCTGGCGCAGGCCGACCCCAAGCGGGCCGATGTCCTCGCTGCCCTCACGGAGACCGGAGCAACAAACTTTGCAATCTGTGCGGTCGTCAAGCACCTCACCGGCGACATCCGCACGGTTGCCCGGATCGAACGGCCCGATCAGCTCGACGAGGAGGGCACGTTCTTTGACCGGGTGGTCTACCCGGAACGGGCCGGGGCAAAGTCCGCGGTTAATCAAATCCTGACCGGGGACACGCGGGTCTTCGAGGACGTTACCGGCGACCTTGACGTGGCGGAGGTTCAGGTCGCCCTGGAGGCCCCGGCTGCCGGCAAGCAGCTGGATGCCGCCGCGCTCCCGGATCAGAGTCACGTCGTGTTCGACGTCACCAACGACGAGGTGCCCCAGCCCGGCACCGAGCTCGTGCCGGGACACCGGTACCTGATTGTGGCGGCCCCCGGCGTGGCCCGTGAGGCGCGGAGACGACTGGTCGGCTAGCGCCGAGGCCGCCGAGACACACCGCTCAGTGGGGGCGGAGGGGCGGCTGTTCCTCTTCTGCTCCCGGCTGGTGCCCAGAGACACTCGTGGCCCCGCGCCTCGCTAACCCGACGCGGGAAGGTAGTTCATCCCCTCCCCGACCGGGTCCGCCAACTGGAGTTCATCGACGACGTGCCGCTTCGTATTGGGCCTCAGCTCCGTCCACCGGGCATGGGCGAGACGGCCCAGTTCGATCGGGCTGCCGTACACCTCGTACCACTCCTCTGCGAACTGCTCGCCTCGTTGTTCGCTCACTCTGCGGCGCAGCTGCTGTAATTTCTCGGCCTGCCGCTCGAAGTCAGGGGTCCGGCTTCCGAACAGTCGCTCGAACTGGTCCAAAAGATCGGAGCGGGAAGGGATAGAGTCTGTGTCGTCCATCGGCCTGTTGGTCTGTGGGGGAGCGTGGAGCAGTCGCCCGACTGCGGTCATTGGGACCCGCGGCCAGCTGCCAGGCACCTGCCAGGAATCTATGCCGCTGGGGCAGGAGGTTCTGGTCCACAAAATGTGTGCGACGTTAAATGAGAACGGCCCGGTGGTCTGTCCATGCGCGCCTCCCTTCCGGTGTGATGTGGAAGAAATGTCGGAGGCGACCGTGCGAACCTGCCGGCAAGAGGGGGCGTGGGCGCACGCGGCATCGTCACCGGGTGGGGGCCGAGCTCCCCCGGCGTCTCAGCCGAGCCCGTAGTGCAGTGCGCTGCCGAGAAGGGGGAGGAGGGTCAGCAGGCCGAGTTCAAGCCCGACGGTGCCCCGCAACCTCCCGTTGCGAGCGGCTGAACGCGAGGGAATCGAGAGTCCCCACAGGTTCTGAACGGGCACGTCCTCGCCGTTGAGCTCGGCCTGCCACCGCAGAAACGTGAGCGTGGGGTAGATGGACGCCACGCCGACCAGCGTAAACAGCCCGACCTTCGTCCACAGCACCGGGCTTTGCATGTAGTAGGCAAACCCTTTTCCAAAGTACAGAACCTGCACCGCACCGGTGACGAACACGCCGACGGCGGCAATTCCGTACACGAGGTCGGCCGTGCCCAGTGACCGGGCCGTGGCGGCATCGGTGGGGCCGCGCAGCAGGGCGTACTCGGCCGCCACCGCGGCGTAGGTGAGCATGAAGCTGAGGATGTGCAGGTACAGCACGAGCGCGGAGGACCAGAGGGCCATCGGCATACGCAGATTGGCGAAAAACAAGTGCGAGGGCATGCCCAATGTGCCACAGGGTTCCCCGGCGGCCCGCTACGCCGGCACTCCGGCCGCCGGCACCCGCCGCACGGATGCGACGCGCCCGTTCTCGAACCGAACGTGGAGCCAGGACGGCGTCGCAGTGTCCTCTGCGTCGTAGATCAGCAGCGGGCGCTCGCCGTCGGACGCGTAGGCCCGGGGGACGCCCCGAAGCAAGATCACCTGTCGGCGGGTCATGCCCACCGCCACCGTGCCGCGGCGCAGGGCGTGTTCGATGGAGGGCGAAACCGAATGCGTGTCAAGGTAGTGCTCAAGCGCCGCGCAGCACAGTGGTGGGCCGCCGGTGCTGTCGCTCCCGCCGCCCCCAGGTGCGGTGAGCACGTACCCGAGACCAGCGCCCACGTACACCAGCAGGGCGAGTGTGGCCGGGAGGACATGCGAGACGAGCGGGAGATCAGGCATACCAATCGTGGAGGCGGGAGATCGTTGGGCGCCTCGTCGGACGCGTTCACTGCTTGGTGCCGGCTGCGTCGCCCAGCGCCGCCCTCACCCCGCCCACGGTGAGGCGGAGAAACGGCCCCTGCATGCTGGCGTCCGGGCCGCCCCCGAGGCGGCTCTGCCCGAGCTGCCAGTCGGAGCTGAGGGCGGAGAGCAGATAGCCGCCCCGCAGGCCGAGACGAAGCCCATCGCCCCCCGGCGTGCCGAACTGATACTCCAGCCCCGCCCCTAGGCTCACCAGCAGGCTCCCCGTGCTGAGCGTGGCGGACCGGTCCGGGTCGGCGAGAACATCGTCAAAATGGGTCGAGCCGTCGTCCCCAATGTTGAGCAGGAGGCCGCCCGCCCCGACGCCCGCCGTCGGGAACGCGCGCAGCCGAGGGGTCGGCTCAATCCAATACCCCAGCGACAACAGCCCGTACCCGCCCCCGAGAAAGACATCCCGCCCCTCAAACCCCTGATTTGGGGCGAGGAGGCCGTTCAGCTCAGCCCCCAGCAGAATACGACCCGCCACGACACGGTACGTGCCTCCGCCGATGGAAAGCAGCTCTGTGGAGAAGGTCGGGTAGCCGTTGGCGGACAGGCGGTCGTTGAGCGGCCCGAGATCAGTACCGCTCACGCCGATGGCTACGTAGCTGCGCTCCTCGGGCGCCTCGCCCGCATCCGCCGTGGGCCCGTCCTGCGCGACCACTGGGGGGGCGGCGGCAGCCAGCAGGAGGCCCCCGACGAGGAGCGCCTGGGCGGGGAGAAGGAGAAAGCGCGGGCGTGCGGACGAGCAGGCAGGGGGTGTCATCCGGTACATCAGCACGGAGGCATCTGTGACCAGTTGTTGAGACAGAGAGAAACGACCGACGCCCACGCCCGGACCGGCAAATGCCATCCGCTGCCGAGGGGACCGGTGCCGAAGTCCCCAGCCCCGAATCCCTGCGCCCGTCGCCTCCTTGCAGGAAGTCATTCGGCACGAAAGAGGCGAAGGTTCGCCTATTTTATCAAAAGAAGACCCTTTTATCATCTTTATTACGCTTGTTGCCCGGGGAGGTGGCTCTACAGTGCCAACGGCCGGGCAGGCGCTCGGGACGGTGACGGGGCGGCGTCTAGAACAGACGGGCAGATTCTGTCTCGTCTGCTGGGGGACGGTGTGCCCGCCTGTGCGAAAAACGAAGCGGTCGGCCCGCGACGAGTCGCCTTCGGAAGGGGTGCTGAACGGCCCATCAGCGTCTCGCGTCCCGCCGGTTGCTACCCGTCCGGGTCCGGGTCGTCGTTCTCGGGGACATCGGGTGCGTCGTCCGTGTCGCCCGGACGGTCCCGAAACGGAGACCCATCCCCCAGATCTGCAGGGGAATTCGGTCCGTCGAGGGGCTCCAGCGAACGGGCACCGGGGGGGCGTTTGCTGACCGAGTCGGTCAGAGACTGTCGGGCGGCATGCTTCGACGGGCGGCCGCTGACCCGCTCGCGCCAGAGCTTCCAACTCGACCGCTTCAGTCGGGCGCGCATCAGTGCGATGACGGCCTCTTCGTCGAGTCCGTACCGCGCCTCGATGGCCTCGAAGGGCACGTCGTCTTTCCAGGCCATGCCGATGACGTGGGACACGTCTTCATCCGAGAGGTTGTGGTCGCTTTGGACGCCCATGGCGAGCGAGAAATCTCAACGTAGAGCATACGTGGCGAAACGGCCCACCTCAAAGGCGCGGCACGACGGCTCCCCTCAGCCGACGGCGACTGGGGACCTGACGGGAAACGGACGGCCCTCGAGCCGAAGCGTATCTGTGCCGTCCATCGGGCGGGACAACTCATCAACTTGGACATGGACGGCACGACGATCGATTCGCCCAGGGCCTGGACCCGAGAGTAACAAGGTCGAAAGGTTGCGCGGTCGACCCAGGCGCCGCGGATCCGCTCCCGTCGATTGAGCGGGGCTGTCTACCGTTTGGCGGGCGCAGCCCAGGAGGGGGGCCTGATCCGTCTCCCGGATCGGCATCGTCCCTGACCGGTTCCGGGTATCCGCTGAACGAGACGACCGGCAGCCTGCATGTGCATTTGAAGGGCGAAGACAAAAGACGAAAACAAACCGTGCCCTGGGGCTGCCGCCTTCCGGACGGGGAGGCCCCGAGGGGCGCTCAGCGGAAGTCTTTAAGGGGACTCCCTTCGTGTCATCAGACCTCATTCACCGTGAACTACGTCCGCAGCGCCCTCACCTACGGCGCGATTTTTTGCCTGATCGGCCTGCTTCTCTTCTTTTTCGGCGGCCTTTTGCTCGGCGGCGAGTCCCGCCTGCCGGCGCCCCGTGGGGGCTGGGCGGGGGGACGAGCCGGCGTGGCCTCCGTCCGGGCCGGCATGCTGTTCGTGGCACTGGGGGCCGGGCTGGGCATGCTGGTGGCCCTGTGGGTGCAGGCGTCCTGGGGCGAGACCACCGCGGTTCTCGTCATCATCGCCGGGGGGATCTGGGCCTTTGGGCCGGCGGGGGTCGACGAGGTCGGGGAGGTGCTGTGGCGGATCGGTCGGGTGTGGACGGCCATTCTGGAGTGGGGCCCCGATCCGGGGTGGGGGCCGTAACACCCAGTCCGGAGGTGTCATTCCTGCCGGTCCCGCATGAAGGCCCTCAGGACCCGGCTCTGCCTCTTGAGGTACGTCGTGTCCGTTTCTTTGATGTTCGACATCGCCTCATCGGGCACTTCGTAGAGCACCTGACGGCCGCGTCGCAGTGCCCACGCGGCTACGGGATAGCCCTCGCAGGGCGCCCCCCGGCGCGTCGCCCGCGCCACGGCGGCCCGGCGCACGTTCAGGTGGCGGGCAAGCTCCGACTGAATGAGTCGCTGCATGGTTGCTGGAAGACGGTCAGGGAAGGAAAAGAACTGAGCGCAGTGCGGCGGGGCGGGCACGTTTGCCGGGGCCCTGCGTGCCCCGGGCCCTCTCTGATGCCTCGTCCTCGTCGAGACCACGGTCTCAAGAGGATGCGCAAGGAATCTCAGTTCTGAGGCGCCCGGGAGGTTCCCCGCCTGGGGCACAGCTACACGAGGCGACTGTCACCATCCGGGAAAATGGACCCGCCCGCAGTTCGTTTTCGTGCCGCACTGCCCCCTGGGGCCGGCCCAGATTCCGCAGGGGACGGGCGCAGGGGCTGAAAATGCTGAGCTCCCTTCAGCAGGTGCGGAAAGCAGTACAGACTTGTAACAAACCCGCCTCCGCCCCTCCCGGCTGCGTTCACACGCTTGTCAGAGGGGGACGAACCATTCAACCCGGCCCTGCCCCCCTCCTTCCTCAGAAACGTAGGAGGCATGCCCCCGTGAACGAAAAGGAATTTGATCCGGCCGCCCTACCTGCCGCGGCGGCGTAGAGCCACGGGGCCCCGTGGCTTCGTACCGAACTCTCCGTTCCAACCCTGACGCTCCCCCAACCGATGAGAGCCGCCGTCTTCCACGAGCCGGGCGACATCCGCGTCGAGGATGTGCCCGATCCCAGCATCGAAGCGCCCACCGACGCCATCCTGCGCATCACCCGCACGGCGATCTGCGGGTCGGACCTGTGGTTCTACCGGGGGCACCGGGACTACGAGGCCGGCTGGCGCACGGGCCACGAGCCGATGGGGGTGGTTGAGGACGTGGGCAGTGAGGTGCGCTCCCTGGAGCCCGGAGACCGCGTGCTGGCGCCCTTTGCGATCAGCGACGGCACCTGTGAGTTTTGCCGGCAGGGGCTGCACACCTCCTGCGTGCACGGCAACGTCTGGGCCGCAGAACACGACGGCGCCCAGGGGGAGGCCGTCCGTGCGCCGCAGGCCGACGGAACGCTCGTCAAAATCCCCGAACGCGCAGAAGGGGACGCGTCGCTGCTCCGGGCGCTGTTCCCACTGACCGATGTGATGGGCACGGGGCACCACGCGGCCGTGTCGGCGGGCGTGGAGGCCGGCTCGACCTGTGTGGTCGTTGGCGACGGGGCCGTGGGGCTCTGTGCCGTGCTGGCCGCCCAGCGGCTCGGGGCCGAGCGCATCATTGCGATGGGCCACCACGAGGAGCGGCTCGAGAAGGCCCGCGGCTTCGGCGCGACGGACATTGTCTCCAGCCGCGGGGAAGAGGCGGTCGAAGAGGTTCGAGAAATGACGCGTGGCGGCGCACGTCACGTCATGGAGTGTGTCGGCGCCGCCTCGGCGATCGAAACGGCGATCAGCGTGTGCCGGCCGGGAGGGACGATCGGCTACGTCGGGGTTCCGTTCGGGGCCGAGGACGGAGGCCTGGACATGTTTCGGCTCTTTCGGGAGAACATCACGCTGCAGGGCGGCATCGCGCCGGTGCGGGCGTACATCCCCGAGCTGATGGACGACGTCCTTGACGGGACGCTCGACCCGTCGCCCGTCTTCGACAAGACCATCGGCCTGGAAGAGGTGCCCGACGGCTACGCCGCGATGGACGAGCGGGCGTCCATCAAGGTGATGGTGGAGCTGTAGCGGGCCCGGCGCGCCGGTTCCTCTCGGGGAGCAAGGGGTCACACCTCTGCCTGCGTCCTGCCTCCCCCGAAGTCATCAATCACGGCGATGCCCGTGCCGGCGAAGGTGCCCATCTGCCGCAGGCGATCGGCCGCCTCCGGAAGCGAGATCGTCTGCCGGACGAGCTGACGGGGATGGAGGCGGCCCGTCTCGATCATGTTGAAGAGGGCCGGATAGCGGTGGGCCTGCAGGCCGTGTGCGCCGCGCACCTCCAGCTCGTCGGCCACCACGCGGTCGAAGGGAATGGCGGTGCGTGCGTGCTCGTCCACCAGGAGGCCGACCTGGACGTGTCGCCCGTGCGTCCGCAGGTTCGCCACGGAGTTGCGGCACGTGTCCGGGCTGCCCAGGGCGTCGAGGGAGAGGTGGGCGCCGCCCTGGGTGGCCTCGCGGACGGCGGCGGCCACGTCCTCGGTGTCGTCGGCGTTGATCGTGCGGCGGGCCCCCACCTCGTCGGCGAGCGCGAGGGCCGGATCGGCAATGTCCACCGCGACGACCCGGGCGCCGGCGGCCCGGGCAATCATGACGGCCGACAGGCCCACGCCGCCGCACCCGTGGACGGCCACCCACTCGCCGCTGCGCACCGCTCCCTGGTCGACCACGGCCCGGAAGGCGGTGGCGAAGCGGCAGCCGAGGCTCGCCCCGGTGACCGCGTCGATCGACCCCGGAAGGCGGACCAGGTTCTCGTCGGCGTAGTCGATGGCCACAAATTCCGCGAAGGCGCCCGGGCCGGAAAACCCGGGCTGAAACTGGTCCGGGCACACCTGGTGTTGCCCGGCCCGGCATTGCTCGCAGGTGCCACAGCCGCCCACGAACGGCACCGTTACGCGCTCCCCCCCAGACCACTCCTCCACACGGTCCCCGACCGCCGTCACGATTCCCACGACCTCGTGCCCCGGCACGTTCGGCGGGGTGATCATCGGGTCGTGTCCCTTCCAGCCGTGCCAGTCGCTCCGGCACACCCCACACGCAAGCACCTCCAGCACGACGCCCCGCGGCGCAGGGGGGGGCCGTGAAACCGTCCGGAGCGTCAGGGGCGCGTCAAATTCGTCGTAGACGAGGGCCTTCATGGAAACAGGCCTTCATGGAAACAGCGGGACACGGCAAGGGAAGGACGGTCCGCTATACGGGAACGTGGGCGCCGTGATGCAGGCGGGGAACGACCGTTGGGGGAGGGGAGGGACAGCGAACCCCGAGACGCGCCTGGGCCAGTGGGCTGGGACGAGATGGGATACGGCGCCCGGCCGACCGCTTAGGACAACGAAAACAGCTGCAGGGACGAAAGGTACTGGCCGATGTGGTACAGGGAGGGGGTGCTCCGGTCCCGTTCCGCAATCCACTCCCGGGCTTCCGCTGGGGCATCGGTGGGAAGGAAAAGCGGAGCGGCCTCGGCCTGCCGAAACCGCTCGTTGAGGGCCTCCATCTCGGTTCGGGCAATCAGATCATCCTCGTGGACGACCGCGACGTACTCAACGCCGGCCGCCGCTACCTTTGGCATCCACTCCCGGACCAGCCACTCTATGCTAGAGCGTTGATGGGCCGTCACATTCCGTGCATCGACGATTAGTCCAGCCGCCGCGCGCGACCGCACAAACTCGAGAAGCTGGTTGGCGCCGTACCGAAACTCTTCTCCTGTGGGCTGTCCCTTCCAGCGAAACCGGACCGCGTTGATGTCAGCATCAACCTCCATTGAGTACAACCGGGATGTGCCGTGGGGGGAAGGCATGGCCGATCGGGGTCAACCTGTTCAGATGCCAGTGTGGACGGCCTCTTCCGTTGGAGCAACGGGGCAAGGGACGACAAAATGGGCCCCTCGCGGTGCCGACACGAAGGGAGCAGGCACAACGAAAATAAATTTGATGTACTTCAACACTGGAGTTATCGGGCACAACGCGGGGGTTTTAAACTCGGCGTTCCGGGCATCGGGTGGAGAATGGAGGACAGCCCCGGCCCCGGCGGGGGACGTGAAAAACTCCGAAACAGACACATGACGTGGAGACCCTACCCCGCTGGGTCCCGTTACTGGACAGCGTTTGGCCTGCGGGGCCGATCCGACCCCTGGCATCAGGGGGCGGAGGCACCGGTGGTGTGCGCGTAGGGTCCTGCCTCACAGATTGATTGTTTGTATGACCGACTCGCCTGTGTACTCCGCTCAAGACGCTCCCAACTCCGCCGAGGCGGAGGGGGCGACGTACCTCAAAACGTGCAGCCGGTGTGGGCAGCTGGTGCGGATGGCCCGGTCCGAGGATGGGACCTGGCGCTCTCTGGAGCCGGCGGCAGAGGGGGCCTCGTCCCAGCACCCCCACGAATGCGGGTCCGTCCCCAGGATCAGTCAGGACTGGAGCCTTCAGGACCTGACTCACCCACTCACCTGCCGGCTCGACTGCTGGTGGTGCGGGGAGGAGGTGTACCTACACACCGACGGCAGCGGCCCCTTCACGCTCTTCGACAACCTGAGCTGGCCGTGGCCGACCCACGACTGCTGGCATCAGCAGCGTGACGAGCGAGACCGGGCCCTCCTGAAGCTCGAAAGCGATCTTCGGGCCGGTGGGTACCAGGGGCAGGGCCGCCTGGTCAACCTCGCGCCCTCCTCCATTCCGGACGCAATTCCCCCGAAGGGCCGCAAGAACCCGCCGGTGCTTCAGATTCGCCTCTCGAGCACGGATCACCAGATGGTGGACCGGGCCGTCCGGCAGATCACCCAGTTCGTATCCGACCGCCAGCCCCGGGCGCCGGTCGCGGTGCCCCTTCCGGTCGGCAAGAAAGCCGCCGCGGACGAGCGCCAGGGCAGGACAAACGGACCGCCGAGCCGTGACGAGTCCTTCAGCCAGCACATCCACCACCGCGCGATTGAGATGTGGACGGCAGGGCCCAAGCTGGTCGCCCAGCTCGGCCAGGTGCAGCTGCCGGAGGCCGTAGACGTCACCGTCCGGCAGGCCAAAAGTTGATCTGCGGGAAACGATCCCACCTCGCCTCAACACGCCCGGTCCGCAAAAAGTTACCGTGTGTGGGCCGGGACGGCCGACGCGGAAGAGGCATCCGGTACATCTCCCGCTGCGCAGAGGAGGATGGACGCGCCTTGTGCCCAGTTCCCCGGTCAAGACCAAAAACAAGACCCAAAAAGAGGCCGGCCACAGGAAGAGGGAGGCACGCGCGCCCCAGAAGCCGCCTCGATCGAAAGCCCCCGATCAACCACCCCTGCTCGGCAATGAACGTTTTTCTCGATACAGAGACCACCGGCTCGGGGCCCCAGGATGCCGTGATCGAGCTTGGCGTCGTCGCGGCCCAGGGAGAGGTGCTCATTCACACCCTCGTGGCGCCCCTGGCGCCGGTGACCCGTGGGGCCCGGCGGGTGCACGGCATCACGGATGAGGAGCTGGCGGAGGCGCCCCCGTTCTCGACGGTTGCCGACCGGCTGGACACGGTCCTAGCCGACGCCGGGTGCGTATGGACCTTCGGGCCCACCTACGACCGGCGGATGCTGCTTCAGACCGCTGCCCTGGCCGAGTGCCCCGAAACCCACCGCCGGATTCAGGACAGCACGTGGCAGGATCTGCAGCCCGACGCCACCCGCGTCCTCGGAGACGCGGAACGGGTCGCGCTCACCGACGCGGCGACGCGCCTGGACGTATCAATTCCGACGGAGGGGCATCACCACCGCGCCCTCTACGACGCCAAACTTGCACGCCGGGTGTGGACGAGCGTCCGCCGCCCCGCCTCTGGTTGAGGGCGGCCTGCGGCCCCTGTCGGCGCGGTTTGAGGCGTGCAACCAGAGCGGCCCCAATCGCTTGAACAACTGCACGACGCGGAGGCCTCTTCGCGCTCCGGCAGCGGTTCGGCACCGACGCCCCTACGACCTCGACACTGTCCTTCACAACCCCACTGAACGCCATGGCTCGAAGCGTAAACAAAGTTGTCCTGATCGGCAACCTCGGGGACGATCCGGAGCTCCGATATACCGGCAGCGGGACGGCCGTCTGCAACATGAGTCTCGCCACCAACGAGTCCTACACCAACAGCGACGGGGAGGAGGTCCAGCAGACCGAATGGCACGACGTGGTGGCCTGGGGCCGCCTCGGAGAAGTGTGCAACGAGTACCTCGAAAGGGGCTCGCAGGTGTACTTCGAAGGAAAGATCGAGACCAACCAGTGGGAGGACCAGGACGGCAACACCCGCTACTCGACGGAAGTAAAAGCCCTGGAGGCGACATTTCTCGGGGAGGGGCCGGGCGGGGCCGTTCCCGGAGGCGGACAGCCGGCGCAAGGCCAGAGTCCGGCCCCCAGCCAGCGACGCGCCGGCGGCCAGGGGGGCGGCGCCTCGGGGGGAGGGCCGCCGAGCCAGTCTGGCGGAGATGGACAGCCCGGTGGCGACGAGACCTTTGAGCCCGACGATGACCTCCCGTTCTAGGCGGTGCGAACCGGTCTGGGGACGCGTCGGCGCCACGAGAGGCTGGCCTCTCAGGTCCCCGGTTGGCGCATCGATCTGCTTCGCGGGAGGCGCCCGTCTCTGCCCCGACCGCGTGCACTCGTCCAGCTGTGCTGTCCGGTGTTTCGTCTGTCAGAATCCCCTCAGTTGACGCCCGCCCATGCCCACCCCTTCTGCACCGGACACGCCCGCATTGCGGATCGGCCCGGATGTCGCACTTGCCTGTGAGGACATCGAAGCGGCGGCCCAGAACGAGCACACGCGCCTCCGAACGACCGATGCGGCCACAGAAGCCCTCGCGTCCTCGCGTGCCGCCTTGGAGCGTGCCCGGGACGCCGGACGTCCCGTCTACGGCGTGACGACCGGCCTCGGGCCGCTCGTGGACGAGGCCGTGGAGGCCGACGAAGAACCGGCGTCGGCCCACGAGCCGTCCCCCGAAGGCGACCGTGGACGAAAATTGATTGCTCACCTCGGTGCGGGGGCCGGGTCGTTTGCGCCCCCGCCGCTCGTCCGCGCCACGATGATTGCGCGACTGCAGACGCTGGCCCAGGGCCACTCGGCCGTTCGGCCCGCCCTCGTGGACGAAGTGATCGAGGTGTTCGAGTCCGGCCTGATCCCGGCGGTCCCGGAAATCGGGTCCCTGGGGGCGAGTGGCGACCTCACACCGCTCGCCCACATTGCTCGAGCCTGCACCGGGGAGGGGGCGGTGGTGGCGAGCGACGGCGAGCTCGTGGACGCGGCCGAGGCGCTCGACGAGGCCGGGCTCGATCCGCTGCGGCCGGGGCGCCGCGACGCCCTCGGACTGGTCAACGGGACGGCCTTCATGACGGCCTACGCGGCGCATGCCGTGGCCCGCGGGCGGCGTCTGCTGGAGCGGGCCGAGGCCCTCACAGGCCTGATCTACCGGCTTCTGGGGTGCTCGCGGGAGGCGCTGGATGCGGACCTGCATCAGGCCCGCGGCCACTCCGGGCAAGTCCAAAGTGCCGCCGCAATTCGGGACGTGGCGACGCGGGAGGGGGCGCGTCCCTCGGAAGAACGCCCGCTTCAGGAGGTGTACTCGCTCCGCTGTGCCCCCCAAATCCTGGGGGCGGTCCGTGAGCAGCTCCGGCACGTCCGTGACCTCGTCGAGACGGAGCTGAACGGGGCCACGGACAATCCAGTGTTCGACACGGACGGGGCGGACGTCCTTCACGGGGGCAATTTTCAGGGCCAACAGGTGGCGTTCGCCGCCGACGCCCTGAACGAGGCCCTCACCCAGGCGGGTGTGCTGGCCGAGCGGCAGCTGGACGTGCTCCTGTCCCCGGACCAGAACGGCGGGGCCCCGCCGCTGCTTGCCTGGGAGCCGGGCCCCAACAGCGGGTTCGGCGGCACGCAGCTGACCGCGACGGCCCTGGTGGCCGAGATGCGCAACGACGCGCAGATGGCGGCCACCTCCTCGATCCCAACGAACGGGGACAACCAGGACGTCGTCTCCATGGGCGCCCTTGCGGCCCGACGGGCGTACGGCCAGACCCGCCCCCTCGCGACGATCCTGTCGATCCTGGGGCTGGCCCTGACCCAGCTGACCCACCTCCGTGCGGAGGGCCGGGCCGAGGGGGCCGCGCCCGACCTGCCCGGGTGGATGCCGGCGGTCGACCCCGTCCGTGAAGACCGGGCCCTCCGGGCCGAGATTGCCGACTGGACCGACCGCTGGCTGGCCCCGTCCGCGTCGTAGGGCCCCGTCCCCGTCGCGGAGAGCACTCGAAGGCGGCCCGGAGCACGCATCCCGGGCCGTCCTGCCCCACCGGCCACGTTTTGAACCCACCCCCCACCGCATGATTGCCCGCGAGCACCTAACCGACGAGCAGACCCGAATCGTCCAGCACGACGAGGGGCCCGCGCTGGTGTTTGCCGTGGCGGGGGCGGGAAAGACGACGTCGCTGGTTCACCGCATCGCGCGCCTCGTGGAGGACGGCGGCGTGGCCCCGACCGACATTCTGGCCAGCTCCTTCAGCCGGGCCACGGCGCAGGACCTGGAGGACGGGCTGACCGCGCTCGGGCTGCCGGACGTAAATTGCCGCACGCTGCACGCGCTGGGCCGGCAGTTTCTGAAGTGGGCCGAGGCGGAGCACCACTGGTCGCGCCGGCTCGGGGACGAGGACCTCAACCCGTCCCGCCTGGGGCCGGTCCTGGCCGGCCGCGCCCTCACGCGCCTCGCCCGCGAGCGGGACCTCGACGACCACGAGCTGGACATCGATCGGGGCGAGCTGGAGGACCAGGTCAGCGCGTGGAAGGCGCAGCTCTGCTACCCCGACCTGGACGAGGCGGCCCTCCCGCCGGCGGCGCGCGAGCAGGCCCGCCAGGCGGAGCACGACAATGAGGACTTCGTCACCCTGTACCAGTACTACGAAGAAGAGCGGCGGCGGGAGGGGTGGGTCACGTTCGACGACATGCTGCTGGAAGGGTGGGAGGCGCTCCTCCGGTTCGACGACCTGCGGGCCCGGGCGCAGCAGGCGTACGAGCACGTTCTGATCGACGAGTTTCAGGACATCAGCCGCGTCCAGTACGAGATGCTCGACGTCCTCACCGAGCCGGACCGCAACTATATGGCCGTGGGCGACGACGACCAGTGCATCTACGAGTGGCGCGGGGCAGATCCGTCGTTCATCCTGGACTTTCGGGAGGCCTACGACGCCGACGAGTACCTCATCCGGGACACGTTTCGGTCGCAGGCCCCGCACACGGTTCTCGCCAACGCGGTCATCGCCCACAACGACCACCGGCGCGAGAAGCACCTCAACCTCACCCGCGGCTTCGGCGGCAGCACGCAGGTCCACGCCGCCGACGGGGCCGACGCCGAGGCGACCCACGTGGCCGGCGCCGTCGAGTCTCAGCTCGACACGGGCCGCACCCTGCCCGAGATGGTGGTGCTCGTCCGCCAGTACGCCCAGACCCCCTCCCTGGAGCAGGTCTTCATCGACCGCGACCTGCCCTACCGGATCGTGGGCAACGTGCCGTTCTACCGGCGGCGCCCGGTGCAGGTGCTGCTCCGGCACCTGTTCTGGGGCACCCTCGAGGCGACGGCCCGCGACGACTGGTTCGACCACCGGCGCAACGCGCAGCGCTACGTCGACCGGTTTCAGAAGCTCATGCGGGAGCCGAACCGGTACGTCCGTACGGACCTGATCACGCGCCTCTGCCGCGAAGCGGTGGGCCAGGAGACGGCGATTACGGACCTTCTGGCCGCCTCGACGGGGCAGATGCACGACCGGACCGCCGAGCGGGTGGAGCGCTTCCTGGACACGGCCGACCAGCTCGTGGACCGCCTCGACGAGCCCGCCCACCGGACCGTCGACTGGCTCCTCAAGGCCCTCGACTACGAAGACTACCTCCGGCGCTACAGCGCCTTCGAAGAGCTGGCCGACCGGCGCATCCGGACGGCCCGATCGCTCATCGACTTCGCGCGGGGGCACGCCGACGTCGCGTCGGTCCTGCGCCGGATCAAGGAGATCTCCGCCGACCGCCCCGACCGCGACTCCTCGGCGAACGTGCTGGAGATTCGGAGCATCCACCGGGCGAAGGGCCGAGAGTGGCCCGTCGTGTTTGTGCCGGGCTGCAACGACGGCACGATCCCGACGTCCCGCGACGACAGCCGAACGGCCCTCCCCGACGCGGGCGGCGCAAACGGCGCCTCCGATGCTTCCAGTTCCGGAGATTCCTCCCCGGACGACGCCCCGCCCGCCCGTCGGGAGGAGGAGCGCCGCCTCTTCTACGTCGCCCTCACGCGGGCGCAGGAGCAGTTGCACCTGTCCTACGACCGCACCGAGCCGCCGTCGCCCTTCCTGGCGGAGGCCGACGCCGAGCACCGCCTTGCCCTGTGCGACCGGGTGCGGCAGGCCACCGAGCGGCCGGCCGACGACTGGACCGCCGCGGACGTGGCCTGGCTCTGCATCGGGGCCGGGGAACTGCGCCTCCGCCGCTACCTGGAGGCGTGGTGGGCCCCCACCGAGGCGCAGCGACAGGCCCTCACCGATCACCTCGGCCGCGCAGCGGCGCTCCGGGAGGCGGCGGAGGCCGAAAGTGCGGCGTATGCCCGCCCCCCCGGTGCCGAAGAGAAGGGAGCGCCCGACGCCTCCAGCCCGACGGGGGAGGGAGGCGATGCCCCCGAGACGAACGGGGCCACCGGCCGGGCGGCAGACAAAGACATGGACGAGGCGACGGCCCGGCAGCTGCGGGCGGCATTCGAGGAGGGCCGGGCCGTCGTCGAGGACGCCCTCGGGCTGGCCCCCGACGAGGGCGATGGCGCCCCCGCCCCCGATCACGCCTCGCCCGATGACAAGCCTCCGGGCGTCCCGGAGGACGACGCCGTGGGCGGCACCGTCGCGGAATGAAGGGGGCCGGGGCTGTTTCGACGCGGCCGATCCTTGCCCCCGTCGAGGGCGGCGCGCCGGTCAGGGCGCTACAGGCCGACGAGCAGTCCGGTCAGAATGATTGTCACCATGAGGAGAACCCCCGCCACATAGGTCCAGACGGGGGCCTGCACGAGCCCCCACTGCCAAACGTCAGGGGGGCACTTTGCTTCTGCGGGGCGGGTTCGGGGGGCGTCGCCGCGCTGACTTGATCCGCGCGTCTCAAACTTTCCCTGGATCAGCTACAAATGCTGTGGGTCTAGAGTCGATGTGGCCGGTTCAATATCCACGTCTACATTTTCTTTTGAACACTCGTATCCCTCCGTTTTGATGAGAGGTCCCTTGTCGTTCCTCGCTTCCCGACGAGGCATAGACCTTCATCCTTGGCCCCGATAGACGCTCTGCAGATTTCTCAGGTTGGGCAGCTGTAGTTATTCAGTCCGGGCCGATGGGGAGACTCTTTTCGAATCTGTGCGCCGGGCGCTCTCTTGCTCAACGTTCGCTTAGTCTGTGACCGGCGCTAACTCAAGCATCCATGCGAAAAAGCCGGACCGCCTCCCTTGGGGCGCCGCCCGTGTCTTTCCATTTCATCTTCATGGGCCGGAGGGGCCAAGCTCCTTGAAAAAGCCGAACCCGCCTGCTAGAGTATAGGTGCTCATTGTTTAGAACCAGTCTAAATAAAGTAGACGGCCTGATCAGAGGCTCAACGACCGAACGGTTTTGCTTTTCCCACGGATTCTCTTCTTTTCCGATGTCTCTTTTTTCGTCTATCTGGTATCGTGTTCAACTCATTAGTACTGTTCTAATTGCTGCTGGGCTGGCCGGTGGCTTCCCAACACAGGCCCACGCCCAACAACAATCGACGGGAGCCGTCGAAGGCCTCGTACAGACGGCCGACGGCACGCCTGCTCGCGGTGTGAACGTGTCACTTCAGGGAACGTCTCTCGGCACCACAACGACCGAGGACGGAGGCTATGTCATTAAAAATGTGCCGGCGGATTCTTACACGCTCGTCGTGTCCTACGTGGGACTCGAAACGAAACGGCGTGACATCACGGTGGAGGGGAATGCGCGGACGACGGTACCCACAATCACGCTGGAGGAATCAACGAAGACGTTGGCGGAGGTCGTGGTGGAGGGGGGCGAGCGTACCTCGTACACCCCGTCCTCAAGCCCGTACGTGGCCAAGATGCCACTGGAAGACCTCGACAACCCGCAGGTATACAACGCCATTCCGTCGACCCTCCTCGACGATCAAGTGGCGACGAGCTTCGAGGACGTGATGACGAACGCCCCCGGTATTTTCAAGCTCTGGGAGGCCACCGGACGCGGGAGCGACGGTGCGGGGAGTTATTCGATTCGCGGGTTTTCCGTTCAGCCGACGATGAAAAATGGGCTTCCTGCTCTCACGAATGGGTCTCCGGACCCCTCCAACATTGAACGGGTCGAGATTATCAAGGGCCCATCCAGTACGCTGTACGGCAGTAGCCTCATTTCCTACGGAGGACTTATCAACGTAGCGACCAAGAAGCCTCAGCACTCCTCCCTGAATGGGGAGGTCTCGTACAAAACGAAAAGCTTTGGTCTCAACTCGATGAACATGAATCGAGTGACGGCGGATGTCAATGCGCCGGTCAGTGACGATCTCGCCCTTCGGATCAACGGGAGCTTTCACGATGAGGACAGCTTCCAGGATGCCGGTTTTCGGCGGTCCTTTTTCCTAGCGCCCTCGCTGTCGTACAAGCCGACCAGGGACCTGTCCGTGCTCGTCAGTAGCGAGCTCTACACCTCGGAGCAGACAAACCCGACCATGCTATTCATGAATCGGGCGGTGCCGCTTGAGGCCACGACGGTCGAGGAGCTCGGGTACGACCCGCAGCACTCCTTCACCGACGACGACGTCACGATACGCACCCCGACGTTTGGGGTTCAGGCCCAGATGCAATACCAACTTAGCGAGCAGTGGGAGACCCAGACGGCGGCTTCGTTCAGCTCGGCCTCCTCGGAGGGCTATTATTCATACCTATGGGATGGCCGACGCTCCGAAGATACGTTTACTCGGTTCGTCAACGATCAGGATCAAACCACGACCGGAATTGACGTTCAGCAGAACCTGCTCGGGGACTTTTCCCTGTTCGGTGCTGAAAACAAGATGGTTGCGGGGCTCGAATATTTCCGAGATCGAGTGTCCAACGAAAACAGCGAATTTAAACCCGTTGGGCAGGTAGCAGTCCCCACGTCCAGCCCGGCGGGCTTCTCAAAGTCAGACGTTGACGCCGCGCTCGAGGATGCTAGTCGGAACGACAAGACGACCAAGCAGGCCCGGTACAGTGCCTACGCGTCGGACGTCGTCAATCTCATCCCCGAGTTGTCCGTGATGGCAAGCCTCCGGCTCGATCACTTCGACCAAGAGGGTGACACGTCCACGGAAGAAGACGACTACACCCAGACCACCTTGTCGCCCAAGTTCGGCGTCGTCGTGCAGCCGCTTCCCAACCGGCTCTCGGTCTTCGGGAATTACATGAATGGCTTTCAGAACGTCGAGCCCCAAACGCAGAACGGACAGACGCAGACCTTTGAACCGGAGCGGGCGAACCAATGGGAGACGGGCGTGAAAGCGAATCTCTTTGAGGGCCGGCTCGAAACGACAGCCAGTTACTACGACATCACCGTGTCGAACAAGGTGCGACCGGATCCGGACAACCCCGACGCGAGCATCCAGGACGGCAGGGTGCGCAGTCGCGGCGTGGAGCTCAGTGCGACGGCCGCTCCCGTCGAGGGCCTGCAGCTGATTGCGGGATACAGCTACAATCACAGCGAGAACGAGCAGACCGAGCAGAACGTGGAGGGGCGTCGGCCGGAAGAGGCTGGTCCCGAGCATCTCGTGAACGGCTGGGCACACTACCGCTTGTCTAACGGGCCACTTGACGGGCTCGGACTCGGGATTGGGGGCAACTACGCCAGTGAAAATGTCGTCCTGAATAAGGAGAGTACGGGTCAGTTTACCCTGTCGTCCTACGTTGTGCTTGATGCATCGATCTCGTACGAGACCAATCGGTACCGGGTGGATCTGAAGCTCGATAACCTGACCGACAAGACCTACTATAGGGGCTGGACGACAATCAACCCACAGGCGCCGCGCAGCGTGACGGCGAACGTAACCTACAAGTTTTAGGACGGATGCGACGTAGTAGCCCCCGAGGGTAGGAACCCCGAACGACTTTGTACCTGGCGTGCCCCGTTTCCGAGCCATCATCGACGATGGCTTGGGGCACGATGGCAGGGCGTCGTCTCGTATGGACGTTCACTCGTGGCGGCGTATTTTGCTGTCGATGCTCGTTGGTCTTTGAAGCAGTTGCCCCGCTTTATGCTCGTTGCGACACTCGGACTGACGTACCTGGGCGTATTGCTCTTTTACGCCGCCTCCCCGACCACCGGTGCCGCCCCCATTCTGGAGAGCACGAGGTGGAGCCGTTTCGGGGGGCTGCTCGTTCTGGGGGGAGGGCTCGGGTGCTCCACAGGAATTACGTCCGTAGAAACGGGCATTCTCATTTGGCTGTCAACGGGGATGGCGGCCGGGTCCCTACTTGCGATTGCCGGGCCGCTCGTGGATCGCGTTGTCCCGACCACCGGTCTTTTGGCATTCGGGAGCGCCCTCCTTGGGTTCTTCCTGTGATGCGATCGTCGTTTCGAACCCAGAACACCTCATCCATGAAATACGATTGGTCGACCGGCGAGGCGTGGGGAAAAGCAGGAGCGGGGCTTCTGCTTGGGACTGCGCTGTACCTGGCCTTCTGTTCGTTTTGTGCTACCGGCCTCCCCGTTGTGCAGGACGTGGCCCTCGCCCTCGGGGTGCTGGGGGGCTTTCCGGTGTGGGTGGGGGGCATCTACTACGCTGTGCTTTCAAAAACGGTCGTGCGGGCCTGGCTCGTGCTGGGGACCATGACGGGTCTTCTGGCCGGTGCCGTCCTCTATGTTCGGTTCATTGCATAATTGTCGTCTGGCTGTGTCGAAGCTTCCCGCTCGTGCCTACAAGCTCTCCTGGGATGCCCACTCCGTAACGGGCATCGTCATCGGACTGGCCCTCTTCGTAATTTTTGCGACCGGGGCGCTTGTTCTCTTTCGCGGCGAGATCCGGAAGTGGGAAGAACCGAAGCTGCGGGCACAGCCGGGAGAACGCATCTCGCTCGACGCTATGATCCAACCCGTTGTCGATTCCCTGAGCGAGGACGGGGCGTCCCCGGCGCGTCTGCGGATGAGTCTGCCGGAAGGAAGGGACGACAACCTGTTTGTGCAGGCCACCGGGGAGGGCATGAAGGCGACGCCGAACGTATGGGTCAATTCGACGACGGGAGAATGGGTGCGCACGCCCGAAGAGGGGGCCGTCACGCAGACGTTGTACTACCTCCACTTTTTCTACCAGCTCGGCCGGTGGGGGCTTCATCTGGCGGGCCTCCTCGGGGTGTTTGGGCTACTGGCCGTGGTTACGGGGACGGCGATGCACCTCGACCGTATCGTCAAGGATTTCTTTCAATTTCGGCCCGGCAAGTCCCTGCGGGTGGCGTGGGCCGATGCGCACAAGGTCCTGGGCACCATCGGCCTCCCTTTCCAGACCATGTACGTATTTACGGGCGCCTACCTCGGGCTGTTGGGAATTGTGGCCCTGCCGTACGTCCTGTTGCTGTTCGACGGCAACTCGACGGACTATCTGCGCGAGGCCGGATACTATGCGCCTGCGGTACAGGTGGATTCCGTGGCGTCCGCCTCGGCGGAGCGGCCTCGACTCGAGCGGCTTGCCGCCCGGGCCGAGCGCGCATGGCCCGACTTCGACCCGAAGAAGATGATCGTCCACCACATGGGGCAGCCCAACAGCCGCGTTGAGGTCGTTGGGTACCAGCACGGGGCCGTCTTCGGGGGGACCGGCTCCGTCGTCTTTCACGGGGCCACCGGTGAAGAGTTGTTACGGACGCCGCCGAACGAGGCCAACCTATTTAACGAAGCCGTGCAGAGCATAGAGACGTTGCACTTCGCGCGATTCGGAGGCATGGCACTCAAGATGCTTTTCTTTCTGCTGGCGATTGCCTCCTGTGCCGTCATCCTTACGGGCAATCTCACGTGGCTGGAGGTACGGGACACAGAAAATCGAATCGTGAACCGGATGCTGGCTCGTCTCACAGCGGGCACGGCTACGGGCTTTTTCCCCGCCGTCGCCGTGCTGTTTCTTGCGGATCGGGGGATGCCCGAGGGCGTCCCTAATCCCAACTGGTGGAGCGCCCTGTTCTTCTTCGGGGGGTGGGCTGTGGCGGTCGTCTACGCCCTCTGTCGTCGCAATGTGGCCCGCACCCACCGGTCGCTGCTCACGATCGGAGGGGGAATGGCCATGCTTGTTCCCATTGCCAATGGCTTGACGACGGGGGCCTGGCCATGGGCGGCCTGGACGGCTAGGCAGTGGGCCGTGCTGGGGGTCGACCTCGGGGCCGTCGGCTGTGGCCTCGGGGCCCTCGGCACGGCCGTCCTCTTGAACGTGGAGGCCTCCTCGGATAAAGACAGCGCTTCGCCGCCGTCGTCCGCCTCCAATTCGGCGTCAGATTTCGCGCCAGAGCCCACCCCCGTCTCGGTGGCACCGGACTAACTGCAAACAAGCCCGGAGGCACGGAATCGAGGAGCGACGGGAGAGACGTATTTCCTATTTGCGCCACGTCGACCGACGATCGGGTTCGACGAAGGACGCTCGGGCGTCGCCTGTCCGTAAGCATCTGATCTACGGACCTTGGGGCTTATGGCCTCTCCGCCGTTGCCCCGTTTCGGGCAGGGACACGCGCCGCGAGGGGGCGAAGTACAGTTGGAATTGACGAGACCACGCTCGTTAGGCGACACTCTTGATGCTAACGTGTAAGCAAAGCCAGTCTCCTGGAGGGGGGCGCCTGGCCGACTGTGTGTTCTGTGGGCTTGAGTGAGGTCGGTGTGGGCCTGTCATGGCGTCGAGGGCCACTTTACGGACAGCCGGTGTCAGAGTGGCTGGACCCGTGTCCTCGCTGCGTCAAATGAACTGGGGATGAGGAGACGATGACTCGGACGCCTCCTTGCGGCTGAGAGCGTGAATCGTGTGGGCAACCATCACACTGAGCCCCAATCCGGACCGTCGGCCGCCCCCTGCATGACGACCGGGACGGACAGGCTCCACGTTGCGCCCTGCAGGGCCCACTGTACCGCCCCCCGCAGGCCGGGACCCAGCGCCATTGCGAGCAGCAGCCCGCCGTGGAGGCAGCCCGAAATCCAGTCGTGTGCCAAGGTCTTCTCGCGCACCGGGGCCTCCGTGGAGCGCCGGTGCCACATCCAGGCGCCGAACGCAGCGCCCGCGATCGTCCAGGTCGTCAGGAAAATGGCGACCTCGGTCCCCGAGCCAAACCGCGGGAGGTGCAGCCCAGGGGGCGAGAGCTCAATCGACCTCGCGATCAGGCCCGTCCACTTCGCTCCGCACGAACGCCCGCTTCAACGTCCCGTCGCTGGAGAACCCGTCCCAGTTGGCCTCTCGGCTCGCCTCCGCCAGGTAGCGTGCCTCATCTTGGATGTGACGAAGAGACTCAGTCTCCGATCCCGACGTACTCGACGCTCTGCAAGACGTGGGGACCGATGTGAGGGCCGGGCGCCTCGGGGGGCACCAACGCCACTGGACGCCCAAATTCTTCTTCTAAAAGAAAGGAGACAGCCATGAAGTTGTCGAACGACTTTTCTCCCGGCACAAACTCGACCAGAAGATCCACGTCACTTTCAGCGTCGGGACCCCCACGCTGGAAGGATCCAAACAGGCGCAATCTGTGCCACCCCGAGCCGACGCAAATTGTCTCGGTGGTGCTGCAGTCGCTCAATCAAGTCTTTTCGGGTCTGAACTGTAGCTATATCAGTCTAGAAACCGCCAGCAATCGCGGATGTTGCTGCGCAGCATAACGACATAGATCAGCTGAAGTGGGCGCGAAAAGGCCCGGCGGAATTCAAGACGGTAAATCGGCCTCGGCCCGCGGGGTCTACATTCGCCAGCGTCGCCACTCCCGAGTAGCGGAGGCGCAACCGATCGGCTGACTTCGATCCATAACGGCACCGGCCCATTTTCAGCTGTACCCCAGGGTTATAGGGCTATCCGTTCTGCCTACTCCATTCAAGGAACTCCACCGGTTCCATGATTGGAATTCCCCGAAACGGATCGAGCTCTAACAAATCCGAGTCTCCACTCACGATACCGCCTGCGGCCTCGCTCACTGCAAGCTCCAGAAACTTATCGTCATCCGGATCACGACAAGCCTAAATCTCCTCCGTCGGATTCGCAAATCGACTCTGTTCAACCAGCGCTTCTGTGAATGCGCCGCGTTCTTCTGGGGGAAGGTACTCGTCAAACTTTTCGCGGGCAATCACCCCATCGATTTCCTCAAACGTCGCTCTTGAAAGTAAAACGACGCCAGTGTCCAACGCATGTTGGAACGCCTCTCCCGGTGTAGAGCCTCGGAATAGAGCAGCGCTGACGAGGGCATTCGTGTCGAAGGCGTAGCGGCGATCACTCTTCATTCAGAATCTCGTCCAATTTCTCTTGCGTCAGTCCGCGTTCTTGCGCCCGCTGGCTGATCTCGTCCATAATCTCTTCGAGAGACCGCCCGCGCTTTCGATGCTGGACAGCTTCCCGCAACCTGCTGCTAAGAAGCGCTTCAAGCTTGCGTTTTTCCTCGGCCGACGCCGACTCGTACGCCGCTGCAACATCGGCGCTGACCTGAAGATTGATCGTTTTTGTTTCCATGGCTGAAGTGTCCTCTCATGTAACAGGAGACACAGAATGCTGCCTCAGCAACGTCAGTGCTGTTTCTGAAGCACCATAACGTGGACGCTCACCTGACCCGGGCACGGGAAAAGGTTTGCTCCAATCTACGCCGATAGAACAACTACGTCCGACGAGTTTTCTATCTGCTCGCGTCGTCACCGCCGTTCAGCACAAACGAACTGCACTACCGACAGCGCACGGAAACGGCAAGAGCCTGGGTTCAGGTGAAGCGGGCGTGTTATGCGGCCCCGACTGCCCCGTTCAGTTCGTTTGGCTTCCTCCAATCCACTCTGCGATCCGCCGCCGAACCCGCTGTATACGATCCGAACTGATCTTCCCAATCCTTCCCTCAAGGATATTTCCCTCCACAACCGCAAGTCGGCTGATTCGAACCACACTCGCCTTTTTGAGCCCCGATTGCTGAAAGTCGCTGTCTCCTTCCTCAATCAACTCGTCGAATCCCTCGATTTGCTGGTGGAGCTGCGAGGAAATCATGCAGATCAGCCAGTCGTCGTACGGGCCTGGAACCTCGCTTATCAACAAAGCCGGACGAAGCTTTCCCTCCGCCAAATCCGTACGGGGAAATCGAAACAGAACGATCTGACCAGGATCTTTCACGACGACGTAAACCGCTCTTCGAGATCTCCTTCTGTGTACTCAGGCTCTGTCTCTTCCTCGATTCCCCGCATTGCAGAAGCTAACGAGAACTGCGTCCATTCCTGCTCCTCTTCGCGAGCCTGCACCCGCTCTGTTTTCGTGAGCAGATATTCTACGAAGTCAAGGACCTCAGCCTGCGTTTGCTCCGGAAGGCGTTGAACCTGCTTGTTGATCTTCTCGGCAACTTTCATGGTCCGAACGGAGGATACGGAAGGATCTGAATTCAACAGTGCATACGACAACGCGAACAATTCGGTTCAAGTCACTTCCTGCAGGCCGCATAACGTGAACGCTCACCTGCGAAAAGTCGCGGCATTTCCACCGCTAATGGCAAAGGAAGTAACGACGTTCAGGGAAGGTAAATTGGCCTTCTCTTTTCGTCAGGTGCAGCGATGTGTTATACCCCCATACTGTACATACCGAAAATGGAGAGACTCTATCCTTCATCAGGAAAAAGTCCCAACTCGTGGTTTAGTGCTTTTAAAACTAAGGTGACTGTATCATCGTGGATATCCTCAGGACTAAAGTTTTTGGTAGATTCATGTAACTTTTTCTTCGAGACGGACAAGCGGCTTGCGATCCATCCATATTCAGCACTTGCCTCCCGGAGTGCTACCAGCGCCATAAACAGCATAATTTCTGTGAGTCTCTCTGAGGTTTCCTCATTGGAAAGATCGCTTGTAAACGAATGAGCAAATGGTCGACTGGCTGCACTTACCGCTTCCTCGACAAGAGAGTAAATTTTTTGCTGCAGTGAGACGAGTGCGTCAACACTCACTGTATTCTCCTCGACTGAATATTTCATCCCAAGTCCGAAAGGAACGGCGAGAAAAGTTCTTAGGGCCTGCTGGACCTGTTCTTCCTCCGGAGCGGGATAGCCAAGGTCATAAAGATTATGATCTTCATTCCAGTATTTAGCCACCGGAGTGCTTTGCCTGAATTTCGTGTACTGCGGAAAAAACCAAAGGGCACGGATGCACTGATCAATTGAGAATCCTGAAGCTCGGAGGGATACCTCATCTATTCCGGCAAGCTTGAGGCACTCATCGATTAGGTCCCAGGCCCTCTCAATATTATCCTCCATGCTCTCAAGACGTATCAGCCTAGCACGGGTATCATAGAATCTTGGGTCACTTTCGAGGCGTCTCTGCCAAAACTGCCGAGCGTCGCTGGTTACTTCCGATTTTGTTTCAATGAGCTGTGCTAGCACATCGGACTTCAGACTCGTTAACCCCTCATGTCCAGGTTGATGAGCCAGCCCTCTATTGATCCATTCAAGAGATTCCTGAAATCTTTCGGCCCGGTAGTTTGACAGGCCGAGCCAGTACCAAGTGCCTGGGTTCTGAGTAATCCATTCCGGATTATGCTTTACACCTCGCTCGAGAAATGTAGCTGCTTGACCCGGTTTGTCAAAATCTATAATGAGGCTGATACCTTTACTAATTAGTGCCTCTGGCTTCGTTGGCTCCAGTTCAAGTGCGCGATTGAAGCACTCCATCTCCGCTTCGTGGTCATCAACTTGGTGGTATGCACTTCCTAAGTTTTTTAGTAGTGATGGCTGTTCGGATTTATCAAGAGCCTTCTCGTACGCTTCAATAGCTTCTTCCGCCTGCCCCAAAGCACTAAGAGCATTTCCTAAATTATAGAGGTCGGCCCAACTTGGGTCGGACTTCTCCTCAACTATTTCTCGAAAGCCTTCGCACCCCTCCTGAATAGCAGTCCTATTGTTTTCTGAGATCCCTTTTTCCGTCAGAGTAGACGCTCTAATCAAACGGAGCTTCTTCCTACTAAGTCCGACCTGGGAGGCCCGATTGAGACTCGTGATTGCTTCATCATATCGGTGAAGTTGGTATTGAGCTACCGCACGAAGATGCCAAGCCTGACTAGATTCGGGATGTTCTCCAACGAATTGCTTCAACCGGGTTGCTGCACGCTCGGGTTCTTCTGACTTTAAAAGTTCAAATACTGTTGAAAGCTCTTCTTCCAGCTCTTCTTCACTTCCGATATTGAAAAGGAGCTCCGGAGTGTCCCGCGACACCTCTACAGAGAGATATTTTCTTGCTAAATCAGGATGTGCCTCTTCCAGTTGAAGGCGCAGCCATTCTCTCGAAAATATGACTAGGTCCCAGACATACTTTTTCCAAAGCTCTTCGGACAACTGATCTCTGTCAATTCCACGAGCCTTCTGGGATGTTACATAAACTAAAGTCTCGAACTCATACTCACGCTCATCTAATCGTTCTGCGTCCTCGCGGAGCTTGGTCTTCCAATCATCGCGAAGGCTAAATTGAAAAAAGCAGACGTTGCCATGCCGCCCTCTTCCGCGTCGAGGATATTCCTCCGCATCTCTGCCTCCATCTTGGGGCTCAATCGGCTCTATTTCCTTATAACCGTTTCTGTATAGAAGGTCGGTGGCCAGCCGCTCGAAGGACCAAGAATCAAGTTCATTATCTATGGTCCAAAGTACTTTGTTGAGCGACATATATATTTATTTGACCTGAAGGGATAACGAGAAGATCAAACAGAATATAAGGATAGATCGACCTCTGTCTGCAATTTTTCCATTCACTGGTGACATCACTTCTACCCGCCCGGCTACCCTTGCCTGAAACGGCCCTCGCCCATTTTCAGCTGTAGAACAGGGTTATGTCTGCGATACTTCAAGAACAGTACATCCGTAGTTTGTGTATCGAGTTGGGTATACTGTTTGATGCATCAGTCTGGTATTCTCATCAATACCCCTCAGTTCTGGAATTTCGACATTACCCTCCCAGAAATCGCTAATCTCCTCTCGCTCATCTGTATTCTCACCCTCATGTACACCAGCAATCATCACAAACTTGTAAACCTCACGGCTATGGTACCGCTGGTCCATAATCCTTAGCTTTTCAATGTCATGTTCGATCGAAACCTCGTCACGATCGTTAGGAATCCACTTCACTTCTAGGGCGACAGAAAGGGATGGATATTCCTTCTCTTTCGCCTCAAAGTAAAAATCGATTCTATAGTGGTCACCCGACCTGCTCGTCTGTTGGGCTATTTCCTCTGAAAACACTTCCCACTGTTTGTCAGCGGCGACACGGACGACCGGACCGTAGAGCATATACTCCGAATAGGCTGGCGACATGCCGCACCTAGAAACATAGGTGAGATAGCCTGTTACTCCCTCGGACGCAGTAACAACAAGCGCTTTAGCTTTCCGACTCGACATCACAGAAATTCTTCTATTCAAGGACAGGCATAACGGGGAAAGCTCTACGGCGCAGGGCAATGTCGACACCACTCTCGAAACGAGCAAAAGCTTTCCATCGCGGCACGCCGACCCGCCGAGGCGAATCCCCCCTGGGTTCGCAGCAGCGCCGTGTTATTCCGCACCTTATATCACTTCACCCGTATCAGGGTCGATATTGAACTTTTCTAAATCTCGATCAAATAAAAATATGTCTCTATCCTCTGTACCCTGCACAACCAATTCAGCAATCAGACCAGACGCCACATCGATATCTTCAATGATGTGGTGAACTTCGTAGACAGCGGTAAGAGCTGCCATTGGAATGCCGCCTCTATCTTCGACCTCGATCAGACAGTTCGTTACGTCAATATGATGTCTAACCATTCCAGCGTCTTTATCATCATACTCGCCGATTTTTTCATCGATGAATTCGTGTAACTGAGTTTTTGAGCCGTCAGAGTGGATGTAGACTGGATCTCCCTTGAGGAGACTGCTACTGAGCTCTGCTGCTTCGAGGTCGTTGAAGAACTTTCGCTTTGCTTCATCGCTCGATAGGTCGAGCTTCACCTCTGGCTGACCTCTTGTGATGTACGTGACGTTGACGCGGATTGAGCCGATATACTGGTCGTCATCTTTCTCTTCATACTGTCGAAGCACAACGAGCTTTATGCCCTTATGCTTAGCAAACTTCCGTGCATCCTGAGTAAAACCGTTGCAGGTAAGAATCATGGCTTCATCTGCCAATGCGTCATCCACCACTGCCCAGAAGCTTCGCACGATGTCTAGCCCCACCTTGCTGCCAGACACGTCGAAGTCCTTGCATTCGACAATGACTCGTTTCGTGGCGCCGTCTACCTCAAGGTCAACGTCAATTTGGTGGGATACGGCTGACTCTCCGATCAACCTCACATCATGCACTACCGCGCGAGACTCGTCAAGTGCTTTAAGGACTAAGGCGGCAAGTCTTTCGTACTTAGTTCCCTTCTTGGTAGTGTCGGAGTGACTAAATCGATCGTGGATATTTTCGTATCTAGACTGAGGCACAAAGTTAAGGGTTTATTGCGAGGTATAACCTATAATTATACCCTTCTCAGATAGAAGCCTTCGATACCTTTTCAGGACTCAATACAAATCCAGCCGACCTCAACCTGTCGACAAGTTTAGGCACTGTTTCTTTCACATGGTCGTTGAAGCCAATATATAACACTCCTTGAGCGTCAGACGGAACTTCAATATGTCCCTTTTTCAAGATTGCCACATTCTGGCGACCGAGCGCGGAAATCAACATCCCCATTTCCAGAACAACGTTCTGACGAGCACGAGGCTGGGCTTCATCAGGGCCGTCCTTCTTGGCGTATCCCATGTCATCAGGGGTTAGCAAAACTATTCCAAAGCGAACACTGGAATCACCCGGCCCGATTTCTTTCTCAAGTGCTTCTATGATCGTTAGCCCTTCACCAGCGGTATTGGCTAGAACAAACGGATCCAACCCCAACTTGTGAAGGATAAGCTCAAGTTGTTCACGGGCAGTGTCATCGTGTCCATGTACAACAAATATCTTCTTACTAGCCGAACTTGGATTCGTCGGCTTCTCCGGCTCAGAAACTGATTCAGCAGTACCTGAGCCCGAATTTCCTTCGCCCGTATATTCAGTTACATCTTCCTTCAACTGATCCTTCTTATCCTTCTTCCCTTGAAACTGCACAGTACCAGTTCCAGGATACCAGTTGCAGATTCCTCCCTCTTCGGTGCGTATCTGATAGCTGTGCTCATTTTCCTCTACTGACGATATTCCGTGACCGCTCCCAGAAATTATCGTCTTCAGTTCTTCAAGCGATCCGTCGTGGGTCATACTCATATTTTTAAGATCCTCAATATTACCTATAACAAATTGGGCACGAGGGAGATAGACAGAATCATTCTCACTAGTCGAGGACGAATATTACATTGCCCCCTCCAGCAGATGCGATCCGTTGCATTTCATTTGACATGAGGTCCCCTACATCTTTGATCCTCACGGTCGCTCCCGAGCTTGATGCAGCGGATGCAATCCGTTGGAGTTCGTTTGCCATTTTTCCGTTAGCGCTTATTTCAACACCACCACCTGCTGAGACGATTCGCTGAATTTCGTTGGTCATCAGATTAGCCATTGTGACTGTAGTCTCTGGTCTGGTTTGACTACGATGGGTATAACATATCTTATGCCGATCGATTCCGTCATATCCCACTGTATGGATCGGCATAATATGAAGCGACAGGTCGGCTAACCGGAGGCCTTCCAACAATTTGCAGAAACGGCGTGAGTGTTATGCCGAAGCGATCCGCATAACAACGTTATGCCGACCAGTGTGAGCGTGTCTCCACGATACAGGTTTGTACTGTATACATCAAACCAAACGACTCGGTCGCCTTTCCTCCCGCCATGGACGGTTCGTCTTCGGATGGCTCGTCTCCCGTCTTGGATCGCGTCCGGTCGGCCTGTTGCCGAAAAGGCTATACCTACCAGACCGAGAAGACCGACCTCCGCTGGATCATCCGCTACGTGAAGTACCACGGCACCAAGCATCCTCGGACGTTTGGGAAACCGGAGGTCCGAGAATACCTGCCCTACCTCGCGACCGAGCGAACCGTCGCGGCCTCGACCCAGAATCAGGCCCTGAATGCTCTTCTGTTTCTCCATCGCGACGTGCTCGGGGCCGAGTGGGACCGGGTGTCCAACTTTGATCGTGCACGGGAGCCGGAGCGGCTTCCGGTCGTGCTCACCCAGGCGGAAGTCAAATCCGTGCTCAGGCACATGGACGGCCCAAACGGCCTCGTGGCTCACCTGCTGTATGGGGCCGGGCGTCGCCTTTCGGAGGCCCTCGGACTGCGGGTGAAAGACCTGGACTTCGAGTACGAGCAGATCACCGTACGGCAGGGCAAGGGGAAGAAGGATCGCCGAACGCTCCTGCCCGGCACCCTTGCGGCCCCGCTCCGGCGGCAGCTTCGAAAGAGCAAGGCGACCTGGAAGGAGGATCTGGAGGCGGGCTACGGAAGGGCCTCGCTGCCGAAGGCCCTCGAACGGAAGTCCCCGCACGCGGCGACAGAGTGGAGGTGGCAGTATGTATTCCCGTCCGTCCGGCGGAGTGAAGACCCGAGAAGCGGCGGCATCAAGCGGCACCACCGCTCCTCCTCCGCCGTGCAGAAGGCGGTCAAGCGTGCGGTGGAGGACGCAGGCATTGCCAAGTCCGCCAGTTGTCACACCCTGCGGCATTCCTTCGCCACCCACCTTCTGGAACAGGGGACGGACATTCGCACCGTGCAGGAGCTTCTCGGCCATCAGGATCTCCGTACCACGCAGGTCTACACGCACGTCCTTCAGGACGGAAAAGCAGGGACGCGGAGCCCTCTTGAGACCATGGAATGAGGCAGGAGGCTACTGAACGGGGGTCTGAAAACCCTGGACTGTATTCGGGTGTTGTGGAATTTATTCTGTAGTTGTGGGCCCTATTGTCTGAAGAGAAGAGCTCGGGGCTACGGCGCCGCCGCTCCGTGCCCCAGCATCCACAGCGCGAGCCCGGCCCGCAGCGCCCAGGCGACGGTGCGGAGCCAGTTCGTCGCGACGAGGCGGCGGTGGGCCGCGGCGTCGAAGCCGTCGATGAGGCGGGCGTGCAGCGGCACCTGCACGAGGCCCGTGGTGCCCCAGATGGCGAGCACGAGCGCCAGGCCCGCCCAGCCCCCCCACGGGGGCAGGCCCGGCGGCGGGGCCCAGGCGATCCATCCCGCCGTGGCGAGCTCCACCGTCATGGCCGGCCCCACGATCCAGGTGATGCGCCGCATGTGGGCCGCCTGGAAGGCCGCGTAGTCCGCCGTCCGCACGTAGGAGAAGAGGGGGTAGTGCACGCGCTGGACGATGAGGATGACCCCGAACATGAGCCAGGTCGCCGCGGCGTGGACGGAGAGAAGCATGGAGTTGAATGAGAGACCGTGCACCGGTGAACGCTCAGGGGATTGAGAACGATCGACCGAGGGGAGCGGGCCGAACGCCTATTCTGTGTGGTCGGCCCAGACGGCCTCCGCGGCGGCCCGGCCCGCGGCGAGGGCGCCGTTGAGCGACGCGGTGCGGCGGTGGTCGCCACATACGTACAGACCGCGGCGCCGGCGCACCGGCCGCTCGTGGGGAGACAGGAACGGCGGGGCCTGTTCGGGCAGGGCGTAGGGGATGTGCTGGGTCTGGAGGTGCGTCCAGCCGCCCGCCGCCAGCCCGAACCAGTCGATCAGCTGGGCCCGCACCGACCGCTGGAGTGCCGCCTCACCTTCCGCGGGCGTGCCCACCACCACGACGGACACGAGGGCGCGGTCGTCCGGCGCGTAGCCGGGCGCCACGTCCGACGGCACGGCGAGGTTGTTGATGGGGCCGACGCCCTCCCCATTGAGGACGAGAAACGGCTCGTCGAGCGGGGACTGGGGGGCGTCGTAGTAGAGACAGATCGTCGACCGGCCATCGGTCGGGGACACGTCGCCCACCAGCCGGTCCGCCGCCGGCGCGTCCGTGGCGACCACCACGTGCGGGGCCTCCATCGTCCCGCCGTCCGCCAGCGTGACCGTCTGGCCGTCGACCGCCGCCACGGGCGTGTTGAGCCGCACGGCCGCGTCCGGCAGGTCCGCGCGCATCTGCTTGGGCATCCGGTCGATGCCGCCGGCCGGCAGCACCGTCCGCCCCTCCGCGAACATCTTGAAGACGAACTCGAACATGCGGCTCGACGCCTGCAGGGCGCGGTCGAAGAAGATGCCGCCGAGGAAGGGCCGGAAGAAGCGGTCGATCATGACGGAGGAGAACCCCCAGCGCTCCCGAAGCACCTCGATCGTGGGGCGTTCCGCCCGCTCCATGATCTGCGGGATCGACCGGCCGGCGAGGGCCTGGCGCAGGCGCAGTACCCGCAGCTTGTCGGCCAGCGTGCCGATGCGCGCCAGGACGGTGCGCGGGGCGTCCCACGGGTGCCGCCGCGGGTCGGCGACGCGCTGGAAGCGGCCGTTGTAGCGCACCAGGGCGCCGTCGTGGAAGGGGTGGAGGTCGAGCGCGTCGTAGTCCAGTTCGCGCTGCGTCTCGGGGTAGGCCGTGAGCAGCACCTGAAAGCCGCGGTCGAGCCGAAAGCCGTCGACCGTGTCGGTGCGCACCCGTCCGCCGACGCGGTCGGACGCCTCCACCACCTGCACGGTGAGGCCGCGCTCGTGGAGGTGGCGCGCACAGTTCAGGCCGGCCAGCCCGGCCCCGATCACGAGAACGTCGGGGGGTGCCATGAGGGAGCAAGGGTGCGTGGGAAAAATACGGAGCATAAGCAACGTCCCACCGGCCCTTCCGTTCGAGCAAAGTCCCGAACGAACGCGGCGATCCACCTCGTCTTCCTACGTCTCTTCCAATTAGCCCTCGTCTCCTATGCCGCCCGTCCGCCCCGACGCCTCGGTGCAGATCGATTCCCTCCACGCCGACCTCGACGCCCGCCTCTCGGCCCTCCGGGCGGACCCGACCCCCGTCGACCGGTCGCGAGACCGGGTGGAAGATGCGCTGGGCGACGGCGAAGCGCACTACGGCATCAACACCGGCTTCGGGGCGCTCGCGCAGAAGCGTGTGCCGGAGGACGACCTGGAGACGCTCCAGCGCAACCTCGTCTTCAGCCACGCCGTGGGGGTGGGGGACCTCGTGCCCAAGGCCCTTAGCCGCCTCATCCTCCGCCTCAAGATCCACGCGCTGGGCCTGGGCCACTCCGGCGTCTCCCGTGAGACGTTCGACCGGCTGCTCCTGTTTGCGGAGCGGGATCTCGTCCCGGCGATCCCGAGCCGGGGCAGCGTCGGGGCGTCGGGCGACCTCGCGCCGCTGGCCCACCTGGCGCTGCCGCTGCTGGGCGAGGGGCGCTTCTGGACGGAGGACGGCACAGACGTGCGGCCCGCCGGGTCCGTCCTCGACGAGCACGACCTCGCGCCGATCACGCTGCGGCCGAAAGACGGGCTTGCCCTCATCAACGGCACCCAGCAGATGAGCGGGTACGCGGCCCACGTGCTCCACGAGGCGCAGCGGCTCGTCAAAATCGCCGACCTGCTGGCCGCCATGAGCCTGGAGGCGCTGCAGGGCAGCATCAAGCCGTTCGACGAGCGGGTGCATGAGGTGCGGCCGCATCCCGGGGCGCAGCAGGTGGCCGCCAACGTGCGCACCCTGCTCACGGACAGCGAGATTCTGGCGTCACACCGCAACTGCGGCAAGGTGCAGGACCCGTACTCCCTCCGGTGTGTGCCGCAGGTGCACGGGGCGAGCCGCGACGCGCTTCGCCACGCCACCGACGTGGTGGAGCGCGAGATCAACAGCGTGACCGACAACCCGCTCGTCTTCGAGAACGGCGACGTGATCAGCGCCGGCAACTTCCACGGCCAGCCCCTCGCCCTGGCGCTCGACCACGCCGGCATCGCGCTGGCGGAGCTGGCCAGCATCGCCGAGCGCCGCATCTACCTGCTGCTGGCGGGCCACGACGGCCTGCCGGAGCTGCTGATGGAGGACACGGGCCTCAACTCGGGCTACATGATGCCGCAGTACACCGCCGCCGCGCTCGTGTCGGAGAACAAGAGCCTCGCCCACCCGGCGTCCGTCGACTCCATTCCCACGAGCCGGGGCCAGGAGGACCACGTGAGCATGGGCAGCGTCGGGGCCGTCCAGCTGCTCGACATCCTGGAGAACGTGGAGCGCGTGCTCGCCATCGAGCTGCTCACCGCGGCGCAGGCACTCGACTACCGCCGGCCGCTGCGGCCGGGTCGGGGCGTGGAGCGGGCCCACGAGACCGTCCGCCAGACGATCTCCCACCGTGAAGAGGACTACCTGCTGGAGGACGACATCGACCAGAGCCTGGCGTTTGTGCGGGACGAGGCCCTACTGGCATCGGTGGCCGAAGAGCTGGAGGCGCTGGGGTGAGTGTGCGTGATGCGTGAGGGCGTGATGCGTGAGGTGAGGATTCGAGTAGTCATGAATTACGCGTCACGCTTCAGTCCTCCCCAGCACGTGCCGCAGGCCGTCCTCCAGCGCCGAGAAGCCAAAGTCGTACCCGGTCGCTCGCAGGCGCTCGGGCACGACGCGGGCGCTGGTGAGAAGCATCTCGTCCGCCATCTCGCCGCCGACGGTGCGGACCACCGACGACGGGACGTTCAGGAAGGCCGGGCGGTGCAGGACGTCGGCGAGGGTGTCCGTGTACGCCTGCATCGTCACCGGACGCGGCGCGGTGAGGTTGACGGGGCCCTCCAGGGCGTCGGTCCAGAGGGCGTGGTAGATCCCGCCGATCACGTCGTCGAGCGTGATCCAGGGGAAATACTGGTTTCGCCCCCCCACGCGGCCCCCGAGGCCGAGCCAGAAGGCGGGGAGCATGAGGCGGAGCGCCCCGCCGGCGGGCGTCAGGACGATCCCGGTGCGCATCTGCACGGTGCGGATGCCGGCGGCCGCGGCGGGTGCGGTGGCGGCCTCCCAGGCCTCGCAGACCTCGCCCAGAAAGCCCGCGTCGCGCGGCGCGCTCTCCTCCGTGATGCGGTCGGTCCCGTGGTCGCCGTAGTAGCCGACGGCCGAGGAGGAGACGAGCACCTCGGGCGGGTCGTCGAGCCCGGCGAGCGCCTCGGCCAGCAGCCGGGTTCCGTCCGCCCGGCTGGAGTAGATGCGCTGCTTCTTCGTGGGCGTCCAGGGGCCGAATACGTTTTCCCCCGCCAGGTGAATCACCGCGTCGATGCCCTCCAGCTTGTCGGCCTCGACCCGGTCGGTGCGCGGGTCCCACAGAATCTCGTCGGTGCCCGTGGGGCCGGAGCGCGTAAGGCGCTTCACGGTGTGCCCGCCCGTGGTAAGGAAGGGCACGAGGCTCGACCCCACGAGGCCGGAGGCCCCGCTCACGGCAATCGTCAGGGCCTGTTCGTCGGGATTGTACCGCCGGTGCAGCGACAGGTCGCGGCGCGTAATGCGGTGGCGGTACGCGAACTGGCGGCGCAGCTCGGCCTCCAGCCACGGCGCCGCCTGGCGCCCCAGCGCCCCGCCCGGCGGCTCGTACTCGACGCGGTCCGTGAGGGTGGCGCGCGCATCGTCGTCCGCGGCGGGCTCAAACCGGTGCGTGTGCTCCCAGTGGGGGAAGGGCCCCTGCACCTGTCGGTCGCAGAACTGCCGGCCGGGCTCCACGTCGTGGTGCTCGGCCACCCACCGCACCGCCAGCGGCCCCGGCCCGACGCGCAGGACGGCCCGGTCGCCCTCCCCGATCCCCTCGAACGACTGGAGCCGCACCGGCGCCCACGGCGGCGTCAGGCGCTCGAAGGCCCCGGGGCGGCTGTGCCAGGTGAACAGGGCGTCGGCGGACGCGCCGAGCGAGCTGGAGGCGGTGAACGTGTGCATCGCGGCGGAGCGGCGTCGACGAAGAAGAGAAAAGGGTGCACGTAACGGACTCGTGGGCGGCGGGGGCGGTTTCGGGAGGGCGGCGGTCCGGCGGGACGGGCGCGTGTGTCGGCGGTTCCGGAATCCGAGCACTCCGCAACGCGAGGGCGTGATTCGTCCACAAAGCACATCGCCCGTCGAACCAAGAATCGCTCGCCGGGTAGGATTTTCTCTCCGATCCGACGTCCGTCCCATTGTGGGCCCGGCGCCCGTGGCGACATGGGCCCCTCCAGATCCTTTCTGCCTGCTATGAGCGACCCCCCTTCCTCTTCTGGTTCCTCGTCGGAGTCCGGGACCGAGTCCGGATGGACGCCCCGAACCAAGCGCGGCGTGGCGCTCGGGGTCGTCGTGCTCGTGGTCGTCGGGCTGGCGCTGCCAAAGATGGGCGGGTCCGAGTCGTCCGGCGGCGGCGGGGACGACGCGCCGATGCGCGTGGACGCGACTGCGCTTCAGCCCGGGACGGTGACCGAGCGGATCCGCACGAGCGGCACCCTGCGCGCGGACGAGTCGGTGGAGCTGACCGCAGAGACGGCGGGCAAGGTCACCGACATTCGCTTCGAGGAGGGCGACCGGGTGAACGAGGGGGCACTCCTCGTGCGGATCAACGACGCGGAGCTGCAGGCCGAGAAGGACCGCCTGGAGCACCGCCTGTCGCTGGCCACCGACCGGGCGGAGCGTCAACAGCGGCTGCTGGAGGAGGGCGGGGTGAGCCAGGAGGAGTACGACGCGACGGTGAACGAGGTGGAGGTGCTGCGGGCGGAGCTGGACCTGGTGGCAGCCCGCATCGGGAAGACCCAAATTCGGGCCCCCTTCAGTGGCGTCGTGGGGCTGCGGGAGGTGAGTACGGGGGCCTACGTATCGCCGCAGACGACCATTGCGACCCTGCAACGGACCGACCCGATCAAGCTCGATTTCTCGGTCTCCGCGCAGTACGCCGCCCGCGTGCAGACGGGCCAGTCCGTCATGTTCCGCGTGCGCGGCCTAGAGCGGACGCTGGAGGGAACCGTCTACGCCAGCAACACGCAGGTCAGCACCGACACCCGTACGCTTCGGCTGCGGGCCCGCGCCCCGAATCCCGACGGGGCGCTCCGGCCCGGCATGTTCGCCGACGTGACCGTTCCGCTCGGGCAGATGACAGACGCAATCGTTGTGCCGTCGTTCGCAGTGGTGCCCACCCTCGACGGCCAGCGCGTCTTCGTGGCCGAGAACGGCGTCGCCCAGCCCCGCAACGTCACGCTCGGCGTCCGCACCGACTCGACCGTCCAGGTCACCGACGGCCTCTCGCTCCGCGACACGGTCATTACCTCCGGGATTCAAGACCTTCGGGCGGGCCTGCCCGTTCGTGTCGAAACGCTTGAATGATGCGGGATACGTGATGCGGGATACGTGAAGCGGTTTTCCTGCCGGCGTTCACGCATCACGATTCACGCATCATGCACTCCAACGTTTGTTCCTGTTTTATCCGTTTCGAGCCGGCGGAACCACCGTCAGAAAACACCCCACACGCATGAGCCTCTACTCCCTCAGCATTCGGCGGCCCGTCCTGTCGACGGTGTTTGCGCTGCTCATCATGATCTTCGGGGCGGTGGGGTTCTACTTTTTGGGCGTCCGTGAGTACCCGGCCGTCGACCCGCCCATCATCAGCGTAAGCACCCAGTACCGGGGCGCCAACGCCGACGTCATCGACTCGCAGATTACCGAGCCGCTGGAGGAGCAGATCAACGGCATCGACGGCATCCGCACCATCGAATCCGTCAGCCGCGAGGGGCAGTCCACCGTCACCGTTGAGTTTGACCTGGGGGCCGACCTCGAACGGGCCGCCAACGACGTCCGCGACCGCGTGAGTCGCGCCCAGCAACAGCTCCCGCCCGACGCCGAGCCCCCCAGCGTGTCGAAGTCCGACGCCAGCGCGCCGCCGATCGTGTTTCTGAACATCGAGTCGGAGACGCGGAGCCTAATGGAGCTGACCGAGATCGCGGACAAGCGGTTCAAGGAACGCCTCCAGACGATTGAGGGGGTGAGCCGGGTCGACATCTGGGGCGAGAAGACCTACTCGATGCGCCTGGAGCTCGATCCGCAGAAGTTGGCAGCCTACGACCTGACGCCGCTCGACGTGCGCCAGGCGCTGGACCGGTCGAACGTCGAGCTGCCGTCGGGCCGCATTGAAGGGGAGACGATCGAGCTGACGGTGCGGACCAAGAGCCGCCTCGAGACCACCGAGGACTTCAACGCGCTCCTCCTCAAGCAGAGCCCCGACGGGCAGACCGTTCGGCTGGAGGACGTGGGCCAGGCCGACATTGCGCCCCTCAACGAGCGGACGCTCCTGCAGCGCGACAACGTGCCGATGGTAGGGGTCGTGCTGCGGCCCCTCCCGGGGGCGAACTATATCGACATCGTGGACGAGTTTTACCGCCGGATCGACGACATCGAGGCGGAGCTCCCGAGCGACCTGGAGCTGGGCATCGGCTTCGACAACACCGAACCGATCCGCGACAGCATCAGCGAGGTGCAGCAGACGATCTTCATCGCGTTCCTCCTCGTGGTGCTGATCATCTTCCTCTTCCTCCGCGACTGGCGCTCCACGATCATTCCGCTCATCGTGGTGCCGATCGCGCTGACCGGGTCGTTCTTCGTGATGTACGCGATGGGCTTCTCCATCAACGTGCTCACGCTGCTTGCGCTCGTCCTGGCCATTGGGCTGGTGGTGGACGACGCCATCGTCGTGCTGGAGAACATCTACGCGAAGATCGAGGAGGGGAAGGACACGATGGTGGCGGGCCTGGAGGGGACGCGCGAGATCTTCTTCGCGGTCGTGGCCACCTCCGTGTCGCTGGTGATTATCTTCGCGCCCATCATTTTCATGGGCGGGCTTACCGGCCAGCTCTTTCAGGAGTTTGGGATGGTGATCGCCGGGGCGGTGGCCTTCTCCTCCTTCGTGGCGCTCACGCTCACGCCGATGCTGTCGACGCGCCTGCTCAAACAGCGGGACGAGAAGCCGTGGATCTACCGCAAGACGGAGCCGGTCTTCGAGTCCCTGACCGACGCCTACCGCCGCTCGCTGGCGGCGTTCATGGAGTACCGCTGGGCGGCGTTCGTCATCATGGCCGGGTGTATCGTCGTCATTACCACCTTCCACTTTACGCTGCCGCAGGAGCTGGCCCCGCTGGAGGACCGGAGCCTCGTGCGCATGAACGCGACGGCCCGGGAGGGGGCGACCTACGACTACATGAGCGGGTACGTGGACAAAATGTACGAGGCGCTGAACGAGACCGTCCCGGACGAGCACCAGCGATCTACCATCTCGGTCACCTCGCCGGGCTTCGGGGCGGCCAGCTCGGTCAACTCGGCGTTTATGTTTATGCGCCTCGTGCCGCCGTCGGAGCGGGACGTCTCGCAGATGCAGTACGCCGACAGCCTGCAGGCGGCGCTCGGGGAGCTGGAGGGGGCGCGCACCTTCGTCTCGCAGGAGCCGACGATCTCGGTGGGCGGCGGGGGCGGGGGGCTCCCCGTCCAGTACGTGCTGCAGACCTCCAGCGTCGAGAACCTCCGCGGGGCACTGCCCACCTTCCTGGAGCGGGCCCGTCAGCAGGAGGAGCTGGGCGTCGTGGACGTGAACCTGAAGTTCAACAAGCCGGAGCTGCAGGTGGAGATCGACCGCGACCGGGCCAACAACATCGGCGTCTCCCCGCTCGACGTGGCGCAGACGCTGCAGCTGGCCCTCGCGGAGCAGCGGGTGGGCTATTTCGTGCGGGACGGGGAGCAGCGCCAGATTCTCGCGACGGTCGACGAGGAGGACCGCGACGCGCCGGTCGACCTGACGAGCCTGTACGTCCGGTCCGCGAGCGGGGAGCCGGTGCCGCTCGACAACCTCGTGTCGGTGAGCGAGCAGGCCACGCCGCCCCAGATCTTTCGCTTCAACCGCTACATGTCCGCCACGGTGAGCGCACGCCCGGCGCCCGGCAACACGATCGAGGACGGCATCGGGGCGATGGACCGCGTGGCGGACGATGTGCTCGGCCCGGCGTTCTCGACCACCCTCACCGGCCAGTCGCGCGACTTTCAGGAGACGTCGAACCAGCTGCTCTACGTCTTCGGGCTGGCGCTCGTCCTGATCTACCTGGTCCTCGCGGCCCAGTTCGAGAGCTTCCGCGACCCGCTCGTCATCCTCTTCACCGTGCCGCTGGCCCTGGCGGGGGCGATGCTGTTTCTCTGGTACTTCAACCAGACGATCAACATCTTCAGCCAGATCGGCATGGTGATGCTGATCGGGCTCGTGGCCAAGAACGGCATCCTCATCGTCGAGTTTGCGAACCAGCGCAAGGCGGCGGGCCTGTCGATCCGGGAGGCCATCGAGGAGGCCGCGGCGGTCCGCTTCCGGCCCATCCTTATGACCGCCCTGTCTACGATCCTCGGCGTGCTGCCCATTGCGCTGGCGCTGGGGGCGGGGGCGCAGAGCCGCGTCCCGATGGGGGTGGCCGTCATTGGCGGGCTCCTGGTGGGCACCGTTCTCTCGCTCTACGTGATTCCCGCCACGTACACCTACCTCACGAGTGAGGATGCCGGGCCCGCACTGGTGGGCGAGGGCGGGGCTGGCGGGGACGGGCTGCCGGAGGAGGAGGTGGCGCCGCAGCAGATGCCGTCCTCGTAGGGGGCCGGAGCTGAAGAGCGTCCCCGTCACGTCCAACGAGGCGGCTTCGTATCGCGGGTTTGATGCGTGACACGTGATACGTGAGGGAGGCTACCGACCGTCGATCACGCATCACGAATCACGCATCATTCCGCCCGCATCACCCTTCACCCGTCCCGTACATGAATCCGCTTCGTTGTCTCGTCCCGGCCCTTCTCGCCGGGGCCGTGCTCGTGCCGTCGCCCGCCCCCGCTCAGCAGTCGCCTCCTCGAGACACCCTCCGCCTCGACGCCGCCGTGCAGCGGGCGCTCGACGACAATCGGCAGGCCCGCATCGCGCGTCGCGAGACGGACATCGCCGAGAACAACGTCTCGCTCGGGAACGCCGGCTTTCTCCCCACCCTCTCGGGGCGGGCCAACTACTCAAAAACCCGCTCCAACTCGGAGCAGGTCTTCCTGTCCGGCGAGACGCAAAGCACGGACGGGGCGACGTCGACCCAGTCCGGGGCCGGGGCGGACCTCCGGTGGACCGTGTTCGACGGCCTACGGCCCTTCGCGACCTACGACCGCCTCGGGGCGGAGCGCGACCGGCAGGCGGCCGCGACCGACGAGCAGGTCGAAACCCTGGCGGCCGACGTGATTGAGGGCTACTACGACGTGGCGCGGCAGCAGCAACAGCTCGCGGTGCTGCGGGAGGCAGTGGCCATCTCCCGCGAGCGGCTGCGCATCGTAGAGCTCCGGCGGGAGCTCGGGTCGGCCTCCGACCTGGAGGTGCGGCAGGCGCGCGTGGACCTGAATGCCGACTCGACGGAGGCCCTGCGGCAGGCGGCGGCCCTCACCAACGCGAAGACCCGGCTCAACCGGCTGCTGGCCCGCCCCGACGACGCGTCCACCCGGTACGCGGTCGCCTCCGCGATTGAGGTGGACACGAGCCTGCAGTACGCGTCGACCCAGCAGACGGCGCTCCGGGAGAGCCCTGCCCTGACGCAGGCCCGCGAGGCCCTGCAGGCGGCCCGGGCCGAGCAGCGGGAGCTGCGGGCCGACTTTTTTCCCACGGTCGACCTGACGGCGGGCCTCAGCTACTCGCAGCTCAACGCCGAGAGCGGCTTCGTGCAGGAGAACACGAGCACGGAGGTGACCTACGGGGTGTCGCTCACGCTCGATCTCTTCAACGGGCTGAACCGGTGGCGCCGCACGCAGAACGCCGAGGTGCGTGCCACCAACGCCCGCCTCGCCGTGGAGGACGTACGGGCCCGGCTCGTCACTGAGCTCACGAACGCCTACGAGCGGTACCGGAACCGCCTCCGCCTCGTGGACCTCGAGCGGCAGACCCTAAAGGCCGTGCGGGCGAACGTGGACGTGGCCCTGGAGCAGTTTGAGCAGGGCACCATCACGAGCGTCGAGCTCCGCGAGGTGCAGGAGCAGTTCATTCAGGCCGAGAGCCGCCTCCTCACGGTGCAGTTCGAGGCGAAGCAGGCAGAGGTCGAGCTGCTGCGCCTCAGCGGCCAGCTGCTCGACCGATACTAGGAGCCCCGTCTTCATTTAGGCCTCGAAGCCCCGAGCGGCCGCATGGCCGGGGTCACATCCGGCAGGTGCGGATGTCGGTGACGATGATGCCGCGGGCGTCCAGCTCGGTGAGGTCGTCCATCACTGCGTTGACGGACTCCCGCTCAATCATGGCCTTCACGGCCACCCATCCGTCCTTGTTGAGGGGCGACACGGTGGGGGACTCGATGCCGGGGGTGATCTTGCGGGCCTCGGGAAGGTGGTCCTCTGGCAGGTCGTACTCCACGACCACGTACTCCCGGGCCACGATGATGCCCTTCACCCGCTCCGCGAAGTGCTGGGCGGCATCCTTCTCCATCGTGTGTCCGTTTTGGGCCACCAGCACCGCCTCGGTGTTCAGGATGGGGGCGCCAACTGTCGTGAGCCCGGCCTCGTCGATGGTGCGGCCGGTCTGGACCACGTCGGCGATGACGTCGGCCACGCCGAGCTGGATCGAGATCTCGACGGCCCCGTCCAGTGAAATCACACGCGCGTCCACGCCCCGCTGCTCCAGGTCGCGGCGCACGAGCGTGTCGTAGGACGTGGCGATGCGCGTGTCGGCGGTAAAGGCGTCGGGCGTCAGGCCACTGGACTTGGGCGCGGCGTAGCAGAAGCGGGCCGCCCCGAAGCCGAGATCCAGCACATGGGTCACGTCGGCCCCGCTGTCGTAGGTGAGGTCGAGGCCCGTCACGCCCAGGTCGATGATGCCCTTGCTCACGTACGTCGCGATGTCGCGGGGGCGCAGAAAGACGAACTCGACGCCGTAATCGGGGTCGCGCACGGACAGCTCGCGGCCGCGGCGGCGGCAGTTGTAACCGGCCTCGTCGGCCAGGGTCACGGCGCCGTCTGCGAGGGCGCCTTTGTTGGGGAGGGCGATTTGTAGCATGAGGGGAGTCGCTTGGTGGATGAAGATGGTTTGTCGCTCGGGCCTGCGCGGGGGGGGCGGAAGGGGGAACCGGGTGCCGGCGTCCAGGGGCCAGCGTGTCCGTCGCCCCCACGTGCCCGCCGCCTCACAAGTGCTCGTAGACGTCCTCGAGGTCGAGGTCGCACGCGATCATGAGAACCTGCAGGTGGTAGAGAAGCTGAGAAATCTCTTCGGCGGTGCGGTCCGGGCCCTCGTGTTCGGCGGCCATCCACACCTCTCCGGCCTCCTCGATTACCTTCTTGCCAATGGCGTGGCGCCCCTCCTGTACGGCCTGGACGGTTCCGGAGTCCGGGTCCTGCTGGTCGACCTTGTCGGCGAGCTCGGCGAACAGTTCCTCGAAGCGTTTCATGACACGGGAGGGTCGGGGAAGGGAGTCAACGACAGAATACAGGACGGGCCCGCCCTCGAAAACGACCCGACGGACGATTGGCGAAGAATTCAGGGCGGCCGGCCCTCCGGCCCGTCGATGAACTCTCCAGAATCCGAGTCGCGGAACGGCCGGCGGCGTGTGGGGACCGTAAAAATTCGCGAAGGGGCGTTCGGCGGACTTGCAGGTTGGCGGTCTGCTTTAGTATGTTCTGAACCCAGCACACAGTCCTGTACAAACAAATCGACACACCCGCGCCCATGTCCAATTTGCTCTCGCTCCAGTCGTCGCACACGGCCCTCGTCGACGCGCTCCGTGAGGAACGGGCGTCCGCGCTTCTCCAGGCGGTTGGCGTGGTTGGCTTTGCCCTACTGACGGCCATTGCGGCGCAGGTGAGCTTCCGGGTGTACCTTTGGGAGGTCCCCATTACCCTGCAGACGGCGGCCGTCTACGCCAGTGGGTTGTACCTCGGCTGGCGCAACGGCCTGCTTGCGCAGGCGCTGTACCTGGGGCTCGGCCTCTTTCTGCCGGTGTTTGTAGGAGACGGGTACGGCACGAGCTACCTCTTCGGCGTGGTCTCGTCCGGCTACCTGCTTTCCTATCCGCTCGCGGCGGCGGCCATCGGGGCCCTCTCGAAGCGGTGGAACGCGTTTTCCGGAAGCACGCTCGCCTCGATGGTCGGGGCCGGGATTGTCTTCGTGTGCGGCGTCGTGTGGTTGCACTACGCGGCCGGGCACGGCACCTGGATGGAGTCGATCGACAAGGGCTTTCTCCGCTTCGCGGTGATCGACCTGGTGAAGGTGCTCGGCGTCGGTCTTCTCTACAGCGGGACGCGGTACCTGGCCCGCGACGATGCGTAGCGGTCGGAGGGCGCGGGGACGGCGGGTGTGGTGGGGCCCCCGCCCTCTCTACAGGTCGTTGAGATCGACCTCCTCCTTGATGGCCTTGTAGGCCTCCCAGGAGATGAGCACGGCGTGCGGTTCATTGTTCTTCTGAATGAGTACGCCGTTGTTCGTCGATTGGACCTGCTCGATGAGGTTGGAGGTTTCCGACCGCAGCTCGGTGATGGTTGCGACGGCGTCTACGCCTTCGGTATTGTACATTGGTGGGGGGAAGAGACTCGTGCAGAAGGTGACGATTCACTGGGCGGACGCATAATCACGGGCGACCGTGATTTCTGTCCTTGGAGTTCGTGAAGTCTATCCCACGATTTCCAAAGAAACTACTTCATTCTTTTGGGAAAGATCCCGGGACAAGGACAGAAAGAACTGAGGTGAGCGAGAGAAATACAATACGAGAAGTGTGTGGACGGATGTGTCGCAGATGACCTCCATCATCCACGTCTGCATCGCCGGCCCCCCTTGCCACGTGCGGCGCCCTCCTGCGGGCGGCGAGGGGCTGGAGCGCCTCGGCGTGGCAACCTGGGTTCCGGTCGCGAACGCGTGTCGGTTCACCCTCTAGGACACTGGTCGCTTCCCGGAAGACGGCGTCGTGCACGGAGCGCTTCTCCGTCTTCGAGACCCGCAGGCATGGACGGCGCTCGGAAGGGCACGAGCCGGGTAACAAAAACCGCCTTCATTTTGTGCGACGGCGGGTGTCTCTCGTTACGCCTGCCGACCGTACGGGCCGTTCTCGAAGCGCTTCGTGCGGAGGACGCCCTCGACGCATTGGTGGTCTGCATGCCCTGTGCGGAAGCCCGGGGCATTCGGCCGGAAGACCGTGCGCCGTGGGCCACGTCCGGTGCGGCCGACGACCTGGCATGGCAGGCGGCCGGGCACGACACGACGATGACGTTCCGAGTGGGGACCGGGCGACGCGGCCGACCGCTGGGACGCTCGGCAAATACCCAGCCGCCCCGAAGCGGGCATGGTATTTGTCCGGTAACGTTGGGGAATCCTTCTCCGAAGAAACCGCCTCCTCATGCCCCAGTCGACCCCGCTTGTTCCCAGTGCCCTGCGGAGCCTTCTCGTGCTCGTTGCATCCGTGGGGACGGTGGGATGTGCCACCCTCATTCACGGGTCCTCGCAGGAGATTGTGGTGGAGTCCACCCCCTCCGAGGCGCAGGTCGAGGTGAACGGCCGTCCCGTCGGGGAGACGCCCACGACGACGGTTCTGAAACGGAACCGCGAGTACTCCATCAGCATCTACCAGGAGGGGTATGAGCCCCACCACACCACCCTTCGTCCGGGGCGCAGCCTCTGGGCCACGGTCAACCTGCTAAACTTTTTCGTCCCGGGCCTGCTCGTGGACGCCTCCACCGGGGCGTTGTATTCCCTCGACCCCGGCACCGTGGCCCCCGAACTGCAACCCGTTGACTCAACCGCGGTCGACCGGCCCCCGTCCGACCAGGAGGGCGGGGCGCCGTAGCGCCTGTGCGGAACCGGGGCGCTCCTGCGGTGAAAACGAGGGCGGCGACGGTGTGTCCGCCCCGGCGCTCGCACCCGGGTGCCACCACTACAGAGCGGCGCCCACAGGACTAATCGATCGACAGCTCACTCACGCGCTGCTCGGCCTCCTCCAGCCGGTCGAGGCATTCGTTGGCCAGGGCCACGCCCTCCTCGTAGGCGTCCAGGGCCTCATCCAGCGAAGGGGAATCGTCTTCGAGGGTGTCGACGATGTCTTCGAGGCGCTCCAGGGTGTCTTCGAACGTGCGGTCGGCGGCGTCGGGGGCGTCGGGCATGGGGGGCTGAAGGGAAGCAGTCGGGCGAAGGAAGAGACGAGAGGGGTCAAAAAACCCTTGTTCAAATGCGTTGAAAGCCGGGTCGGTTCGGGAAGAAGGGATGGACGGGGACCGTGGCGGTGTCTATCCTGTGCCGTGAATGTGGCTCGTTTCCTTCACCATGCTCTTTTCCTGCTATGGACCTCGGACTTCAGAATCGGACCGCTATCGTCACCGGCGCGAGCCGCGGCATCGGCAAGTACATCGCACAGGCCCTCGCCCGCGAGGGGTGCGACGTGGCCATCTGTGCACGCACCGCCTCGGACCTCGACGAAGCCGCGGCGGAGGTGCGGGAGGAGGGGGCGGAGGTGCTCGCCCTGCCCATGGACGTGACGGAGGCGGGGGAGCCGGAGCGCCTCGTTGAGGAGACCTACGACCGATTTGGGCGCATCGACACCTATGTCGGCAATGTGGGCGGCAACCGACGGGGCAGCTTCGAAGAACTGTCCGACGAGGACTGGGAAGACCTGATGGACCTGAACTTCATGTCGCACGTCCGCGTGAGCCGGGCGGCCGTTCCCCACATGCGGGAGGTGGAGGGCGCCTCCATCTGCTACATCTCGTCCATCTTTGGGCGGGAGCTCGGCGGCGCGGGGTTGTCTCTCTACAACACCACCAAATCGGCCCTCATCAGTGTAAGCAAGGTGATGGCCCAAGACCTTGCCCCCGAGATCCGCGTCAATAGCGTGGCGCCAGGCTCCATCCGATTTTCGGGGGGCAGCTGGGACCAGCGTGTGAAGGAGAACCCGGACGAGATGGAGCAGTTTGTCGAGGAAAACATCGCGATTGAGCGCTTCGGGCGGGCCACAGAAGTGGCCGACGCCGTCACGTTTCTCTGCTCCGAGCGGGCCAGCCTCATCACCGGGGCCTGCATCAACGTGGACGGCGGCCAGAGCCAGTCGCTGATCTAGGCGCGGCGGCTACTCGAAGCGGGTAAAGGTGGCCCGGACGCGGCGGGTCTGCGGCTCGGAGGGACGCCACTGCACGAGAATGGGGCTCTGGTAGCGGCCCTGTTCGATTGTCCCTTCGCCGTTGGCCTCGTCCTCGGTCACGAGCAGGCTGACCGACCGCTTCATCCGCAGGAACCGCTCGGCCGGCACCGCGAGGCACTTGTCGATGATGCGCTCGATCAAGGACTCGCTTAGTCCCAGGGCATCAACGACCTTGTTGACGAGCCGGACGAGGTCGTACTTCGCGTAGTTCTTGGCCTTGTTGGGAATGGCGCCGGGGTCGCGGAGCATGTTGCGGCCCTTCCGCGCCATGAACTGCAGCGGGTCCTGAAGCACCTCCACCAGGTCGTGCTTCATCAGGAGGGTCTCGTACTCGTTCACCGTGAGGCCCACGTGCTTCTCCTCGGGGACAAGTTCGAGGTGCACGCGGCCCGTGCTGATCCCGCGTGCGGCCAGCCGCTCGTGCAGCGCCTTAAAGATGCCGAGCCGCGGGTCCCGTAGGCTCACCGAGTCGATGGAGTGGTCGGAGACCGGCACCTCGAGTTCGGCCTGGTCGACGATCCGTTCGTTGTCGTACCCGATGACGGTCGTGCGGCGCTCGCGGCGGTCCTGGTTGTCCTTGTTGATTCCGTCCAGGTCAATGAAAAAGACCGGCCGGGCCGGGGTGCTGGGGTACGTGACGCAGTTTTCGAGCCCCGAGCCGATGAATGTGAGGTGGGAGTCGGCGTTGCGGGGCTCCGTGCGGCGCTGCTTCGGACTCAGCTCCTTCCGAAGGTGGAGCTGGTCGTGCTGGTAGTCCGCCCCGTAGGGAAAGAGCTCCCGAAAGGGATCTAGAAACTCGTGGACCTGGTCCTGGCACTGGTCGAGCCGGTTGCAGATGGTTTCCTCCAGGTAGCCGGCCGTCGTGTGGTACGAACAGTAGAGGGCCTGTTCGTGGTTGCGCAAGAACCCTTCGGCTTCCTGCTCCACGTGCTGATTTACGTCGATGACGTCCACGCGCTGCTCCGGCTGAAACTGAATCGTAAGTTGGGTCGGGTCCGAAGCCATAGATCGCGGGACGTTGACAGTCGGGCCGGCCGTGGGGCAGAGAGGCGAAAAGGCGGTGGGCATGCCGGGCCATCATTGGAAAAGGGGATAACGGCACCCGGCAAAGAACGGTCGGATGTACAGCCTACAAACAGGGCGGTTCCTGGTCAAGGCCTTGCGCTCCCTTCCCGTGTGCCCCGTGTGCAGGAGGGGGGCGAGACGCCGACTTTACGATGCCGTGACATCTTCGGCAGGGGGGGAATGGGCGTGGGGACAACCGCCTGGGCGCCTGGGGAGGGGGACCGCCAGGGTCATCCATCGTCCGGAAGCACCTCGGCGTCGCGGTGCCCGTCCTGGAAATGGAGCCGCACCCGGTCGCCGCCCCGAAGCGACTCGGCGGATTGGACGGACGTGCCGTCTTGAGTAAGGTGCACGTAGCCCCGGCGCAGGGGCTGCTCGGGGTCGAGGGCGTGCAGGCGGTCGCGGAGACGCGTGAGGCGCGTGCGGGCCCGGTCGACGGCCCGGGCGCCGCCCCGCCCCAGTCGGTCCACGAGGGCGTCGAGGTGCTGGCGGTGCTGCTCCAGGCGACGGGCCGGGGCGTGGAAGGCCCGCGACGCCACGAGCGCGTCGACGCGCTGGCGGGCATTCTGGAGGCGGCCCGTGACCCGGGAGCGGAGGCGGTCGTGTAGGGCGCGCACGCGATCGGCCACATCCCGTCGGTCCGGCACCACGCGTTCGGCCGCCGCGGACGGCGTGGCGGCCCGCTCGTCGGCCACGAGGTCGGCAATCGTCACGTCCGACTCGTGCCCCACGGCGCTCACGACCGGCAGATCGGACGCGTCGAGCGCCCGCGCCACCACCTCCTCGTTAAACGCCCACAGGTCCTCGGTGGAGCCGCCGCCCCGGCCTACGATCAACAGGTCGGGCCGCTGGGCGTCGCCCGTGGGCAGGTCGTTGAAGGCCGCCACTGCGTCGGCGACGGCCCGGGGGGCGTCGAGGCCCTGCACCGTCACCGGACACAGCACCACCTCGGCCGGCGGAAACCGGCGCGCCAGGCCCGACTGGATGTCGTGGATCGCCGCCCCCTGGCCCGACGTGACGACGCCAATGGTGTCGGGGAACGCGGGCAGTGCCTGCTTGCGCTCGGGGGCGAAGAGCCCTTCCGCCTGCAGCTTCTGCTTGAGCGCCTCGAACGCCTTCTGCTGGGCCCCCTTGCCCGCCTGTCGCATCGCCTGCGCCTGAATCTGCAGGTCGCCCCGCCGTTCGTAAACGGAGGCGTGGCCGTTCACGCGGACCTGCATGCCCTCCTCGGGCTCGAAGTAGACGTACTGCGTGAGGTGCTTCCACATCACACAGCGGATCTGTGCATCCTCGTCCTTGAGGCTAAAGTAGCAGTGGCCGGACGCGGCCCGCGTAAAGTCGGACAGCTCCCCCTCCACCCACACGTCGTCGTAACGGTCCTCGACCAGGTCGCTCAGCCCGCGGGTCAGTTCGGCGACGCTGAGCACGGGATCGTCGGAAGTGTTGTTCGTGGGGGACATCTGTTACAGGAGCGGCTGCGGGACAGTGACGTACATCGTGGGGGCCGGAAAGCGACGGCCCATGGACGAATGGGGGACGGGGCGGAGAGATTCCGTCCGGCCGCCCGGCTTCAGGAAATGTTACGTGAGAGGTTTTTGAACGCCGGACCCTGCAGGGGCCCGCAGGGGCCCACCCCCGGCACACCGTGTGCGCCGCTCCGTACAGCATGTTGACTTCGGCCGCTCACTCTTCGATACATTGTGCAGGCGTCATGTCCGATCCCATCCGCATCCAGTTCGTGTGCCTCGGCAACATCTGCCGGAGCCCCCTCGCGAAAGCGGTCTTCCGCGACAAGGCAACGCAGGCGGGCCTGGTGGAGCACTTCGAGATCTCATCCTCGGGCACCGGCAGCTGGCACGTCGGCGACACGGCGGACGACCGGATGCGCCGGACCGCCCAGCGCAATGACCTCTCGCTGGAGGAGCACCGTGCGTCGCAGTTCGAGGCCGAAGACCTGGAGCGGTTCGACCACATCTTCGTGATGGACAAGAGCAACCTGAACGATGTCCTCCACCTCGACGAGGGCGACCAGTACGGCGGCAAGGTGCGGCTCTTCCGCGAGTTCGATCCGAAGCCGGACGACTACCAGGTCCCGGATCCCTACCAGGGCGGGCGCAAGGGGTTCGAACGGGTCTACGAGATCGTCGAGCGGACCGCGGACATGCTCCTTCATCGCCTCGCCGACGAGTACGACCTGATCGACGTCGAGGACGAGCAGGAGGGAGCCGAAGAGCAGGAGCCCGGCCACTGATCCGGCCCCTTCCCGAGTGGGCGGCGACGCCCGTCGCGCTCGTTTCGTGCCCGCGCCCAGTCCCACACTCCATCGTATGCTGCCGGATGCGCTCCGTGACCCCCTGGAGGAGCGGCTCGACGCAACGATCGAGTCGGTGGCGTCCGTCCGGGGCGGATGCATTGCAAACGCGTGCCGCCTTGAAACCGACGCCGCGCCGTTTTTTCTGAAGTACGGCCCCGATGAGGTGGCGCGCACCTTTCCCGGCGAGGCGGCGGGCCTGGAGGCCCTCGGCGCGGCTAACAGCCCCCTCGTGGTGCCGTCGGTCCACGACACCGCGCCCGCCACCGACGACCGTCCGGGGTTTCTCGTCATGGAGTGGGTCAACCCGGGGCGCAAGGGCCGGCGCTTCTGGGACCGGTTTGGGAACGGGCTCGCGGCCCTGCACCGCCACACCGCTGACGCGTACGGGTTTGGCCCGGACAACTTCATCGGCCGACTGCCGCAGTCGAACGCGTGGACCGACGACTGGCCGACGTTCTTTCGGGAGCAGCGGCTGGCGCCGCAGGTGGACATGGCGCGGGAGCGCGGCCGGTGGCGCGACGGCTGGGGGACGGCGCTCGCCACCCTCTACCGGCGCCTTCCAGACATCCTCCCCAGGTCGCCCGAGCCGTCCGTCCTGCACGGCGACCTCTGGAAGGGCAACTACCTGGTGACCGCCGTCGGCGACCCGGCCCTGGTCGACCCCGCTACGTACTACGGCCACCGCGAGGCGGATCTGGCCATGACCGAACTCTTCGGCGGCTACGACGACCGCTTCTACGACGCCTACCGGTCGGCGTGGGGGCTGGCGCCGGAATACGAGACGCGCCGCGACGTCTACAACCTCTACCACCTCATCAACCACCTCAATCTCTTCGGGGGCGGCTACGCCGCGCAGGTGGAGGACACCCTTCGTCCCTTCAAGTAATTGAGGCAGTCGACGGGAGGCTACAGGCGGACGGTCATGTCGTGATCGACCGTCACGAGGCAGGAGAGGCGCCCCACGCCCATGCCGCTGAGTGTGCTGTCGAGGGCCTGCGTGGGCGGAGGGGCGCCCTCCACGATCTCGACCACGCACAGGCCGCAGTGGCCCCGCCCCCCGCAGTTGGCAATGTCCGTAACGGCATTGTGGGGCGAGTGCCCGTGGCGGCGCAGGGCCTGTCGCAGCGTGATGCCCGGCTCGGCCTCGATCTCGTGTTGGTCGGCCTCGGTCTGTACGGTAATTGTGTGCGTGTCGGTCGTGGGGGCGGTCGTGCTCATGGCGGGGGGGCGGGTAGACCGGAACAGTGAAGGGATGGGCGTTAGGCCGCCGTCTCGTTGGGCGGGTCGGCCAGTTGGTACTGGACGCGACGATACAGCAGGGTGGCGGCGGTCCCCCACAGGGCCACGCCGAGGGGCGCGGCGCCCCACCACGAGAGGCCGGTGAGAATGTGCACGGCGTCGGCGAGGCCCGCGGCCACAAACACGAGGGCCACGGCGAAAATGATGGAGTCGCGGACGATGACCTGGTCGGCATCCATGGACATAGGCGTACGGGAGGTTGAGTAGGCAGTCGATTCGGGAAGGGCACAACGGGGTGGGGCTACGGCACGTACCAGATGCCCCGCGCCGGATCCAGCCACTCGCCCACGACGATGTGGGGCAGCGCCAGGAGACAGACGAAAATGGTGTAGAAGGCCACCGCCCCGCCGAGCAGCCCGGCGCCGCCCAGGGGATTCGGGACGAGCACGTAGAGGCCGGCCATGAGCCCGAACGTGACGAGCGCCCCTACGACCATCGCCGCCCAGGTGAGGGGGAGCGACAACCGGTCCGGTGCCGGGGCGTCGGACGCGACGGCCGTGGTGCGGGCGGTCTGGCGCAGGGTATACCAGAGCGGGAAGTAGAGGCCCACCGCCAGCATCATGGGGACGAACGTGAAGTAGGCGACCAGGAGCGTGGTCTCGGCCACATCCGTGAGCCACGCCCTCGACAGGCCCCCGGTATACAGCCCCCCACCGAGGTGGGCCACGAGGGCGAGGCCGTAGACCGTGCCCACCGCCACCTGCACGTCCGGGAGGCGCGTGGCCAGCGGCAGGGGGCCCGCCGCGCCGAAGATGTGCACCATGTAGGTGGAGAACGTCACGTAGACGCCGGGCCAGGCCAGCAATGGCACCAGCATGACGGCGCCGCCCCGCACGAAGGCCGCCAGGCCGCGCTGCCACGACGACTTCAGGTGCTCGGTCCCGCACAGGGCGTCCATCACCTTCAGCCCGCCGTGCCCGCCCTTGATGACCGCCGTGGAGAAGGCCAGGCCGAGCGCCACGACGGGCGCCACGAAGAAGAAGCCCACGAAGCCGGCGAGGAAGGCGAGGTACAACACGATGTACCGCAGGCTGAAGGAGACGCGGCGGTGGCGCAGGTTCTCAAAGTGCTCGTAGCCGCCGTGGGGCAGGTTGAGGGCCACCATTCCGATGAGGTACCCCACCATCTGCGCCTCCATCGAGAGCGACACGTCGAGCAGCGCGGCAAGGCCCCCCCCGACCGCCAGGGCCCCGAGGGTGATGCGCGAGCCCCACACGGCGAGCGTCGCGGGGGACTGCGCCGGGGCCTGGCGTGGGGGAGCAGAGACCGACGAAGCAGCAGGGGAAGCCATGGGGGAGAAGGGCTGCGTGAGAAGGCGGGTGAGAGGGCTACGCGGGGGTGTCGGCGGCGATGGCCTGGGCGGTCTGCTCGCCGCTAATCAGGCACATCGGCAGTCCGACGCCCGGCTGCGTGTCCGCGCCGGTGTAGTAGAGCCCTGGGGCCGTGTCGGCCCGGTGAGCGGGGCGCAGCGGGCCGGTTTGCCACAGCGTATGGGCGAGGCCGAGGGCGTTGCCCTTCGGCTGCCCGAAGTGGTTCGCGAAGTCCGAGACGCAGGCCTCGTGCTCCACTGTGATGCGGCCCCGAAGGTCGACTGCGTGCTCGGCCAGATCCTCCAGCACCCGCTCGCGCATCCAGGCGCGACGGGCCGGCCCGTCGTTGAGCCCCGGTGCAATGGGCACCAGAATAAACACCGAGTGGTGCCCATCGGGGGCGTAGGAGCGGTCGGTTTTGGAAGGAACGTGAATGTAGTAGGCCGGATCGGTGGGCCACCCGGGGTCGTCAAAAATCGTCTCGAAGTGTGCGTCCCAGTCCACGGGAAGCACGAGGGAGTGGTGGCGGAGCGGATCCACGTCGCCCTCCACGCCCAGGTAGAGCAGGTAGGCGGACGGGCCGTAGGTCTGCCCGTCCCAGTGCGCGTCGTCGTGGTCCCGCTGGTTGGGCGGAAGGAGCGTCCGCTCCACATGGGCCGGGCTGGCATTGGCCACGACACAGTCGGACGCCTGCGTGTCGCCGTTCGTGCGCACCCGCATGCCGTCTCCGTTCGGCTGGATTCTGGAAACGGGGGTGTTGCGCTCAAGGGTGACCCCGAGGCGATCGGCCAGGTCCACGAGGGCGTCGACGAGCACCTGCATGCCGCCCACCGGGTGAAAGACGCCCTGGTTGAAGTCGACGTGGCTCATCAGCGTGTACAGGGCGGGCGTGTTGTAGGGCGAGCCCCCGAGGAAGACCAGTTTGTACTCCAGAAGCTGGCGCAGCTTCGGGTGCTCCACGTAGCCCCCCACGTGGCGGTCCATCGACCGAAGCAGGGGCAGGGCCCATGCCGCGCGCAACAGGTCACCGTCGAGCCAGTCCCGGAGCCGCGCCCGCCGGGGATAGACAAACCGGTCCATTGCGAGCTCGTAGACGGCCTCGGCGTGGTCGAGGTACTGACGGAACGCGTCGGCCGCCCCGTCCTCGTAGGCCTCAAGCTTCGGCGCAAGGGCGTCCGGGTCGGCCGGCACGTCGAGCCGGTCGCCATCCTTCCAGAAAACGCGGTAGCTCGGGTCGAGGCGCTCCAGCTCGTACGCCGCGTCGACGGACGTGCCGAACGACTCGAAGAAGCGTTCGAACACCTCCGGCATCAAGTACCAGGAGGGCCCTGAGTCGAAGCGAAACCCACCGGACGCGAACGAGCCGGCCACCCCCCCGAGGTCGTCGTGCTGTTCGAACAGGGTGACGTCGGCCCCGGCGTCGGCGAGGTGACACGCCGCCGAGAGTCCGCCGATGCCGCCGCCTACAATGGATACAGAGTCCGGAACCGTCATGAATGCTGTGGCCCTGGGTGCGTCAACGTAGCACTATCTCTATTCGTGCGTGGAGAGAGAAGATTCTCTATTTCAGATAAAAACATGTTCTTTTCTCTAAAGTAACGTTCTGCGCTGGGGACCGCCGGGCTCCTCCATTACCCTTGATACTGTAGTGCCGGAGGGCGCTCCGGCCGGTATTGCTTCTGAGCCTTGCACGTGATCGTCCTCACCAGTCTCCGTTCGCCCATGCCTGCTCTCTCCCCCGACGCGCTTCTCGTCGACCTCATAGACGAACGGCCCACCCGGGCCCGCATTCTCGACCGACTCGGCATCGACTGGGGCCGGATGGGCGACCGCTCCCTCGCGGAGGCCTGCGAGGCGCAGGGGCTCGACCCCGAGACGGTCGCCCGGATGCTCGACGTGGCGGTCGAGACCGTGCCCACCGAGGGCAATCCCGAATGGCTGTCCGTCTCCCTGCCGGACCTGATGGACCACATCCAGTCCACGCACCACGACTACCTGCGACGGGCGCTGCCCCGCCTCTCGAAGCGCCTGAAGAGGGCACGCCGGGCCCCGGACGCGGAGGCGTCCCCGTGGTTCGAACGGGTCCGCGGGGCCTTTCAGGCCTTGAAGTCGGACCTGATGACGGCCCTCCGGCGGGAGGAAGAGTACGTATTTCCCGCCATCCGGACCGTTGCCGAGGGACGGGTGCTGCCCGACGGGTCCACCCCGAGCCGGGAGACGCTCCGGCACATGGCGGACCAGCACGACGACACGAAGACGAAACTGGGGCGTCTCCGGTCGCTGACGGATGGCTACCAGGCGCCGGAGGGGGCGGATCGGGGGCTCCAGGACGTGATGAATCGACTGCACGAGCTGGAGGTGGACCTGCGCCGCCACCTCCACGAGGAGCTCCACATCCTCTTCCCCCGCGCGGAGTCGCTCCTCTGATCGCCGCCCGTGCGCCGTCTCCTCCTGTAGATTGTGTGCCCTGCCATGAACGTTGACCTTGACCTCCTTCGCCAGTACAACCAGTCGCTTCCCCGCTACACGAGCTACCCGACCGCCCCGCACTTCGGGGAGGGCGTGGGGCGGGAGACCTTTCGGGCAGAGGTGTGGCGGGCCAACACGGCCGCGCCCGAGGCGCCGCTCTCGCTGTACCTGCACCTGCCCTTCTGCCGGCAGCTCTGCTACTACTGCGGGTGCCACATGAAGGTCACGCACGACCCGGAGCGCATCGCGAAGTACCTCCGCTACCTGAGGCGCGAGATCGATTTGCTGGCCCCGATGCTGTCGTCGGGCCGGCCCGTGACCCAGGTGCACTGGGGCGGCGGCACGCCCACCCTGCTGTCCCCGGAGCAGATCCGGGAGCTGGGTGAGCATCTTCGCGACCGCTTCCGGGTGGCGCCCGACGCCGAGATGAGCATCGAGGCCGACCCTCGGGGGCTGACGGAGGACCACATCGCCGCGGCCCGCGAGATCGGGGTGAATCGTCTGAGTCTCGGGGTGCAGTCGTTCGACCCCACGGTGCAGGAGGCCATCAACCGGGTGCAGCCGGAGCGGCTCACGCGAACCGCCGTGCAGTGGGCGCGAGACCACGGCATTGAGAGCGTCAACCTCGACCTGGTGTACGGCCTTCCCCACCAGACGCCCGACACGATGGCCGACACGCTCGGCGGGGTCGTGGACCTCGCTCCGGACCGGATTGCGCTGTACAGCTACGCGCACGTCCCGTCCGTGCTGGAGCACCAGCGCCTCATCCCGGAGGAGGCGCTGCCGGCCCCGACCGGGCGGCTGCGGCTCTTCAAGCAGGCGCTTGAGAGGCTGACGACTACGGCCGGCTACCGGTTCATTGGGCTGGACCACTTCGCGATGCCGGACGACGAGCTTGCGCTCGCACAGGACAACGGCACGCTCCGCCGGAATTTTCAGGGCTACTCGACCCGCGCCGGGGCCGACGTCTACGCTTTCGGCGTTTCCGGCATTCACCAGCTCTCGGGGCTCTACGCCCAGAATACGAAGAACCTGCGCACGTACTACGACCAGATCGACCAGGGCGAGCTGACCGTCTATCGGGGCTATCGACCGACCCAGGAGGATCGGCTGCGGCGCCACGTCATCATGCAGCTCATGTGCAACGCCGAGGTGCAGAAGGGAGCGGTCGAGGCGCGATTCAACGTCGACTTCGACGCCCACTTCAGCGCGGCCCTCGACCGCCTGCACCCCCTGGAACAGGACGGGCTCGTCGCGCTGGGCCCGGACGCGATCACCGTGCGTCCGCCGGGGCGGCTCCTCGTGCGCAACATCGCCTCGGCGTTCGACGCCTACCTGCACGACGCCGCTTCCCACGAACAGCCGGCCTACTCCGAAAGCGTATGAGGCAGGGGGACTGAGCCTCTACGCGCACACGCATCTCACCGATTTTGACCGTCGCATGTCTCGCAGCCATCCACACACGCTCATCATCGGTGCCGGCATTATCGGGCTCTCCATCGGGTGGGAACTGGCCCGGGCTGGGGGGCACGTGGTCCTCTTCGAAGCCGGCGAGGCCGGGCGCGGAGCCTCCCACGTGGCGGCGGGAATGCTCGCGCCGGACGCCGAACTCGAATTTGAGGAGACCACGCTCCACGCCCTCAACACGGAGAGCCGCCGGCGCTGGCCCGCCTTTGCGGATGCCCTGGAGGCGGACACGGGGGCGGACGTGGGGCTGCGGACGGAGGGCACCTTCATCGTGGCCGACGACCGCGACGCCGCCGAGGCGCTCCAGCGCCGCCATCGTTTTCAGCGGGATCAGGGGCTGGACGTGGAATGGTGGTCCGGCGACGAGGCCCGCGCCCAGGAGCCGTTTCTGGCGCCGCGCCTCTCGGCGGCGCTCTGGTCCCCGAATGATCATCAGGTTGACAACCGATCGGTGGTGGACGCGCTGCAGACGGGCGTGCGGAAGCACGGGGGGCGCCTGCACGAGCATACGCCGATCGAGGCAGTGGATCCCGACGCAAGCCGCCCCGCCGTGGTAACGGCAGACGGAGACCGCGTGGAAGGAGACACCGTGGTTGTGGCGGCGGGGGCCTGGTCTCGCTCGCTCGATGGACTCAACGGCGCGCTGCCCATCCGCCCCGTCAAGGGCGAGGCGATGGCATTGGAGGGGACGTCCACCTTCGACCTACGACACGTTGTGCGCGGGCCGGACGCCTACGTGGTGCCAAAGAGCGGCGGGCGCGTGGTGGTGGGCGCGACGGCGGAAGAGGACGGGTTTAACGACGACGTGACTGCCGGCGGGCTTTACGAAAACCTGGAGGGCGGGTGGGAGGTGGTGCCCGGCCTGCTCGACCTGCCCGTCGAATGCACCTGTGCCAGCTTCCGCCCCGCCAGCCGCGACAATGCACCGGTCCTCGGCCCCGTCGCGCCGGGCGTCGTGGCGGCCACCGGGCATTACCGCCACGGCGTTTTGCTGACGCCGATCACCGCCCAGGAGGTGGCCCGCTACATCCGTACCGGTACCCTCTCCGACTGGATCGAGCCCTTCCAGCCGGCCCGCTTCGACACTGTTTCGCCTGACGTAGCACAAACATAGCACTGATTATGTCTTCCTCCCCTTCGGCCCTCTCCCGCATGTCGCCTCCCAACATCATCCAGGGCGGCATGGGCATCGGGGTCTCCAGCTGGCGCCTCGCCCGCCATGTCGCCCGGCGGGGCGAAATTGGCATCATATCCGGCACCGGCATCGACTCCGTGGTCGTGCGTGAGCTCCAAGAGGGCGACCCCCACGACCGACGCCAAATGCTGGCCGACTACCCCGACGAAGAGATTGCCGACCACCTGGTTGAGCGGTTCTATCGGCCGGACGGGCTGCCGGCGGACGAGCCCTACGACCTGCTGAACATGCATCCCTTCGAGCCGTCGGTCCGCTCGCAGCGCATCCTTGCGGCGGCCACCTACACGGAGGTCCGGCTCGCGGCGGCGGGGCACGAGGGGATGATCGGGATGAACCTCCTGGCGAAGTTGAAGCGCTACACGCTGCCCTGCATCTACGGCGCGCTGCTGGCGGACATCGACATTGTCTCCATCGGGGCGGGCATCCCGATGGAGGAGGCGCGCCAGATCCCGAAGCTGGCGGCGGGCGAGCCGGCCGCCCTGCGGCTGGATGTGGACACGAGCCAGGCGCCCGACGCCGACGACGCCTACGCGTACCGGTTCGACCCGGCCGACGTGCTCGACGCGCCCCCGACCCTCGACCGTCCACTGTTCCTGCCCATCATCTCGTCCGACGCGCTGGCCCGCATCATGGACGCCAAACTGCCAGACCGGCGCGTGGATGGATGGGTGGTGGAGGGGCCCGTTGCGGGGGGGCACAACGCCCCGCCCCGAAACAAGAACTACGCGGACGACGGCACGCCGCTGTACGACGAGCGCGACGAGGCGGACCTGGAGGCGATTCGATCCCTCGGGAAGCCGTTCTACCTGGCGGGCGGACACGGCTCGCCCGAGGGCCTCCGGGCCGCCCACGAGGCGGGTGCCGCCGGCATTCAGGTGGGGTCGCTCTTCTCCCTCACCGACGAGTCGGGCTATCCCCCCAGCACCACGCGCCGCCTCATTCGGGGGCTGCACACCGGAGAGATTGAGGTCAGCACGGAGGGCCGGGTCTCGTCCACCGGCTTTCCGTTCAAGGTGCTCACCGCCGACGGCACGCTGGCCGACGCGGAGGTGTACGAGCGACGGGCGCGCATCTGTGACCTCGGCTACCTGCGCGAGCCGTACCTCGATGAGGAGGGACGCCTGATGGGCCGGTGTCCGGCAGAGCCCGTCAAAACGTACGTCAGCCGCGGGGGCAACGAAGAAGAGACGGAGGGGCGGGCCTGCCTGTGCAACGCGCTGATGGCCAACATCGGGCTCGGCCAGCAGCGAGGGGCGCGCGCCGAGCCGCCCCTGTTTACCGGGGGTGATGCGCTCGAAGACCTTCCGCTCGGGTCGGTCGAGGACCCGCAGTACGACGCCGACGACGTCATTGACTACCTCTACCAGGACGTCCGGCCCCCGCGTGTGTCGAGCCCGTTACGACGGCCGCAGCCGGCCGATTGACGAGGGGGCGGGCGTCCCGGGAGGGGAACGCTGCCAGAACGGACCGGTGCATAATTGTGACACGCACACACCCCGTGTCGACTCTGCGGCACCTTCCCCTCACGGCCCCAACGTCCAGATGCTGCTCTCAAGAAGCTGCGAGTACGGACTGCGCGCGATGCTGTACCTGGGCACCCTCGAGGACGACGAGGCGGCGGAGGACGAGGACGCCGGCCCCACCCGCGAGTACGTCTCGATCCAGACCATCAGCGATGACCTGGAGATCGGCTTCTCGTTCCTGACGAAGGTGTTTCAGCAACTCAACGACGCGGGGCTTCTGACCTCGAAGCGGGGGCCGGGCGGCGGGGTGGCCCTCACCCGCGCGCCGGACGCCATCAGCCTGTACGAAATCGTGGTGGCCATCGACGGGAACGACCTGTTTGAGGAGTGTGTGCTGGGCCTGCCGGGCTGTGGCGAGGCCGAGCCGTGTCCCCTCCACGAGCATTGGACCGAGGAGCGCGACCGCATGAAGACGACCTTCCAGCGGACGGCCCTGAACGAGGTGCCGGACGTGCGCCTCACGCCGTTCGTCGACGACCTGGCGGAGGCCGACGGGGCCTCGGCGTGAGCCTGTCTCGCGCCTCGGCAGGGCCGGCGGCTCACACGAGCCGGTCGCGGATCTCGGGGGCGTAGGAGCGACTCACCCGGACGGTGGTGCCGTCGTCGAGCACGGCCTTGTACCCGCCCGAGCCGTCGCTGTAGAGGTGGTCGATGGCCGGGAAGGCGAGAATGTGGGAGCGATGGACCCGCATAAACCGCGTCGGGGCGAGGCGGTCCTCCAGCGCGCCGATGCCCATCGACGACAGGTAGGTCGTCTCGTCGGTATGGAGCTTCGAGTAGTCGCCCGCCGCCTCCACCCATCGAATGTCGTCGGGGTCGACGGGGATAATTTTGTCGCCGTGGCGCACGTAGAGCCGCTCCGGCGAGTCGTCGGTCTCGGTCTTGGCCTCCTGCAGCAGCGTCGCCAGCTGGTCGGCGTAGGCGTCGTCGTCCCGGTCGTGACGCTCCAGCGCCCGCTCCACGGCGGTCCGGAAGCGGGCCCTCGTGTACGGCTTCAGAAGATAGTCGACCGCCCCCGCCTCGAAGGCGTCAATCGCGTACTCGTCGTAGGCGGTGGAGAAGATGATGTCCGGCAGCGTGTCGATCCGCTCCAGCACGTCGAAGCCGTCGAGGCCGGGCATCTGCACGTCGAGGAAGACGAGGTCGGGGGCCGTCTCGTTGATGGCTTCAATGGCCGCCCGTCCCGTCCCGCACTCGCCGGTCACCTCGATGCGGCCGAGCTCCTCCAGGTACTCCTGGATCAGGCTGCGGGCGGGCGGTTCGTCGTCGACAATGAGGGCACGCACAGGCTGGGGGCGGGATTGGGGGAAAAAAGCAGTGCGGGGCGTTAGGAATCGGCGGCGCCGTTCCGAGGGATGGAAAACCAGACCTTGAAGCCGGTCGGGTCGTTCCGGGCAGTGTGGAGGGCGGCGTCGGGGCCGTAGGTGCGTTCCAGGCGCGTGCTCGTGGTGGCGAGGCCGGTGCCGTCCGTCGAGCCCGCGAGCGGGTCGTCGGCGTCCGGCCCCACGCCGGTATCTTCCACGTGCACGTCGAGTGTGTCGTGCTCGGCGGTCACCGCCACGGTGACCGAGCCGCCGTCCTCGCTCGGGGCGATGCCGTGGCGGAGTGCATTTTCCACAAGGGGCTGCAGTACCATCGGCGGCACCGGGGTGTCCAGCGCGTCGGTGTCGGCGTCGACGTCCATCCGGGCCCGCAGCCGATCCGAAAAGCGGTGCCGCTCCAGGTCGAGGTACCGACGAGTAAAGGCAACTTCTTCCCGCAGCGGAACGAACTCCCGATCCGGACCCTCCAGGGCGTACCGCATCATGTCGGACAGCTTCGCGATCATCTCCCGGGCCTGCTCCGGGTCCTGACGGAGCGTCGCGCTGATCGAATTCAGGGTGTTGAACAGAAAGTGCGGATTGACCTGGGCCTTGAGGGCGGCGAGCTGTTGTTCGCGGGCCATGGCCAAGAATTCGGTGGCCTGCCGCTCCTTCTGCCGGAGGCGCTGGACGTTCCGGACCAGGTGGTAGAGGGAAAACTGGATGATGTAGACCGTGAGGTTGGCGAACAGGATCCACTGGTACTGCGCCCCGATCTCCGCGGCGATGCTGGGGGCAAACACGGCCCGAACGACGGACAGGTACGACTCGAGCCCGCCCCAGGCGTAGAGGGGGCCGAGACACAGGTGCGCGCCGAGGGTCCACCCCCAGTGCGAGCGATCCATCTCGCGCACCGCGACCCACCAGACCGGCACGCTGTAGAGGCCGAGCACGAGAACGAAGATAAGCTGCCCGGCGAGGAGGCCGATGAAGGGGGCGTTGGGCTCCTGCTGGGCGATAAAAAACGCGTAGAGAAACGCATAGAGCGTCCAGCCCGCCGCGGCCAGCCCAACGCCTTTGGCCGTGATCGTCGGTTTCGGTGGGGCCTGGGTCTGGAGGGTGTCCAGGGACGCGTCGAGGTCGGTTGAGGGGGGCACCGACGACATGTCTGCTCGGTTCGTTGCGAAGAAGTCGGTTTGCCAGGGCGGGTTACGACCACCGGAAGGCCCACGCCGCCACGACGGTGCTTGCGAGACCCGTTCCTGCAAGGACGAGCCCCGCCGTCCCGTTCCACTGGCCGTGCAGCCAGGCGTCCTGCAGGAGGCGGGTGACATGGGTGAGCGGCAGGGCGAGGCTCGCGGTCACTAGGCTGCGTCTGATAATTATCGCTTCAGGTATTCCTCGACGAACGCCCAGAGCACCATGGCTTTGTAGTGGCTTGCTTTCTTCTCATATCGGACGACGAGGCGCCGCCGCTCCTTCAGGTGACCAACGCAGCGCTCAACCGTATTTCGGTCGCGGTACCTCTGGTCATCGCAGGTTGGTGGGCGCCCAGGGCCTTCTCGAACACCCTTGCGAGCCGGGATGGCCGACTCGATGCCTCGTTCGGCGAGCCAGCGGCGGATCCAGGCAGCGTCGTAGCCACGGTCTCCAGCGACTGCCTCGGGGCGTTTGCGGGGCCGTCCTCTTTGGCGGGGGACCGATACTTCGTTCATTAGGTCGGTGAAGAAGGCCGACTCGTGGCGCTGCCCGGCCGACAGGACGGCTCCCAGAGGGAGGCCTCGTCGGTCTGTAAGCAAGTGTATCTTTGTAGAGAACCCACCTCGGCTGTAGCCGAGCGCCGGGCCTACGCCTTCGTCCCGCCTGCTTCGGGCCCCTTTTTATCATCGTTTGGTCCGCCAGCGGCGGCTCGGGCGGCCTGTACGATGGTGCTATCCACATTGAACTGGCTCCAATCGATACGGCCCTCTGCGTCGAGTTCCCCTTGAAGATGCCGTACGATCGACTCAAGAGTACCATCTTCGGCCCAGCGTCGGAATCGGTCGTACACCGTTTTCCAGTTTCCATACCGCTTGGGCATATCCCGCCAAGGTGCTCCCGATCGGAGGATCCAGAAGATTCCGTTGATGACCTGCCGGTGATCGTTGTACGGACAACCACGTCCCTCAACTTCCGGCAGGAGGTGTTCGATGCGTTCATACTGCTCGTCAGTGAGTTCATAGCGGCGTCTCGGCATGACAGAAAGGCCCAACCAGTCTAATAGACAGTGCGGGCCGTTCATACAGCCTTTTTATCAGACAGTGCCTAGCCAGTCGGGAAAGAGAAACTGCGGAATGGCCGCCCCCGAGAGAAACAGCATCGGAAAGAAGAGCGCCATCCCGACCGACTGGGCCGCGCGGGCCGTAGGCATCAGGGCGCCGAGCAGGAAGCCGAGGCTCAAGAAGGCGATCCCGGCGAACAGCAGCGCGCCGAGGGCCAGCAGGGAAGATGGGGGCAGGGGCACGGCGTACGCGATGGGGGCGGCGACGAGAAGCAGGGCCGTGCTCACGAGGAGCATCACGAGGTTCACGGCGGCCTGTGTGCCCAGCACGATTGTGGGGCGGAGCGGGGTCGCGCGAAACCGGCGCAGGATGCCCTGATCGCGCTGCGTCGCCAGCGTGATGGGCAGGCTCAGCAGGCCGAGGGATCCGATCGTGAGGGCCACGTAGCCGGGCACAGCGCGCGTGGTGTAGCCGACGTCGCCGGGCGCAGAGGCCGGGCCGTTGCCGAAGATGGCACCGAAGGCGAAGAGGAGAAGGAGGGGAAAGCCCAGCGTGAAGAACGTGGCGGACGGCTCCCGCAGGAAGAGCTTCGACTCGGTCCAGGTGAGCGTGAGGAAGGCCTTCATCGGTCGGACGTGGCTTGGGCGGGGATGCTGAGCAAGGGAAAGGGGGCTGCGTCCAGCCTGACTGGGGGCATGAGTTTCTGCGTCACGAGTCATGAGTCATGAGGGTGCTTTGCTAGGCTGCGTCTGATAATTATCGCTTCAGGTATTCCTCGACGAACGCCCAGAGCACCATGGCTTTGTAGTGGCTTGCTTTCTTCTCATATCGGACGACGAGGCGCCGCCGCTCCTTCAGGTGACCAACGCAGCGCTCAACCGTATTTCGGTCGCGGTACCTCTGGTCATCGCAGGTTGGTGGGCGCCCAGGGCCTTCTCGAACACCCTTGCGAGCCGGGATGGCCGACTCGATGCCTCGTTCGGCGAGCCAGCGGCGGATCCAGGCAGCGTCGTAGCCACGGTCTCCAGCGACTGCCTCGGGGCGTTTGCGGGGCCGTCCTCTTTGGCGGGGGACCGATACTTCGTTCATTAGGTCGGTGAAGAAGGCCGACTCGTGGCGCTGCCCGGCCGACAGGACGGCTCCCAGAGGGAGGCCTCGTCGGTCTGTAAGCAAGTGTATCTTTGTAGAGAACCCACCTCGGCTGTAGCCGAGCGCCGGGCCTACGCCTTCGTCCCGCCTGCTTCGGGCCCCTTTTTATCATCGTTTGGTCCGCCAGCGGCGGCTCGGGCGGCCTGTACGATGGTGCTATCCACATTGAACTGGCTCCAATCGATACGGCCCTCTGCGTCGAGTTCCCCTTGAAGATGCCGTACGATCGACTCAAGAGTACCATCTTCGGCCCAGCGTCGGAATCGGTCGTACACCGTTTTCCAGTTTCCATACCGCTTGGGCATATCCCGCCAAGGTGCTCCCGATCGGAGGATCCAGAAGATTCCGTTGATGACCTGCCGGTGATCGTTGTACGGACAACCACGTCCCTCAACTTCCGGCAGGAGGTGTTCGATGCGTTCATACTGCTCGTCAGTGAGTTCATAGCGGCGTCTCGGCATGACAGAAAGGCCCAACCAGTCTAATAGACAGTGCGGGCCGTTCATACAGCCTTTTTATCAGACAGTGCCTAGACTGTGGTTCTGTATTCGAGACGTGAGGAGACAAGGCGGGATCGTGGGACTCATCGGTGAGGGCGAGGAACACATCCTCCAGGGTAGCGCGCTCGGCGTGCAGGTCGTTTGGCGTGACGCCCGCGTTGGCGAGGCGGCGCACGACGGTCGTGAGGAGGTCCTCCCCGCCTCGCGTCTGCACCTGACCGTCCCCGATCGCGACATCCTGTATGCCGTCCGCCGTGCGCAGGGGATTGGGGTCAAAATCGGGCGGCGCGTCGAACCAGACCCGATACGACGCGTCGAGCCGATCGATGAGGGCCTGTGGCGTATCGAGGGCCACACACTGCCCGTCGTCCATCATGGCCACCCGGTCGCAGAGCGCCTGGGCCTCGTCCATGAAGTGTGTGACGAGAAGGACGGTGGTGCCGGAGGCCCGGACCTCGCGGAGCAGCTCCTGCGTGCCGCGACGCGCCTCCGGGTCGAGCCCCGTCGAGATCTCGTCGAGCACCACGAAGTCGGGGTCGTGCACCAGCGCGAGGGCCACGAAGAGCCGCTGCTTCTGGCCGCCGGAGAGGGCGCCGAACGAGGCGTTCCGCTTGTCCCCCAGGCCCCACCGGTCGAGGAGCGCGTCGCGGTCGGTCGTCTCGGGATAAAAGGAGGCGAACAGGTCGAGGGCCTCGCGGACCGTGATGCGGTCGGGCAGGGCGGCCGCCTGCAGCTGGGCGCCAACCCGGTGGTAGAACGGGTCGCGTGCCGCCTGCTGCGGGTCCATGCCGAGCACGCGCACGGTGCCTTCGTCCGGCTTCCGGAGCCCGAGGGCACACTCGACGGCGGTCGTCTTGCCCGCGCCGTTGGGGCCGATGAGGCCGAAGATCTCGCCCGTCTGTACCTCCAGAGACAGGTCGTCCACGGCGACCGTGGAGCCGTACGTTTTGCGAAGGGACTGCAGGGAGAGGGCTGTGGTCATCGGGGACGGGGGGGCATGTGAGGAAGGGGAAGCATCGATTCGGGCCGGGCCGGCGGATTCATCGTCATGGCGCATGAGTCATGAGTTGAAGGGGCACGATTCGAAGAGTCTGGGGCATTTTCGCGAGACCCTTGGAGGTTGGGTTGAGGGTCTGTTAGCTCTGCTTTTCGTCGAGCTTGGGCAGGAGGACCTGCTTCACCCATCCGTAGTCGGGATTGAGGTCGAGGGCCGTCTCGAAGGCCGTGCGGGCCGGGTCGTACCGCTCGGCGTCCATATGGGCGACGCCGACCCAGGCGTGCGCCTCGGCGTGGCCCCAGCTGGGCATCAGCGGGTCCTCGGTCGAGGCCTGCTCCGCGAGGCGCGCGGCCTTCTTGAACTTCTTGAGGGCCTGTTCTTTGTCGCCCCCGAACATGCCAGGCGCGTAGAAGTCCGACGTGCCGTCGATGATCCACACGCGCGGATTGTTGGGGCCGTGCGCCTTCGCCCGTTTCATGGCCTCGTTGGCCTTCGGGCCCAGCGACATGCCCTGCATCGGGTTCATGCCCATCATTTGCCCGTAGCACCCCGACAGCAGAGCCCAGGCGTCCGCCATCGTTCCGTTGATCTCCGTGGCGCGCTTGAGGTGGCCGATGGCGTCTTCGATCACGCGCTCGCGCCGGTCTTCGTTGTCCTCGGGGAGCCGGTTCGACATGCGGTAGTCGGCGAGGGCGGCGTAGTAGTGGGCCAGCGCCGCGCGGTCGCCCCCAGTGGCCTGCTTGGCCCAGGCGCGGGCCTGCTTCAAGGCGTCGAAGGATCCCTCGTCGGTGGCCTCCCGAATCTGGGTTTTGACCTGCCGGAGAAGCGAGTCGGTCGCTGCGGACCCGAGGGCAGGGGAGGTCGGCGACGCAGGGGCCATCGGCGGGCTCGACCCGCAGGCCACGAGCCCGACCAGAAGAACGCTGCCGAGGAGGAAAGCGAATGTTGTTCGAGGGAGCGTCGGGGTTGAGAGCATGGGGCATTGCGGGATGAGGGAAAAGAGCACGTTGATGCGTTGCGGCTGGCGACCGTGGGGGCATGCATGGGGGCAACAGGACCCGTCTCAGAGCGTGAGCGTGAGGCCGACGTAGACCGACCGGCGGAAGTCCGTCCGCCGGTACCGACGGGTCGAATAGTCGGGCGAGTAGGTCACATCGACGGCGTTGGCCCGGTCGAGGACGTTGTTGAGCGCCGCGTAGACGACCATATTTTGTGTGCGATTGAAGGGCCAGAAGTAGCTGACCTGCAGGTCGAGGCGGTGGTAGGCCGGAAGCCGCGCGCCGCCCACGGGCCCGTCGACCGGCAGGAGGGCGCCGGACTCCAGCCGCTCGGTGCCCACGACGGGCGTGAAGGGCCGGCCGGTGACGTAGCTGTAGGTGCCGCCGACCCGGAACTGGTCGATCACGCGCACCTTCCCGACCGCCGTGATCTGGTGCGTCAGGTCGTAGGGGGCCGGCCCGTCGTCCAACTCCACATCCGTCCCCCGGTCACGGGGCTGGGTGCGATGGGAGCGGAGGAGGCTGTAGGAGGCCCAGCCGTTGACGCGCGTGCCGAGAAACGATCCGTACTTGGCGAACAGATCGATGCCCCGTGCGACGCCCCTGCCGTCGTTGGCGTAGCGCGAGGACCCGGTGCGGACGACCAGGTCGCAGTACGGCTTGTGGTAGGCCTCCGCGCGGAGCAACAGGTGCTCCCGCTCGTGGCGCAGGCCGAGCACGACGTGCTGCGCGCGTTGGGCGCCGAGCGTATTTTCGCCCACGTGCTCGCCGTAGGTGTTGAGCTCCGGAAACTGGTGGTAGAGGCCCCAGGCGGCCCGCAGCTGCGTGTTCGGCGCGAACGACCAGGCGAGCCCCACCCGCGGATCGACGACCGGACGGCCCGCCCGGCTGTGGACATCGGTCCGCAGCCCGGCCCGCGCGACGACCGACGAGGGCAGGCTCGATTCGACCTCGACGTACCCCCCGGCCCGCGTAGCCGGAAGCGATTCGTCGATCGAGCGTATGGCGGCGTCAGGGGCCACCACGTCCGGCTGTGTGGGAACCGTGCCGTCGAATCGGTAGCGCCGACGCTCCACCGTGCCGCCGGTGCGAACGGTCCAGTCCCCGCCCCCGCGCGTCGCGTCGACGCGCAGCGTGGCGGCCCGGTCGGTGGGCGACAGGTCGAGGGCGCCAAGCGTCCTTTGCGACGTGTACGCGTTCCAGGAGGCGCTCGACTCCACGGTCCATCCCTTCGCCTGGGCCCTCCACTGCAGGTTGTAGAGCTGATTCGTCGTCCGGCTCCGGTAGACGCCGGTGTAGGTGCCTTCGGTCGTCTCCACGCCGATGCGGTTGCGGCGGGCAAAGGCAAGAAGCTTCAACTGCCCGGTGGGGCCGTAGTCCCAAGTCAGGCCCAGGGTGCCGTCCAGGCCCTGCGGCACGGTGGCGTAGTCCCCGCGCCGACCGTTGACGCGGAAGAGCACCCCGGTGAATGACCGGTTGCCGGAGACCCGGAGGCCGAGCTCGTCCCCCACGAGCGGCTGGTCGAGGGAGACCGACGCGGCGGCGAGCCCGAGGTTTACGTACCGGCTGGATTCCTCCGGGCGGTCCTTCGATTCCATCGCGAGGACGCCCGAGAGCGCGTTGCCGTACTGTGCCGAGAAGCCGCCCGTGGCAAAGGTGGTGCCGCCGACGAGGAAGGGGCGCACGGCGCCGAACGACCCCCCCGCCGGGGACTCGTAGCGGTACGGATGGGAGACCGTCGCCTGGTCGAGCAGGGTCTTCGTCTCGGTCACGTCCCCGCCGCGCACGAACAGGCCGGCCCCGTCCCCCGGCGCGGCCACGCCCGGAAACGACTGCAGGGCGCGGAACAGATCGCCGGCGGCGCCCGGGGTCGTCACGGCTTCGGTCGAGCCCAGCGTTGCCTCGGAGGGCGAGCCGGTCGAGAACGTCTCGCCGGTGACGACCGCCTCGCCGAGCTCGATGCTCTCGGCCCGAAGCGTGAACCGCACGGTGCTCGTGTCGCCGGCGCGGAGGCGGAGGGACCGTTCGACGGGGGGGTAGCCGACGGCCGAGGCCCGCAGGACGACCGACCCGGTGCGCGTTGTTTCGAGGCGGAACCGGCCGTCCCCTCCGGCCGCGGTGCCGACGGCGGCCCCATCAAGCTGCACGTTCGCGTAGGGGACCGGCGCGCCCCGCGCGTCGCGCACCTGGCCTTCCACGACGGCGGGCTGGGCCGGGGCCACGCTGGGAATGAGCGCGAGCACGAGGGCAAGGCCTCCAACGAAGCGGCGACACATGGCGAGGATGGGGGGCGAGGATCAGATCATCCGCAATGGCATCCTCGCATATTCGCCGTCTGGGCCTCGCGTTTGGAGGGACTCGACGAGTCGCGTCTGCCCTCGCCGGGCCGTGCGTCGCGCCGATGAGTGAGCAGGGCTGGGTCCCGAGACGCGTCGTCAAAAAAGGTCGTCAAAAAAGAAAGGCCGACCCGCCAACTGGCGAGCCGACCCGAAACAAGTTGAATGAGGGCCTCCTTAGGCGACGACCTCCGCCTGCTCCTCGGGGACCGGCATGGCGTCGAACCGCACGCCCTGGTCCCCCGGATACGGTTCGTGGTGGTCGTGCTGGTTGCGCCAGATTTCCTCCGGGATGCCCTCCGGAAAGGCGTCACAGACCGCCTCGTCGTCGCGGTCGCGGTCGAGATGCGTACAAGACTTGCACATTGATTCGATGTCGTGGGCCATGGCTGCCGCTCCCTGGTTTTGTGCGGGTCTATTGAGAAACTTCACAAATCTGAACACCCTCGATTCCGGGAAGATCCACTGCGGACAAAATTTAGAGTCGGTCTAAATCCAGTCCCGACCGGCCCGTACGTCGTCTACGGCGGGAGAGAAGGACCGGTCTCGCCCGAAATTTCACGAAGGGCGGTTGTACGTTCCGGTGCCGCCGATTTATTTAGACTCTGTACAAACAAGTAGCCTTTTCAAGCCGACGTCGGCCATGCAACTGGAAGACATTGAGCGCGAAGCCCCTGTCGACTTTTCGGTGTGCGACCGCCCCGGCCAGGCCTGCTACAAGTACTGCCTGCGGGGGAAAGGGTGCACGTTGGGCGTGCTTTTCGAAACCTCAACCTGCGTCTGCTTTGAGTGGCTTACCGAGAACGGGCAGGCGGTCCCCTACCGGCCTGAGCTCCGCTACAAGGCGTGGCCGAAGCGAACGGTTGCCCGCCTCGTAGAAGACGGGTGGTGGGAGCCAGAGCCGGAACCGCCCGATGCGGTGCCTGCGTCGTCGTCCGCGCAGGGCGGGTGAGTCCGGTCGCCGGCGGTGGCGGAGACGACGTGCAAACGCGCTGGGCCCTTCGCTTCGGGCGGTCGCACAAGCAATCAACCGGCAGGGCCGGCCGAGGGCTGGCGCCTCCGGTCGGCAGCCTCGGAATCTCCGGACGGTGTGTCGTCGGCCGTTGCGGGCGTCTGCCGTTCCGGGCCGTCCTCGACGATCACGGGCTCGAACCCGGCCTGCTGGATCATCCGGTGGTCTTTGGATTCGCCCTGTCCCCCGGTGGTCAAGTATCCGTCGGTGAAAAAGGAATTGGCGGCGTACAGGGCCAAGGGCTGCATCTGGTCGAGCACGACCTCGCGTCCGCCGGCCATGCGGAGGTCCGCTTCCGGGTGGACGAGCCGAAACATGGCGAGGGCCTTCAGGCAGTCTTGGGGGCGCACCTTATCTACGTCCTCCAGCGGGGTGCCGGAGCGGGGATTGAGGAAGTTCACCGGGACCGACTCGACCCCGATCTCGCGGAGGGCCAGGGCCAGGTCGACCCAGTCCGCGCGGGCCTCGCCGAGCCCAATGATCCCTCCACAGCACGCCTCCATGCCGGCCGCCTTGGCCTGCTTGACCGTCTCGACCCGATCACTCCACTCGTGGGTCGTCACCACGTTTTCGAAGTGGTCGCAGGACGTCTCCAGGTTGTGGTTGTACCGGTCCACGCCCGCATCGGCCAGCTTTTCGGCCTGCTCCGCGCCCAGCAGTCCGAGGGAGGCGCACACGTCCATCGGATACCTCTCCTTGATGCGGCGTGTGGCCTCACAGACAACGTCGACCTCGCTGGAGTGGGGGCCCCGGGTGGCCGTCACGATGCAGTAGGTCACCGCCCCCTTGTCCCAGGCGGCCTTGGCGCCCTCGACGATCTGATCCACCTGCTGCATCCCGTACTGCTCGGGGTCGCTGTCGAACTTGAGGGACTGGCTGCAGAACGCGCAGTCCTCCGGGCACACGCCGCTCTTGGCGTTTTGAAGGACGTGGATGCGCACGCGCCGCCCGTGATGATGCCGCCGGACGCGAAAGGCGGCGTCGAGCAGGGCGAGCACCTCATCGTCGTCGGCGTGCACGACGTCGAGCGCCTGCGATGAAGAAAGGGGCGTACCGTTCAATACTTGAGTCGCCAGGGTTCGCCAGGCTGTCATGGGCACCGGGAAGGTGGTTGGGGTAGCGTGCGGGGGGGCATCGGGAGGCAACCCTTCCTCTCGTGCTCCGCCGAAACGATGTTGGGCTTGTGGGGGGAAGCCCTTTCACAGGGAAAGAAAATCCTGCTTCAGGAAAAACCCTGACCGTTCCTTTTGGGACTGTCTTCGAAAAATATGACAGAGCGTACGGGCGAGGCGACGATGCCCCCCTTGAAGTCTCGGCCTCGACGAGATCGACCGGGGAGCCGGAGTGCCTCGGGAGTTACCCGAGGGCAATCACAAACCCGACGGCTGCCGCGACGGCGGAGAGAGCCGCGAGGAACAGGAGGTGGAGGAACGACGGCGAACTGTCGCCCGCCGTGGCGTCCGGCAGGTCGTCTTCCGAAACGGGTGGGGGCGGGTCGGGCCCGGCGTCGTCCACGACGAGGCAGCCGACCTGCCGAGGGTGGTCCTGGACCCAGGCGTCGGCGGGCACCCCCACGAGAATCCAGAGAATGAGGAGGTCCCCGGCCGCGGCCACCAGCATCAGAAACCCATAGAACGTTGGGGGCCAGTGGCCCGTCACCAGTCCGACGCCCAGTGGGCCCGCGCCCAGTACCAGGCCGGGCAGGGCGAGGGTGCGCCGGTACGAGCGGGCCCGGGTGGGGACGGTGCACTCCGCGAAGGGGGTGAGGGCCGCCCAGTGCACCCCGAACCGGACCTCCGGCCACGACGCCCCGCCCCACACGTGCCCGAGGCCATGCAGGGCCTCGTGGAGCACCACGCCGACCGTGAAGGCCGAGAGGAACAGCAGAATGCCGCTCGGGTCGGTGGGAAACGGCGGATCGGGCAGGCCCCAAAGCGCAAGGTACGGCCCGAGGGTGAGAAGGGCGATGGGGGCGAGGAGGGCTGCGCCCCGGACCTGCGCCTCGGCTGGGGGCAATACGGCACGGCGCGGCCGACGCGGAACGCTGGAGGCGGAGGGCGGACCGGAGTCGCTGATGTGGACGGGCGGGTTGCGTGAGCGGTAGCGGGCGAATCGTGGTGCCCCGCAGCCGGACACCCAAAAGACAGTCGTTGAAAGACAGTTGTGCAAAAAATACGCCGGATCGGCATCCTGTTCTCCTTCGTTTCCGGGATCGGAACGACCGTGTCGCCGGGAATTTCGATGAGGAGTGTGACCCGCACCTGCCCGGCGATCGCCGGGCCCGGACGCGCTCGTCTCTCCGTTCCTCCCCCCACACGCTTGCCTGTCTGATGCGCGTGACCCTGACGCACGTTGACGTCCAGGTCGTCCCCTTCGGTTCCGGCGAACAGGACGACCGGTGGGACCTATTCTCGGGCCCGGATCTCTACTACGAGGTGTACGATCCGGATGGGGCGTGCCTTCACACCAGCGCGGTGGTTGACGACGTAGGCCCCCGTGATCTCCCCGTAACGCTGGACGCCGAGGTCGTCCTGCAAGAAGCTGGGTGGCACGTTCTGCGGCTGCTGGACGCGGATCTGATTGAAGACGAAGTCGTGGGGTGCGTGGACTTTGCGCCGGATCGAATTCTCGACGGGCGCTCGGCCTCTACGCCGGCCCGCGCCGTTCGGCTGAGCGATGGGGACCTGACCCTACAGCTACAACTGGCGTGGACAGACGACCAGTCGTGACGTCGGGGGGCGACGGCCGGTGGAAGCGATAACGCCAGGGGATGGAACGGGGCTTGCTCCTGCTATCCTTACACGTGCAGGGGATTTTCCGTCGGTCGTTTCCCCCGAGGACGATCTGCCGGCATATTCTCGTTTGGGGATCGGTGCTCTCGTGCCGCAAATCGGGACGTGTAGATTCCCCACACAAGGAGAAATTTGTTCCGCTCCACGCTGTCGTCAATTCCGGCCATGTCTTTGTCCGTTCCGTCAGGGGGGGCCGTGTTCTGGGGATATCTGTTGGCGTTCGTCGCCGCAAGTCTTGCGTGTCTGGGGGCCGCCTGGCGGGCCTGGTCCATCCCGTATGCCGGCACGCGGCACAGCCTTCTCGCGTTTTTCCTGACCAGTGCCGCGTGGGCGGGGGCGTACATCGGATTTCTTCTGCCGGTGTCCCCCCTTGCCAGACACGTTTTCTATCAGATCAGTCTGGTCGTGGGGTTTGGCACCGTGTGGGCGTGGCTGTGGTTCTGCTCCGCGTACACCGGACGGGCAATCCATCGCGACGCCTCGGCCCAGTGGTTTGCGATCGTGGTGTACGGGGGGGTGACCCTGCTAAAGGTGACGAATCCCTTCCATCACCTCTACTACACGCTGGAGACAGGACAGGGAGGGGTCTTCGACCTCGTCATTCGCCATGGGCTTTTCTACTGGGTCGTGATGGGCGTGGCCTACGCGTTGGCGACGGCCGGCTACCTGATGCTGTTCGAGATGTTCTGGAAGACGGAGACCCGAACGGGGCCGCTGGCGGCGCTCACGGCGCTCACGGCGGTTCCGGCGGTGCTCAACATTACGGGGCACGTCAATCCGACCCTGCAGGACATTCCCCACGAGCCGCTGGGCGTGGCGGTGTTCGCCATCGGCGTCCTGTTCGTATACAGCTACCAGTTTCAGGCCGTCCGCCTGGCCGGGAGCCTGTCGGCCCCCACCATCATGCTCAGTGCCGACGGGCGCATTAAGGACTACGGGCGGCGGGTCATCGACCTGTTTCCGAGGATGGAAGACCGATCCGCAATCGGCAAGCCCCTGGGGGCGGCCCTGCCGGAACTGGCACAGACGCTCGAAGAGGACCGGTCCCTACTGGAAACCACCGACGGGTCCGCCCCGCGATACTACCGAATCGTCGAGACGAGCCTGGGGGCGACCGGCGGGAGCGACGTGGTGGTGCTTTCCGACATCACCGAGCGGGAGCGGCGCGAGCGGGCCCTGCGCGACCGGCAGGAGAAGGTGGAGGCCCTCTACGCGGCCGTCAGCCGGCTGCTGCGGGCCCAGGACAGGAAGGAGGTGGGGAGCGTCGTGCTTCGGCTCGTGAACGAGGTGTTCGGGTACCCGCTGGTGAGCACCCGGTTCGTGGAGGACGGCCGGCTCGTGCCGGTGCAGGGGTCCCCACAGATCGCGGAGCACATGCCGTCCCAGCGCCCGCCCGTCGACATTGAGGGGGAAAGCCTCCTGGCAGAGGTGTACCGGGACGAAGAGCCCTTCGTGGTCGACGACCTGCGTGCCGTTGAGACACAACTCGACTACGGGGCGGCCCGCGCGGCGGCCTGTTTCCCAATCGGGACGCACGGCACCATCGCGGTCGGGGACGTGGAACGGGGGGCGATCGATTCGTTCGACAGTGGCCTCGTTGAGGTGCTTGCGGCCCACGCCGCCGTGGTGCTCGACCGGCTGGATCAGGAAGAGGCGCTCCGAACGGCGAAGCAGGAGGCCGAGGAAGCGAGCCAAATGAAGTCGGCCCTTCTGGCCAACACGAGCCACGAATTCCGCACGCCCCTGACGTCCATCATCGGGTTTGCGGAGGAGATCGCAACCATGGCCGAGGACGACGACGCCCCGATTGGTCGGTTCGCCGACCACATCGAGAACAGCGGGCGTCGTCTGCTCGGCACCCTCGACGCAATTTTGAACCTGTCGCGCCTGCGGGGGGGGACCCTGCGACGCCCGTCGGAGCCCACCGACATCACCACCGTCGCCGAAGAGGCCGCCGACCAATTCTATCCCGAGGCCGTGGAGGCGGACATCACGCTGCGGATGGAGGCGAACGGAGGGCCGGTCTGGACGCGGGCCGATCCCGAAGGGCTCCGGATTGCCCTCCAGAACCTGATCTCCAACGCGGTCAAATACACCGATCCCGGCGGCGCCATCTGGATCCGCGTCCGGACGGGCGACGAGGCTGCGGTTCTGGAGGTTGAAGATACGGGGGTGGGCATGGACCCGGCGCAGACCGAAACGTTGTTTGAGCCCTTCCGACAAGAGTCAGAGGGCATGGGCCGTGAATACGAGGGCACCGGGCTCGGGCTCGCAGTCACGAAGGAGGCCGTCGAGCAGATGGGCGGCGCCGTCGAGGTAGAAACGGAGAAGGGAGCAGGCTCCCGCTTTACCGTGCGGCTTCCGGAGGCGGAGGCGCCCGAGAAGGTTGGCGCCCCGAGCGCGTCCGCTCCGGTTGGGAACGCAGACGCATCCTCCTGAACGTTCCGCCTCCCTCACACACGTGGAGGAACCCGTCCGGCACCACGCCAATGCCAGCACTCCTGCCAACCACCCGAGGCCCCTCATCCCGGAGCACAGAGAACGGGCCGCCTTGTCATAGAATTCGCACGCGGGACGTGTCGAGTGTGCGCCCGCGTGGTTACATTTCGCCCTGTTCACAAGCCGTACAGAAGGAGCTTAACCGCCCGTGAGCATCCTTGCCGTAGGGACTGTTGCCTTTGACTCCATCGATACCCCGTTCGGTTCTGCCAAGCGTGTGCTAGGGGGCAGTGCCTCCTACCTGACGCTCGCCGCCCGCCACTTTTGCGAAGACGTCCGCCTCGTGGGCGTCGTCGGGGGCGATTTCCCCGACGAGTACCGCCGGACGCTGGCCGACGGGGGGGTCGACCTTGAGGGCCTTGAGGTCGAGGAGGACGGCGAGACGTTCTTCTGGCACGGCGAGTACCACTACGACATGAACGAGCGGGACACGCTCGACACGCAGCTCAACGTCCTCGCTTCGTTCGAGCCGGACCTCCCGGAGAGCTACCTCGACAGCGACATCGTGTGCCTCGGCAACCTGGAGCCGGGCATTCAGCGCGATGTGCTGGATCAGGTGGACGATCCCGACTTCGTGATGGCCGACACGATGAACTACTGGATCGAGAACACCCCGGACAGCCTCCGGACGACCCTCTCGCAGGTCGACTGCTTCGTCATCAACGACGCCGAGGCCCGCGAGCTGGCGGACGAGCCCAACCTGGTCCGCGCCGCGTCCCTGATCCGTGAGATGGGCCCCGAGACGCTCATCATCAAGAAGGGGGAGCACGGCGCGCTTCTCTTCACCGACCACTCCGTCTTCAGCGCGCCCGCCTACCCGCTGGACGACATTCAGGACCCCACGGGGGCCGGCGACGCGTTTGCGGGCGGGCTTGCCGGGCACCTGTACCAGTCGGGCGGCCTCGACCCGGAGGCCCTCCGCCGTGGGGTGATCTACGGAAGCGTGATGGCGTCCTTCGTCGTGCAGCGCTACGGCCCGGACAAGCTGCTCGACCTCACCCGGACCGACATCACCGAGCGGGCCCGCTCGTTCCGCGAGCTGGCCGCCATCCCCACGCTGGTGCCGCTCGACAAGCAGCTGGCGTAGCGCGTGGCCGGGCGAGACGGCCCCTCCTCTTCTCGTCACTCCGTTGCAGTCTGCCTTCCATGTCTGAGTCTGTCCCTGACACCGAGCCCGAGGCGTCCCCCTCGACCGATTACACCACCACCGGGACGGTCCGTCTCGTCAACGCCGTCTTCTACGGCCACCACGGCGTCATGGAGGAGGAGCATCGCATCGGCGGCCGGTACGAGGTCGACGTGAGCGTGGGGCTTGATTTCGAGGACGCAGCCCTGCACGACGACCTAGACCGCACGGTCAACTACGAGCAGGTCTACGAGTTCGTCCGGCAGCTGGTGACGGAGAACAACTTCTACCTCATTGAAAAGCTGGCGTACCGCATCGCACACAAGGTGCTGGATACCTATCCCGACCTGGAGGGCGTGGAGGTGACGGTCCGGAAGCCGGACCCCCCGGTCGGGGGGACGTGCGATCGGGCCGAGGCGACCTACACCATCGACGATCCCGGCACGTGAGGCGGAGTCAGGCCGGACGCGGGGACGACCGGCGTCGGTCGACGGACGGTGCGACATCGAGCGCCCCCGTGTGGTCCGTGGGGTGAAGGGAGGCGGGCGCGACCGACGGATGAGGACGGGCCACGAAGGTCACGAGAAAGTCGTAGAGCAGGTTGTCCACCTCCGTGGTGTCCGCCAGGGTGTCGAGCACGCGCTGCACGGTTTCCGCGTCGGGGAGCGCCGAGCGGTAGTACTCGCGGTACACGAGGATGCGCTCCCGCTCCCGCCTCGCGTCGAGCTCGCTGTGAAACTGCGTGCCGTAGACCGGTGCGCCGTTCAGGCGGAAGGCCTGGTGGGGCTGGTCGTTGCGGGCGAGCTCTGTGCTGTCGGGGGGAAGCTCGACCACCCGGTCGTGGTGGCCCATGTTCGCCTGAAAGCGGGGCGAGAATTGGCAGAAGAGGGGGTCGGCGGCCCCGGCATCGGTCCGTTCCACCCACCCACAGCCCAGTTCGGAATGGTCGGGGTCGTGCACCACCTGCCCCCCGAGCGCGCGGGCCAGCACCTGGTGCCCCCAGCACGAGCCGAGGGTGGGCAGCGCCCGGTCGACGGCGCGACGAATGAGGTCGTGCAGCCCGTCGGTCCAGGGGTAGGTCTGGGTGGCGGAATACTTGCCGGCGCCGCCGATGAGCAGGGCGTCGACCGCGTCGAGCGAGACGGAGGTGGGGTCGTCGCCGCGGGCGACGTTGACGGTCTGGAACTGATCGGGACGGAGGCGCGTCCGCTCCAGGAAGCAGGTCTGCTCCTGTGCTTCCATCCGGGGGGCGCTCCGGCACTGGACGAGCAGGGCGCGAAGGGACGACGACGTGAGGGGCGAGTCCACCATAAATTAGGGAGGCCCCGTGCGGTGGGAGGGCCCTGGATGAGCAAGAATGCGAGGCGCTGCGGCGCCTGTCCATACGCTGGTCCCCGGAACAGGTTGACGAAACGGGACCCGCTAGGCGGACGACGCCTCCAGGAGGTCGGCAAACGACGCGCGCAGCGTGCGGTAGAGCCGGCGGAGGGGGAGGCCCACGACGTTGTAGTAATCGCCCTCAATCCGCTCGACGAAGAACGGGGCGGTATGGTCCTGGATCCCGTAGCCCCCGGCCTTGTCCAGCGGCGACCCGGAGGCGACGTAGGCCCGAATCTCTGCGTCCGAGAGGGGCCCGAGCACCACGGCGGTCGTCTCCACGGCGGTGGCCGTCCGATCCGACCCGGCATGCACGAGGGACACGCCGGTGTAAACGGTGTGGGATGTGTCCTGGAGACGGCGAAGCATGGCCCGAGCGTGGGAGGAATCTTCGGGCTTATTGAGAATTTCCCCATCGTGGGCGACCACCGTGTCGGCGGCCAGGACGAGGGCCGAGGGGCGGTCGGCCGCCACCGGACGGGCCTTTCGGCGCGCAAGGGTGCGAACCGCCTCAGCGGGCGCCACCGAGGGCGCCAGCGTCTCGTCCGCGGGGCTCCCCCGCGTCTCGAAGGGAACGTCGATGCGGTCGAGCAGGGCACGCCGCCGCGGCGACTGGGAGGCCAGAAGAAGTGGGCAGGAAAGTTGCAGAAGTGGGTTCATCGGATGTGTCGAGCCCTTGCTGGACCTGTGCGTCGAGAAAAACGGGAGGGGGGCGCAAAAGTTACGCTTTGCTCTCACCACGTCGGGCGGGGCCCCGCGTCGGGGTTGACACCGGTCCGGAAAGCACCTACTTTTTCCTCCTCTACCTCCACCGGCCGTCTACGCTATGACCGTCCTGTCTGTCTGCAACCACAAGGGGGGCACCGGAAAGACCACCACGACCATCCACGTCGCGGCGGCGCTGGGATTGTCGGGCTGGCGGACGCTCGTCATCGACCTCGACCCGCAGGGCTTCCTCACGCACACGATGGGCATTGAGGAGCCCCCCTCCGACCAGTCGGTGGCGGCCTTCTTTGACGCCGACGCGGACCCGGGGCGCATTCCGATTCAGGAGGCCGCGGGGTTCGACCTAATCCCCTCCTCCAGCACCCTGACCCGCCGGATGCGGGACCTCAACAAACCGACCGATGTGCTCTGGGTGCGGGAGGCCCTCCAGCGGCTCGACCTGGAATACGACCTGTTGCTCTTCGACACGGCCGCCGCCGTGACGGTCTACAGCCTCAACGCGCTCGTTGCGAGCCAGCACGTGCTGATCCCTGTGCTGCCGGAGTACCAGTCCGTGGTGGGGGGGGAGCAGACCTACCAGACCACGCAGCTCGTCGAGAAGAAGCTCAATCCGCGCCTCGACACCCGGCAGTTCCTGTTTACGCAGGTCGACGCGCGCAAGCGCATACACAAGACCTACCGCGAGTACATTCGCGAAAAGTACGGGGGGAAGGTGCTGGACACCATCGTCCGCACCAGCACGTCGCTGGCAAAGACGCGGGACGGAGCGACCACGGTTTTCGACCACGACTCCAGTTCGCGCGGGGCGCTCGACTACGCCAACGCCACCGACGAACTGATGACACGTCTGCAGTCGGCGTCCGAGGACGCGAGTCCGGAGGCGGACCCGGCCGCTATCGCCCCGAACGACCTCTCGGCGGGGGCCGCCCCGGAGGTCAGTGAAATGCTAAGCTCGTGATTCCGCGACGCCCGCCCCCCAGAGCAGAATCCCCGTGGGGGGACATGCTCCGATCCAGGGGGCCGTTCCACGACGCCCCTAAAGCGGATCGAGGCGGTCGACCTTGGTCCTCGACCACCCGTAGAAGTGACGATCCGTGGACTGGAGGGTGTCCACACAGTCGTTGTAGGCCGCCCGGGCCGCCGCCACGTCCGGATGGGTCGGGTCCGGGTGGGTCTCGATCCAGTGTCTGAGGTCGTCCAGCGCGCGAGGCGAATAGGTATCGAGGTCGCTTTCGGTGTCGAGCAGGGCCATCTTCTGTTCTTCCTGGCGGAGCGTATAGACGAGCGTCCAGATCGAGACGCCGAAGAAGGCCAAAACGCAGAAGGCCATCGTGGCCCATACGTCCACGGGCAGTCCAAGCATGGGTTATCGGGTCTGTTCGCGGGGCAGTGAATCAGAGCGGTCCTCCAGGGACGCCATGAGCGCGTAGCCGAGGACGGGAATGCCGAAAAAGACGGCGATGCCCCCAATCATCTCCGGCGTGCCGAAATTCGCCCAGGCGTAGTTCGCGACGATCAAGAGCATCACGAGCGGAATCACGTACTGCACCACCGGCCCCCAGAGCGACCCCACGTACAGCCCGGCGTTGCGGTTGATCTCGAGCACCCGGAGCTTCTCGGGGCCGAGGTGCCCCATGGACCAGCCGATGGCGCCGATGATGGCGAGCGTGGAGAGGGGCAGGCCGAAGTTGCCAAACACGAAGTCGAGGAAGTTCAGCACGCCGGGCGAGTACGCGCTCCCGAGGCCCAGAAGCCAGATGACCCCGCACACCCCGATCACCGTCTGCTCCCGGCTCAAGCGCGTTTCTTCGCTGAGGGTCGTCACGCTCACCTCCGTGATGAGGATGGCCGAGGTGAAGGCGGCCAGAAAGAAGCCGAGGAAGAACAGGATGGCCCACAGCGCGCCCCCCGCCATCTGCGGAAAGACCTGCGGCAGGGACACGAACGTGAGGCTCGCCCCGGACCCCGGGTCCAGGTCGAACGCGAAGACAATCGGGAAAATGGCGAAGGCCGCCAGGATGCCGATGCTCGAGTTCCCGATGACGGTGAAGACGCCCCCGCCGGTCGGAATGTCGTCGTAGTCCGGCAGGTAGCTGCCGACGGTGAGGGCGATGCCCCACCCGAGGCCGGTCGAGAAGAGAACCTGTCCCAGGGCGGTGATCCAGGTCTGGCCGAGCCCGAGCTTGCCCCACTCGATGCCGAACGTGAAGGCGAGGCCCTCGGCGGCCCCGGGCAGCGTGAGGGCGCGGATCATGATCGCGACGAGGGCGAGCACGAGCCCCGGCACTGCGTAGATCACGAGCCGCTCCACGCCCCGCCGGATGCCGAGGTACAGAATGGCCGCGACCAGGGCCATTACGGCCGTGTGGCTGCCGATGGACCAAACGCCGCTTGCGCGAAAGCCCTCCCAAAATGCCTCCGGCGCGAAGCCCGCCGACGTGAAGGTGAAGAGCAGCGAGTGCACGGCATAGTACAGCGTCCACCCCACGACGGGCGCGTAGTACGACATCAGGGCAACGTTCACGATCAGCACCACCACCCCCAGTCCCACCATCCCCCGCGACGAGGCCACCTTGCGGAAGGCCCCGATTACGCCCTTGCCGGCGTAGCGCCCGAACGCGACCTCGGCGATGAGGCCGGGAATGGCGAGCACGAGCAGGAGCACGAAGTACGCGAGGAGAAAGGCCCCGCCCCCGTTCTCGCCGGTCACGTAGGGGAAGCGCCAGATGTTGCCGGCCCCCACCATGGCCCCGAGCATCGCCATCAAAAACCCGAAGCGCGAGCCCCACTGGGCGCGCGAGAGTTCAACGTCTTGGTCGGGCATCAACGCGGTGTCGCTGTGGAAAAAGCGCGAGCAGCCCTAAGGTAGGAACAACGAATCGAAATTTCGAACGCCCGTCGGGAGCAGGAAAGAGGCGGTCGGCCGGGTGGGGAGGACGAATCATCCAAGAGAACCGTTGGTTGTCGGACACGCCGCAGACCAACCGAACTGCTCCGCCCCCGCCCCCCTATCCGATGCTCGATGCCGTTAAGTCTGACGCCGACGACCTATACTCGGAGATCGTTGCATTTCGCCGCACGTTGCACCGGCGGCCCGAGCTGTCGGGGGCGGAGCACGAGACCGCGCGGCGCGTGGCGGAGCGGCTGACGGCCCTCGGCCTCGATGTCCGCACAGGGGTGTACGACACGGGCGTGGTGGGCACCCTGCACGGGGGGCGGCCGGGGCCGACCCTGCTGCTGCGGGCGGACATGGACGCGCTCCCCATTCAGGAAGAGACGGGCCTCGACTGTGCCTCGGAGCACGAGGGGGTGATGCACGCGTGCGGGCACGACCTCCACACGTCCTCGCTGTTGGGCACGGCCATGATTCTGGCACGCCACCGCGAAGAGGTGCACGGGCAGGTGCGATTCTGCTTCCAGCCCCACGAGGAGCGGGTTCCCGGCGGGGCTAAGTTTATGATCGACGAGGGCGTGCTCGACGAAACGGGCGATACGCCGGCCCCCGAGGCCGCCTTTGGGCAGCACGTGAAGCCGAGCCTCCCCCCCGGGACCCTGGGCATCCGCGCCGGCGACTTCATGGCCTCGGCCGACGAGGTGTTCGTGACGGTGACGGGCGAGGGCGGACACGCGGCGAACCCGCACGAGGCGGTGGACCCGACCTACGTCGCCAGCGAACTCGTCGGCGGGCTCCAGTCGCTCATCAGCCGCCGGTGCCCGCCGGGCGTGCCGTCGGTCCTTACCATCGGGCGCCTGGTGGCGGACGGGGCCACGAACGTAATTCCCGAGGCGGCCCGCCTGGAGGGCACCTTTCGGGCGATGGACGAGGCGTGGCGCTTCCGGGCGCACGCCCTCTTCCGTCAACTCGTGCACCGCACCGCCGAGGCGCACGGGGCGACGGCCGAGGTGGAGGTGCGCGAAGGATACCCGGCGCTCCACAACCACGAGACGCCGACGACGCTCGTGCAGGAGGCCGCCCGCGAATACGTGGGGCCGGAGCGGACCGTGGAGGCGGATCGGTGGTTCGCGGGCGAAGACTTTGCCTATTTCCTGCGCGAGTGTCCGGGCACCTTCTACCAACTCGGGGTGGGCAGCGAGCACGGCCTCCACACGTCCCGGTTCAACCCGGACGAGGAGGCACTCCGCACCGGCACGGGGTTTATGGCGTACTTGGCGTGGCGCTACGGCCGCGAGCACGCCAGGGCGTAGGAGCGCCCCGGACACGCGCAACGCGTCAGGACGCGACCAGCGCCCGCAACGGGGCCGGGTCGATCTGGTGCCCGCCCTCGAAGGTACGCGTCGTCACGGGAATGTCGTGGGCCCGGAGGCGGCGCCGAACGGCGGCCCATCGGTCGTCGGTCACGTATGGGTCCTCCGTTCCGGCCACGAGGGTCAGGTCCAGGGCGCGCAGGGCAGCGGCGTGCTCCGCGAGGTCGAGGTCGTGGGCCGGGGCCCCGCCCCACAGCACCAGTCGGTCGACGGCCGTGTCGCCCAGCAGGGCCCACCGGCTGGCGGTGGCGGCCCCCTGCGAGAAGCCCAGCACGTGTAGGGAGGGGGGCACGTCGTCGGCAAGGTGACGGATCGTCGCGTCGAGGGCGTCGACGTAGTCGGACACCTCGGCCTCGCGTGCCTCGCGGGTCATCCAGGAGGCGCCCACCTGCTCGTGCTGGGCCATCCCGTCCACGTAAAACCGGGACAATCCCTCCGGCGCAACGACGCAGCGGTCGGGGGCCACGAGGGGGGCGAACGCCGACACGAAGTCGGCGGCGAGCTGGCCGTAGCCGTGCAGCACCACCCACCACGACGCGGCGGTGGCGGGCGTCCCGAGGGTTGCCACGCGGGCCGTGCGGGCGACCTGGAGCGTATGGAGGCGCGGCTCGGCGGACATGGACGGCTTGGCTTCGATAAACGATGCGTTGAGGGCCGAAGCGGGCTCAGGCCATCTGGCCGTCGGCGGCCGTCATTCTTTCGATTCGGTCCAGCACCGCCTCGGCGGACGACACGACCTCGACCAGGTCGGTCGCGGCGGCCCGCGCAAACCGGCCGTCCCGCAGCTCGTCGAAGAACGAGAGGAGCGTGTCGTAGAAGCCGTCCGCATTCAGAAGGGCGATGGGACGGTCGTGATAGCCGAGCTGCCTCAGGGTGAGCACCTCCATCAACTCCTCCAGGGTGCCGTAGCCGCCGGGCAGCGCGGCGAACGCGTCCGCGTTCTCGTACATGATCCGCTTGCGCTCGCGCATCGTCTCGGTTACGACCAGCTCGTCGGCGTCGTACGCGATGCCCTCCCGGTCCTGCAGTTTCGACGGGATGACGCCCGTCACCGTCCCGCCGGCCTCGTGGGTTGCCTCGGCCAGCACGCCCATCAGGCCCACCGCGCCGCCGCCGTAGATCAGCTCGTGGCCCCGGCGCCCCATCTCTCGCCCGAGCGCCTCGGCCACCGGCGGGTAGGTCTCGGCGATGGCGTTGCTCGAGGAGCAATAGACGCAGATGGCGGACATAATCGGCAGGAGGGGAGGGGGAGGAAAAAAAGACGTGTGCTCGGGCCGGCGCGGCAGGCCCGTGGTGGGCCTGGAGCAAGAACCAGGCGGGCCCAACCGCTACGTTAAGACGAGTGGAGGGCGCGCAGGGTTCGTCGGGCCTGGTCCAGGTGCCGCCGCTCGTGGGCCAGGGTGGCCTCAAACCAGGCCCCCAGGCTGATGCGCAGAAGGGGAATGGCGGGGGATCCGAATCGTATCCGGCGCAGGTCCAGGCCCTCCGCGCCCCCCACGCAGTCCGCGAACCGACCCTGCAGGCCCAAAAACTCGTCCACCGCCTCATTGGGGTAGAGCGTATTCGGGGCGTCCGGCTCGAATAGAGAGGGCGCGTCGAAGGTCCAGCCCGACGACGGCTCCAGAACGTGCGCAAACCAGCGACTGACGACGCCATACTCGAAGGGCGGTGTGCCGTACGGCCCCTCGGCGCGGCCCTGCCGGATCTCGTCCTCCATCGCCCGCAACAGCAGCCACCCGGCCGTGTTCAGGTGATCGATGCACTGGACGACGGACCACGCGTCCGGATCCGGTCGGCGTCGCATCGTGGCGGCGTCCGCGTCGGTCACGAGTGCGGTCGCCTCGTCCTTGAGGTCGACGAATCCGGTACGGTACTCGTCGAGCTGGGGGTGCATCGGCAGGGGCAAAGACAAGAGGATCGATCGGCGGGCGCCTACGCCGCGTCCCACTCCAGAAGGCCATCGTTGACCAGGGCCACGAGCAGGTCCACGAACGCGTCGTCCTCAAGGTGGGGGGTGAGGGCGTCGCTCGGGATCTGCTGGCGCCCCGTCACGAGGCGGGCCGCGTAGGCCCGGTCGGGGGACAGGTCGATGGGCGATCCGTTCGCGAAGAGGGTGACCGACCCGTCGTCGTGTTCGATGAAGGCGAGCCGGGATACCGGTCCAGGCCGCAGCCCGTGGCCGGCCCGGAGCATGTCGGTAAGTTCGTCGTCCGTGACCGGCGTCTCCGGGGGCACCGCCTCGCGGTCCCGACCGGGACGCGTCAGGTACTGCCCGAACCACTGATCGATGGCGTCATCATCGCGCACGAGGTCGCGGAGGAGGCGGCGTACCGTCTGGCGGGCGTCGTCGTGGATTTCACCGGGGTGGTCGACCGGCGACAGGTCCGGGTCGCTGTACCGTGCGTCCGGGCCGACCGTGTCCATGGCCTGCTGCAGAAAGTTCCCCACGAGGTCCTGGTGCCGCGGGGCCCGGAAGCCGACCGAGTAGGTCATGCACTGGTCGTCGGTGGCGACCCCGTAGTGGGCCACCCGCGGCGGCAGGTACAGCAGGTCGCCGGGGCCGAGCACGAACTCCTCCTCCGCCTCAAAATCGGCGAGAATGCGCACGTCGAGGTCCGGCACGATCTCCTCGTTGTCCACCGGCTCGGACCCAATTTGCCAGCGTCGGTGCCCCGCGCCCTGCAGCAGAAAGACGTCGTAGTTGTCGATGTGGGGGCCGACGGTGCCGTGCGTGGGGGCGTAGCTCACCATCACGTCGTCGAGCCGCCAGTCGGGCAGGAAGCGGAAGCGGTCTAGCAGGGCGCCGACCTCGGGAATCAGGCGGTCCACCTCCTGCACGAGAAGCGTCCAGTGCGTCTCGGGCAGGTGGAGAAACTCCTCCGAGGCAAACGGGCCGTGCCGCAGCTCCCACGGGTATTCACCGCCCTCTTCCAGGAGGAGCCGGCTCGCGACGCCGTCCTCGCAGGCCAGGCCGGCCAGCTCCTCCGGAGACAGGGGCGACCGGAAGTCCGGCAGCGCGTCGCGGACCACGAGGGGCCGTTCCTGCCAGTAGGTGTCGAGAAAGTCGGCGGGCGAGCGGTCGCCCAGGACAGGCGACGTGGGTGGGGCGGGCTGCATGGGAAGAGAGGTTGCGAACGAAGAACGGACAGGTCAGGGCAACGAGCCTCGGTCTGGGGCATCGGTGATGCGTACAGAGTGAAACGTGACCTGCGCATCCGACGTGGGCCCCCACGCTTCCCGTTGCCACGCATCACACCTCACGCGTCACGCCCCCAGCAAGTACATCAGCCCCTCAAGGGCGGGCCAGAGGAGGAGCAGGGCGAGAATCCACGCGACCCACCGCACGCTGGCGCTGCGCTGCGGAAACTCGTAGCCGCAGTAGGGGCACTCTTCCACGTCCCCGGTGTCTTCGAATTCGAGGGCGCAGGCGGGACACTCCCGAGGGGACGGCATGGTCGAGGGGATGGCATGGTGGGAGGCGTTCGGGTTTGGGGCGTCGATTGGCGGTGGGCTAGAGCTGCGAGGCCAGCTCATTCAGCATCATTTCCACATCCTCCTCGGCAATGTCGTCGGGGTTGGGGCCGGGAAACCCGGGGTCCGGCTCCGCCGGGGCGGCGTCGAGGTCAAGCTGGTTGAGGGCCAGGGCGGCTGCTCCGGCGGCCGCGGCGGAGAAGAGGAGGGCCTTCGTGAACTTGGTCATGGCGGTCGGCAGACAGGGCGAGAAACAATCGAGTCACATCAACGGGAAGAGGGAGGGGGAGTTCTCCAGTCGGTCCGAACCTAGTCGGGGCATGCAGGTTCGTGGCAGTGCACAGTCTGATCTCCCACTCCCCCGTGGCGCCCGTGTTGCGTTCCCTTCTGGTTCGCCTTCCGATTGTGGTGGGGCTCGGTCTCGTGGGGCTCGTTGCGAGTGCGACCGACGCCCGGGCGCAGGACGACGCCTCCGTCCCCGTGGCCCGCGTGAAGTATGATGGGGGAGGCGACTGGTACAGCGACGAGGAGTCGTTGCGGGAGCTCTTCGCGTTTGCGCGCCAGCACACGCTCCTCGACGTAGGGCCGCAGGAAGAGGCCGTCGAGCTCAGCACGGACAAGCTCTTCACGTTTCCGTACCTGTACCTCACCGGCCACGGAAACGTCACCTTCTCCGAGGCGGAGGCCGACCGCCTGCGCCGGTACCTGCGTCAGGGCGGCTTCCTCCACATTGACGACAACTATGGCCTCGACGAGCACATCCGCCCCGAATTGGAGAAGGTCTTTCCGGACAAGAAGCTCGTGGAAGTGCCCTTCGATCACTCCATCTACACGACGCCCTACGACTTCTCGGACGGGCTCCCCAAAATCCACGAGCACGACGGCGAGGCGCCGAAGGGGTACGGCTACTTCGACGACCACGGCCGGCTCATGGTGTTCTACACCGTCGAGACGGACCTGGGGGACGGATGGGAGCCGGCCCCGGTGCACAGCAATCCCCCAGAGAAGCGACGGGCGGCCCTCCGGATGGGCACGAACATTCTCATGTACGCCATGACGCACTGAACACAGCGGCAGTGCCACGCCTCTCCACTCGTCCCTCCCGGTTGCGATGAACCCCCTTTTCGTGGCCCTCGTGCTGGTAGCGGGCGGGTTGATTGTCACAAACCCAGGCATGGAGGCCTTTCAGTCGTTCGGTCGGACCCAGGGGGCGAACCCCATCTTCCGCATTCACGTTCGATCCTCACGTCCATTTGTACTTCCACACGTTGGGAGGGCCTCGGCGACCGATCGTCGGGGCCGCCCTGCACCGTTGCTTTCACAGTGTTTTCTGTTCCGATGAGTGCGCTCCGCAACCAAGATCCCGAAATCCACGACGTCATCCAGAAGGAGGTCCAGCGCCAGAACGACGGGCTGGAGCTCATTGCGTCCGAAAACTTCGCCTCCCGGGCCGTCATGGAGGCGATGGGCACGGCCCTTACGAACAAGTACGCGGAGGGCCTGCCGGGCAAGCGCTACTACGGCGGATGCGAGGTGGTCGACCGGGCCGAGGACCTGGCCCGCGAGCGGGCGAAAGAGCTCTACGACTGCGACTGGGTGAACGTGCAGCCGCACGCGGGGGCCCAGGCCAACTCCGCGGTGTATCTGACCCTCCTGGACCCCGGCGACACCTTCCTCGGCCTCGACCTGTCGCACGGCGGCCACCTCACGCACGGGTCGCCCGTCAACTTCTCCGGCATTCTCTACGAGGCCGAGTACTACGGGGTGGAGGAGGCGACCGGCCGCATCGACATGAACAGGGTCCGCGACCGGGCGAAGCAGGTGCAGCCGAAGATGATCTCGATCGGGGCCAGTGCCTACCCGCGCGACTTCGACTACGAGGCCTTCCGCGAGATCGCCGATGAGGTCGGCGCGTTCCTGTGGATGGACATGGCGCACACGGCGGGGCTCATTGCGGGCGGGGTCCTGAACGACCCGATGCCGCACACCCACGTGGTGACCACCACGACGCACAAGACGCTCCGGGGCCCCCGGGGCGGCATGATCCTGCTGGGGGACGACTACGAGAACCCGATGGGCAAGACGGCCCGCAAGAGCGGGCGCACGAAGATGATGAGCGAGCTGCTCGACTCGGCCGTCTTCCCCGGCACGCAGGGCGGCCCGTTGATGCACGTGATCGCCGCAAAGGCCGTCGGCTTCAAGGAGGCCCTCCGGCCCTCGTTCGCCGAGTACACCCAGCAGGTCGTCGACAACGCGCAGGCAATGGGGGCCGAGCTCCGCGAGCGGGGCTACGACCTCGTCTCCGACGGGACGGACAACCACCTCGTCCTCATCGACCTGCGCAACAAGGGGCTCACCGGCAAGGAGGCCGAGCAGGCCCTCGAAGCGGCCGGCATCACGGCCAACAAGAACATGGTGCCGTTCGACGACAAGAGCCCGTTCGTCACGAGCGGGCTGCGCCTGGGAACGCCCGCAATGACCACCCGCGGGTTCGGGCCGGATGCGTTTGTCCACGTGGCGGAGATGATCGACCGGGTCCTTCAGGATCCCGCGGACGAGGACACGCAGGCAGCGGTGGAGCGGGAGGTGAAGGCCCTCTGCGACCAGCACCCGCTGTACGAGGTCGCCATGGCGTAGGCGGGAACGACCCTGCGCGTCGGACGGTTCGAGATCCAGTGCGAAATCTCTGCTCGCGTTCGCCCGCCCTGCTCACTGGACGACCTGCGTGTGTCCCCATGCCGTCGATGGATCGCGGTACATTTAGCTCTTCCTCCCGGGCCGAACTCATCGAGATCGGCCGCAAGCTCTACGAAGAGGCCCTGGTGCGCCGGGAGGATGAGCTGATCACCGATCCGCGGGGCCAGCCGATCGGGTGGCTCCTGGACACACGCGTGCCCACACTCGACGGGGAACTGTTCACGGAAGTCGGGTCGGTGATTGCCGAGCGGCTCCGAGAGCGGGGCGCCCGCCAGGTGGTGGGGTACGGGTTCGGGGCTCATCCCCTCGTCTGCAGCGTGTTGGCCGTGAGTGAGGGCGACGAGTTTAAAGGAGGGCTCATCCGGGAGGAGCGGAAGGAGCACGGGCGGCGCCGGCTCGTGGAGGGGCCCATCGACGCCGACCAGCCCGTCGTGATGGTGGACGACATCATCAACAGCGGCCGCAGTGCCTCCGAGGCCCTTCGCCTCGTGCGCAGTGCCGGGTTTGCGGTTGACGGGCTCCTGACGCTCTTCAACTTCACTTGGAGCAACGGCCAGGACCGCATCGAGGCGGAGGGCCTGTGGGTCGACTCCCTCCTCGACCTCAACCTGCAGGAGGGGACGGGCAGCGGGTCCGACAGCGCGTAGGGACGAAATCGAAACAGCTCAGGACGAACGCTTTCGCCGGATTGCAGTCACGGTCGTATGCCCGAGGTTCCATCCTCACAGACGGACACGCCCGCCGGGGTGCAGGGAGACGGCGCTCCGGGCAACGGGGCGCCCCCGGACGAGCAGGGGGTCATGTCGTTTCTGGACCACCTTGAAGAGCTGCGTTGGACCCTCATCAAAGCCGGGGCCGGCGTGCTCGTCGCCATCGCGGTGTGCTCGTTCTTCAGCGAATGGATTGTCGACCAGGTCCTGATCGGGCCCACGCGGCCGGATTTTTTCATGTACGACGTGCTGGCCCTGGAGCCGGAGAGCCTGGAGCTGCTCAACCGGACGATCACCGGCCAGTTCTTCGCGGACATCGGGACCATCATCGTCGTGGGGCTCATCGCCGGGTCGCCGGTCGTGGTCTTCTACCTCTGGCGGTTCATCGAGCCGGCCCTCTATCCCAGCGAGAAGAAGGGCATGCGCTTCTCGGCGGTCTCGGCCACCTTCTTCTTCCTGCTCGGCGCGGCCTTCGGGTACCTCATCCTGACCCCGCTGGCCCTTCAGTTTTTCGCCCAGTACACCCTCTCCGAGCAGATCGTCAACCAGTTCGACATCATGACCTACTTCAGCATGGTGACGTTCTGGACGATGGGCACGGGGCTGCTCTTTGAGCTGCCGGTGGTCGTGTACTTTCTAGCAAAGGTGGGCATCCTGACCCCGGAGGCGATGCGGGCGTACCGGAAGTATGCGCTCATCGCGGTGCTCGGCGTGGCGGCGTTCCTGACCCCGCCGGACCCGATCTCGCAGATCATCGTCGCCGTGCCCCTGCTGGGCCTGTACGAGCTGTCGATTTACGTGGCCAAATGGGTTGCGCGGCGCCGGGCCCAGGCGCTCGGCATGACGGACGAGTAGGCGCTGTCGCGTTCCCCCGCATCAGTCCCCACCGGGCCCATGCGTCGATCCCGGGCAACCGTGTCGCTACTGGGAATGGCCCTCGCCGTGTCGATGGGCATGGGGGTGCTCGTCGGATTCTGGGCGCCGGATGACGACCTGTTCGAGCTCCGCAAGGGCCTCCGGATCTTCGGGGCGGTCTACGAGGAGGTGGTCACCGGCTACGTGGAGCCGGTGGACCCGGGGCACCTCGTGCGCGTGGGGGTCGACGCCATGCTGAAGGAGCTGGACCCCTACACCACGTACGTCGACGAGGCGGAGAATGCGCGGATCGACATCATCACGGACGGGCAGTACGGGGGCGTGGGGCTCGACATCGGGCGCCGCAACGGCGCCCTGACGGTGGTGGCGCCTGTTGCCGGGGGCGACGCGTACCAGCAAGGGGTGCGCACGGGGGACGTGATCACCGAGGTGGCGAACCAGCCGGCGGCCTCGCTGTCGGTGGAGGACGTGGAGGCCCTGCTCCGCGGGCCGCCCGGCACCACCGTCCCCGTGACGGTGGAGCGGGCGGGACGGCCCTCGCCCTTGACGCTGACCCTGACCCGCGAGCGCGTGGAGCTCCGGGACGTGACGTATCAGGGGCGTGTGGGTTCGGAGCGGGAGCTCGGGTACGTGAAGCTGGAGCGCTTTACCCGTGGCGCACCGGGGGCGGTGGAGGCGGCGCTCGACGCCCTTCGGGACACGGGGCCCCTTCAGGGAATTGTGCTCGACCTGCGGGACAACCCGGGAGGGCTGTTGCGGGCGGCCGTCCGGATCACGGCGCTCTTCGTGCCGCAGGGCACCGAAGTCGTCTCCACGCGGGGGCGTGACGACGGTGAGACCGAGTCGTACACGACCGACCGTGTGCCCCTGCTGCCCGAGACGCCGGTCGTGGTCCTCGTGAACGGACAGAGCGCCTCGGCGAGCGAGATCGTGGCCGGCGCCCTGCAGGACCACGACCGGGGCGTGGTGATGGGCACAACCACTTACGGAAAGGGCCTCGTGCAGAACGTCCGGTCCCTGCCCCACAACACCGCCCTCAAGCTGACGACGGCCCAGTACTACACCCCGAGCGGCCGCACCATTCAGCGCCTCGATGCGAACCCAACGGACACCACGGCCCCTCCATCCCGGGTGCACGAGACGACGGGAGGCCGCACTGTGCGCGACGGACACGGCATTCGGCCGGACGTGCGCGTGGCGTCCCCGTCCCCGAGTGCACTGGGGCAGGCCCTGACGCGTCGGGGCGTCTTCTTCCGCTACGCCAACCACTACGCCGCCACCCACGACACACTCGCCGCTGACTTTTCGGTCGACGAGTCCGACCTGGGGGCCTTCCGGGCGTGGCTCGACCGCGAGGAGGTGGCGTACCCGCTCCGGGCAGAGCGGACCCTCGACTCCCTCCGGGCACGCATCGAGGCGAACGGCTACGAGGGCCTGCGGGACGAGACGGCGGCGCTGGACGAGGCGCTGGGCGAGGCGAAAGCAGCGGCGTTCGAGCGGCACGCCCCGGCCCTGATGCGCCACCTCCAGCGCGAAATCCTGGCCCGGTACGTCAGTGCCCGTCGGCGCATCGAGGCCCTGCTCCCAGCGGACGAGCAGGTAACGGCGGCGACGGCCCTCCTCCAGAATGCGGACCGCTACGAACGGATTTTGACCCCGGAGACGGAACGGTGACGACGCTGACGAGCGGAAGATGAAACGACGAGGCGATGGGGGCACGGCGGCCCCGTCGCCGTCCATATTCCGAGGGGCCCCTTTGCGCCGGGGACGGTGGCCGGCCCTTTCGTTTGTTGATCCTTTCCTCCCGGACCGCCCATGTCCCTCTACCAACGCTTTTTTGCCCACACCCTTGCCTGGGGCGATGACGCCCAGGACCGCCTCTACGGCGACCACAAGCGTCGGCTCTTCGCGGGCCTGGAGGGCACCGTGGTCGAGATTGGGCCGGGCACGGGCGTCAACCTGCCGCACCTGCCCGACGGCCTCCGGTGGATCGGGCTGGAGCCGAATCCGCACATGCACGGGTACATCCGGGAGCAGCTGGAGGGCCGCGCCCTCGACGCCGAGATCCGCACCGCCCCGGCCCAGAAGACGGGCCTGCCGGACGAGAGCGTAGACGCCGTCGTCAGTACGCTCGTCCTCTGCTCCGTCCCCGACGTGATGGACACGCTGGCCGAACTGCGGCGCGTCCTGCGCCCCGGTGGGCGGCTCCTGTTTATCGAGCACGTCGCGGCGGAGCGGCACACGCCGCTCTGCTGGTTTCAGCGCGGAATTCGGCCCGTGTGGCGGGCCGTGGCCGACGGGTGCCGTCCGGATCGCGACACCGGTGCGCAGCTCCGGCGAGCGGGGTTCTCGACGGTCGAGATGGAGCGGTTCGACATTGGGGTCCCGCCGGTGTCGCCCCACATCGTGGGAACGGCGACGAAATGAGTCCAAAAGGGGCCCGTGGCGGGAGGGACCCCGGCGTGTGAGTACGGGGGATGTTCAGTGTTCGCCCATAGACCCAGTGTTGTGTCGATGCCTACGGTCCATCTTCTTGCGCGCGCCGTCGTGCGGGAGGCCAATCACGTGCTCGTCGTTCGGGCCGAGGGGCAGCCCCACACGTTTCTGCCGGGCGGCCATCGGGAGCCCGGGGAGGGCCTGGAGGCCTGCCTGCGCCGCGAGCTCCACGAGGAGCTGGGGGTGCGCGCCGAGGTGGGCCGCTACCTGGGGGCCGTGGAGCACCAGTGGCGCCGCGACGGGGAGCGTCAGTACGAGATCAACCACTGCTACGCGACCACGAGTCCCGCGCTCACGGTCGACACGCCTCCGCAGGCCGAGGAGGGGTACCTGTCGTTCGCCTGGGCGCCCGTCGACCAGCTCGACCGGGTGTCCCTGCAGCCGCCGCCCCTGCGTGCCCTGCTGGCGCGGACGGACGCGGCGGACGCTGCGTGGTGGGGGTCTACGGTTCGTTGACCGTCGCGGACCGCCAGCACATTCCGGCCCCGTAGAGCCAAGGGGGCTTCTGGGGCGTCGTCGCGCATTCCCCATTTCTTTAGAGGGGGACCGCATGGGATCCAGGATCCCGCCCCGACGACGCGTGTATAGACCGTGCTTTAAGAAAAAAGGGCCTGTAGCTCAGCCTGGATAGAGCATCGGCCTTCGGAGCCGAGTGTCGGGGGTTCGAATCCTCCCGGGCCCGCCCTTGGTGCCCTGAGCCCGCCTCCAGTGTCGCTGGAGGCGGGTCTTTGTGTCGGCGTCCGCGGTGCATCGCTCCCTGGTCCGTAAGGCGCACGGCCCGGATTTTGGGACGCACGCAGCCATCCCAGGAAGGGGGCCCCTGGTTTTAATCCGATGTCGGGAAGTCGCGGGCCGCGAGCACGGGCCCGTTCGCCTCCCGAAGCACCTCCTCGGTGACACTGCCCAGCATCGCGCGCCGGACGCCCCGAAGGCCACGGGTGGCCATGACGACCAGATCCGTCTCGTGTGGGGCACTGCGAAGAATGCTCGGCGCCGGCTCGCCCCGGTGCACAACGTAGGACACCGTCAGGTCTCCGCCTGCCAGATCGCTGCCCCAGTCTTCGAGGGCCGTTTCGGCCTTCTCCTTCGTCTTGTGGCTCGTGACCGTCGGGGACTCCGGGCCGTAGACCGAAGGGGTATCGGGCGTTTCGACGACGTGCACCAGCTTCAGGGGGGCCTCATAGATCGTCGCGAGACGACCGGCCTGCTGCAGGGCGCCCCGGGACGGATTCGAGAAGTCGACCGGCGCCACGATCCGCTCGACGGAGGCGGCCGCCTCTTCGTCGTCGGGGGACTGGACGGTAAAGACCGGAGTGGGGGCGGTCCGTAGGGTCTCCTCCGCCACGCTGCCGTAGAAGGCCCGCTCGACGCCCCGACGCCCATGGGTCCCCATCGCGATCATGCCGACGTCCTTGCTCTCGGCGTACCGTACGAGGGCGGGGGCGACGGCGTCTGCCCGCTCGGCGTTGAAGGTGAGGCGGCCGTCGTCTGCGTCGAGGCCGTGGGCCGAGAGGGCGTCCTGGCACCGCTCCTCAAACTCGTCTTCAAGCTTGTAGGTCGGGACGGGCGAGCGCGGCTCCCGCTGGAAGGGGCCCTGCGGCACCTCCTGAACGTGCATCAGGTGCAGCCGGGCGTCGGTTCGTTGGAGAAGATCGGCGCCGTAAGCGAGGGCCCGCTTCGAAGAGGGGGAGAAGTCGAAGGCGAGCAGAAGGTCGTTGAGTTCGAACATGAGATGGGGGAGAGGGGAACGTATCGGTTTTCAGGGCACTGAAGTGAAGGGGCGAGGCGGGGGCGTCCGGCCCCACCCGCTCGTATCGAAGTCGTGAGGCACGATTGGCGTTCCGGGCCGCAACTGCTCGGACAGCAGGGGACGAAGACCAGGACTGACGCTCGCTGGGCAAGCAGGAAACAGAAACCGCCAGGGGGGGTGCAGGGGAACAAGAAAAACGACAGGCGGCCGTCCGGGCATGCCCCACGCGCAAACGAAAGGCCCAGGGGTGAGGTCCATCTGGCGTGTGGAACCCGTGTGCACGGACCGGGGCCCAGGCCTCCAGACGGCCGGGCCGCCGTTGCACCGGGCGCGGCCACGATGGCTTACGGAATGGAGCTGCCGGGTCCTCCCCCGCCGGCCACGCTGCTCGCCGTGTTGCGGAGGCGGTTTCCGAAGCCGCCCAGGGGACCGTCCCGGCCCGAGTTTGGAATCTGGAGCCGAAGCAACTGGGACAGCTGCCCGCTCTTGACCTGGAGGCTGAAGCTGTACGACTGGCGCGCCCCGAAGGGGACCCAACTGAAAGACATCACCCAACACCGGCAGCGCCCGATGTCCCGGTTGAGGTTGATGCTCGTAGTGGCCAGCTCGTTCTGAACAAAATCGTAGCCCGTGCGGCCTTCCAGGGACCATCGGGGCGTTACGTCGAAGCTGAACCGGGTGTTGAGTGTTGTGGTCTGGCCCTCAATCTGCTTCCGCGGCTTGCGGAAGCTGTAGTTGAAGTCAAAACTCAGCGTCCAGGGAATATCCGTGCCGAGATAGCCCGGCTGGGGCCCGGAGGCCCGGCCCCGTTCGGGGCGGCCTGTGGCGGTCCGCCCCCCGCCCGACTGCCGGCCGGGGCGGGTGCCGACCCCGCTGCCCCCGCCGCCTCCCTCGAACGAACTGCTGAGGTTAAGGCTAAAGCGTGTGAGGCGGACCGGCGTGAGGGGGCTTTCCGAAAACATGTAGCGGTCGACGCGTCGGAGGCGGCGCCCGTCGCCGTCCCCGGTGGGACGGAGTGCGTAGGGGGAGAAGGTCATGGACGACCGGACGCTAAAGTCGCGGATCGAGGTGCGGGCCCGGAGGCCAATGTCGCTGAGCTTGAAGGCATCGGCCGTGAAGTTGTAGGCGGCATCCAGGTCGAAGTCCAGCAGCTTGATCGTCTCCTCGTCCGTCTCCCCGGTCGAGTCGACGCGCACCTGTTTCGTTTCGAGCTCGTTGTCGAGCCGGAAGCTCAGGGTGCGCTGCTCGTTGCTCCCGCGCACCCGGTTTCCGCTGAGAATGTCGTACCGGACCGGGTCGCCCTCGTCGTTCAGCACAGGGTCTCCGTTCGCGTAGCGGAGCGGGCGCGTCCGTCCCCAAAAGGGGGCGTTGAAATTGGGACTGTAGCTAAACGAGAGGGAGGGCGAGACCCGGTGGCGGAGGCCCTGGAAGGGGCCGACCCGGATTGGGAAGAGGCCGTACAGCTCCGTGTTCGCCGAGATGCCCGTCGAGAAGTCCCGCCGGGCGTAGAAGCCCTGGACCCGCCGTTCCTCGGTCGTGCGGGTGGTGTCCTCCGCGGTCGTGTCGCGGTCAACGACGCGGCGGAGGGTGCTGATGCGCCAGTCCGAGTTGTACCGAAAATTGGGGCTGAGGCTGAGGTTATAGCGGTTGACCCGGAAGGAGGCACTCACCGGGATCTGGTGCGTCGCGCTGAAGTCGAACTGCTCGTCGTCGCCGGTGGCGGTCCGATACTTCTCCCGGTCCACGAGTGCCTCGTACCAGGCGATGTCGGCGACCCGGTCCGCCTCCAGGGAGTCGCCCTGCTCGCGGAGTTGCTCGACGTCCCGCGGGGAGAACGAGTAGCTGTTGTCGACCGACAGGTCGTAGGAGGTCGTGATCTTCTCGAACCACCGCTCGTCGCCCACCGCCTGCTCCACCTCGAAGGGCTTAAACGAGCGCTGCGAGAAACTCAGGCTGGGAAGGGTCATGGACACCTCCCCGCTTTGAAGCTGCTGCCGCTGGTTGGCACTGAGGGTGAGGTCTTTGCCGCTTCCGGGCCAGCTTTTGCTGTAGCGCAGGTTCGACGAAATCTCCTGGCTGACGGCGTCGTCGTAGTTGTTGCTGTTGCGGCGCGCGAAGTCCGTCGAGGTGGCCAGGTTGATGTCGCCGCGGATGGATGCGGTGGGGGAGAGGTCCTGACTGTGTTGCCACTGGAGCTGGCCCCGGTGCCGGTTGGTGAAGTCGGGGTCCTCCTCCTCCCCAATTTGGGTGCGCCGGTAGGTGAGGTCCACGCTCCCGTCGTAGTTGTATCGCTTGCTGTACCGGAATATGGGGTTAATCTCGAAGCTGCCCTTCGACCAGACGCTGGCCTGGAGCTGCAGGTCCGTGTAGGCGTTCATCGCGAAGTACCAGCCCCAGTTGCGGAGGAAGAGGCCCTTTTCCCGGTCTTGGCCGTAGTTCGGCGCCAGGGGGCCGCTCCGGCGGCCCGACACGTTGGGCAAAAACCCAAACGGGAGCCACAGGGGGGTGGGGATGTCGAACAGGTACAGGTGAATGGGGCCGGTGTAGACCCATTCCCCGTCGACCTTCATCTGGTTGGAGCGCAGCGAGTAGGAGGGGGTCTCGCCGGGGGGGCAGTCACAGGTCGTGTACCTGCCCTCCTGCACAAACAGGGTGCTGTCCTCGAACGCCTTTACGGCATCGCCCTGCACGTAGCCGTCCTGCTGCTGGGTGCGGGCCGTCACGACCCGGCCCCGTTTGGTGCGGAGGCTGTAGGAGAGGGCCTCTCCGGTGAACGACTGGCCGCCGCCCTGTTGCCCGCCGCCCCGCTCGAACGTCGGGCGGGTTTGTGCGGTGTCGGAGGGGGAGCCGAACGCCTCCAGGACGCTCGTCTCGAGGTTCATCTCGATGGTGCCGGCCTTCAGGGTCGCGCCCTGGTACGACATCTGTGCCTGGCCGTGGAGGGTCCCGTGGTCCGCCGAGTCGGTGGGGGTCACGATGACCAGCGAGTCTGACGCCGCGAACTCCACGCCGGCGGCGGCGTCGGAGCCGGCGCCCGGCGCCCCCGAGGCGGACGGTTGCTGAGACGGGCGGGCCGAGTCGGGGATGGCGCGGCGGTCCTGGGCGGCGCCCGGAGGGGCCAGGAGGGCAAACACGAGTAGGGCGCCGAGCCCAACGGTCAATCGGTCCGGTCGGAGGGAGCGAAGCACAGTCACCAGGCGGTGGGGTAGGCACGAACCGTCCCGCCCCGGGCCCCGTGCGCACATCGCGTGTGGCGGCGGATGGGCGGGCCGACGGCTATCGGGTTCCAACCTGGGCGTCCTTGCCCTCAAAGGCGAGGCGGGCCGCCCCGAGAAGGCTGGCCTCGTTCCCGAGGTCTTCCCGGTGAATTTGGAGGTCGTCCCGAAGGCCCGGCGTGACGAAGCGGGGGAGGACGTCGCGGGCAGGGTCGAGGATATAGTCCCCGGCCGCGGAAACGCCCCCGCCCACCACAATGGTTCGAATGTCCAGAAGATTTACGGCGGACCCGAGCACGCACCCGAGCTTGTGGCCGGCCCAGGCCAGCATGGCCTGCGCAAACGCGTCGCCCTGCGTGGCCGCGTCGTACAGCGTGCGGGGCGACATCTGGTCCAGGTCGCCCTCCACGAGGTCCCGGACGATGCTGTCGGGGTAGTTGACGATCCGGTCGCGGGCGTGACGGGTCAGGAATCTCTGGCCGAGGTAGCCCTCAATGGCCCCGCCCACGCCCGTGTTGGCGAACGGCCCTTCGTAATCGACCGTCATGTGTCCAATCTCGCCGGCCCCGCCCGTGCTCCCCCGAAAGATTTTGTTCTGGTATATGATGCCGCCGCCCACGCCGGTGCCGAGGGTGACCATGATAAAGGAGTCGACGGGCCGGCCGGCCCCGTGGAAGGCGGATCCGAGGGCGGCCACGTTCGCGTCGTTCTCCACGATGATGGGGAGGGACCGGCCGAGTCGCGACTGAAGGGATGCGCGCAGGTTGACGGATTCCCAGTCGTCGATATTGGGCGGGTGGGAGACCGTCGTGCGCTCCCAGTTCACGGCGCCGGGGGCCCCAATCCCAACGCCCGTCACGGCCTCCGGCGGGGCACGATCGATCAGGTCCGCGACGAGGCCCGTGATCTGGGACGTGACGTGCTCGGGCCCCTGCCGGGCCTCCGTGGGACATTCGGTTTGTTCGAGCAGGCCGTCCTCGCGGGCCACGAGGGCGGCCTTCAGGTTTGTCCCGCCAATGTCAACCCCAACGGCGTACGAACTCATGCTAGTCCGTGGAGTGGGTGATGGGCAGAGAGGTGGGGGCCGGGAGGCCCCGGTCGTGGGGCGCCGGCGTGTCTCGTCTCATTCGGCGGGCTCGACGCGGTAGATGGTTTCGCCGGGTCGTTTCATGCCGTACTCCTCACGGGCGATCCGTTCGACGAGGCTATCCGACAGGGGGCGGTCGAGCTGAGAACGAAGGCGCTCAATTTCTGCGCGGAGGTCGGCGTTCTCCCGAGCGGTCGCCTCCAGTTCCTGGTGCCAGCGGTATCGCTGCCAGAGGCTGTGGCTGTCGAAGAACGCAACCCAGACCAGCACACCGCCCAGCAGAAGGCCGAGCCCCCACCGCACATGGCGACCGGAGAGCGTGGAGTCGGGCATGGTGGGCGGGGTCGCTTAGTTCGTGAGGGGGAAGGCGTCGAGGCCAGGGTAGTGGGCCGTCGCCCCCAGCTGCTCCTCGATGCGGAGCAGCTGGTTGTACTTGGCCACCCGGTCGCTTCGGCTGGCCGAGCCGGTCTTGATCTGGCCCGTCCCGGTCGCCACGGCCAGGTCGGCAATCGTCGTGTCCTCGGTCTCGCCGGACCGGTGGCTGATAATTGCCGTGAACCCGTGCGTGTGGGCCGTCTCGATGGCGTTGAGCGTCTCGGTCAGCGTGCCAATCTGGTTGGGCTTGATCAGGATGGAGTTGCCGCAGCCCTCTTCGATGCCCCGCGTAAGGCGCTTCGTGTTCGTGACGAACAGGTCGTCGCCCACGAGCTGCACCTCGTCCCCGATCGCGTCGGTCAGCATGGCCCAGCCGTCCCAGTCGTCCTCGTCCATGGCGTCTTCGATCGACAGGATGGGGTACCGGTCGACCCACTCGGCCCAGTACGCGACCATGTCTTCGGAGGACCGCTCGGTCTCCGGGTCGCTCTTCCAGAAGACGTACGCCTCGTCCTCGACCATTTCGGCGGCGGCGGGGTCGAGGGCCACGAAGACGTCCGAGCCGGCGGTGTACCCCGCCTTCTCGATGGCGTCGAGAATGAGCTCCACGGCCTCTTCGTTCGAGCCGAGGTCGGGCGCAAAGCCGCCCTCGTCCCCCACGGCGGTGCTGTAGTCGCGGTCCCGAAGCACCGACGCGAGGGTGTGGAAGACCTCCGCGCCGGTGCGGAGGGCGTCGGAGAAGGAGTCGGCCCCCGCCGGCGCGATCATGAACTCCTGCATGTCGACGTTGTTGTCGGCGTGCTCGCCCCCGTTGAGGATGTTCATGAGCGGCACCGGAAGGGTGCGCGCGGTGGCCCGTCCCAGGTGGCGGTACAGCGGCACGCCCAGGGTGGCGGCGCCGGCTTTCGCGGCGGCGAGGGAGGCCCCGAGGATGGCATTTGCTCCCAGGGTCGACTTGTCCTCCGTCCCGTCGAGGGCGCGGAGCGTGTCGTCGATCGCCACCTGCTCGAGCACGCTCATGCCGTGCAGGGCATCGGCCACCGCGTCGTTGACGTGGCCGACCGCCCGGAGCACGCCCTGCCCGTGATAGCGATCGGCGTCTCCGTCGCGGAGCTCGACGGCCTCGTACGCGCCGGTCGACGCCCCGCTCGGAACGGCGGCCCGGCCCAGCACCCCCTCCTCGGTGGTGACGTCGACCTCGACCGTAGGGGTGCCGCGGCTGTCGAGAATCTGGCGGGCGGTGACATGTTGAATCGAAGCCATACGGGACGGACGTGCGGAGTGCTGAGACAGGCGGTGACGAAGACCGCGCCCCGCAGTGCGATGGGAACGAGGTCTATTTGTTAACTACGTGGTCGGCGTCCAGAACCACAAGACCGAGTCAGCAAGGGCGTTCAAAATGATCGGCCGTGCTCGCAGACGGCCGGCACACGGATGAGGCCCGGCCTTCCTCCGTGACAACGAAAAGGGCCGACGGCCTCAACGGCACGCCGGCCCCTCTGCTCTGCCGAAAACGTCCGAGTCATCCGGAGGACGGGGCCGACCGGACGGAGGTCGACTCGCCGATCCAGGAGTAGCAGCCGTAGTCGATGGTAAACGACGCGCCGCGCTCCCAGTCCTCCCGGTAGAAGATGTCTTCCTTGGTCGGAAACACCTTTCGGTACGTCCGAATCTTGCTGTCCGCGACCGAGGAGATTGAGGAGTCGACTTCCTTGGCCTGCCGATACTTGTCCACGGCGGCCCAGTACACGGCCTTGTCGTTCCGGGCCATTTCGCCCCCGCTGCACTGGTTCACGGCACGTGCGTACAGGTCCCCGATGGCAATGTACGCCCGTCCAAAGCTGTCCTTCATGTCGATGGCCTTCTGGAAGGCCCGGCGGGCCTGGGCGAGCTGCTTCATCTTCTGGTAGGCCGTGCCCCGGTTGAAGTGATCCTCGGCCTTGAGCTCGGCCCCCTGCTTCTCGGCCCGCTTGTACGCCCGAAGTGCAGCCTCCGGGCGGCCGTCCTCAAGACGCATCTGTGCAATCTCCCGGACCGTCTCGGCCGACGGTTCCATCTTGATGAGGCGCTTCGAAAGCTCCGAGGCCTTCTTGATGTTGCCCTGCTGGTTGTACGCGTCGAAGAGCTCCGTGAGCAACTGGGTGCTGTCCGGGCTCTGCTCCACCTGCTCCTCCAGGTACGCGATCTGGGCCTGCGGGTTTTTGCCGAAGATGTCCTCACGGACCGAGCTGATCATTCCGGCCACCTCCTCGTCGTCGCCCCGCTTCGACTCGACCGTGTTGGCGAAGTCGAGGGCCTTTTGCAGATTGTTGTTCTCGAGATGCGACTGCAGCACCTGCTGAATGTAGTAGGGATCCAGCTCCTTCGGGGCCATCTCAAAGGCCCGTCGGTAGTGGGCCGTCGGGGTCTCAAGCCCCTCCATACCGTCCGGGAGCGAGCCCTGATGCTTTTCGAGGAACCGGCCCTTGCGCCGCTCCCACTTGTACGGCGTGTACTCGAGGTCGTACTTCTCGATGTTCTCCGAGGCGGACGCCAGGTAAGTCGCCGCGGTGTCCAGGTACGCCTTCCGGACGTCCTCCTTCGTGGCCTGCTCGGCGAGCCCCTCGTAGAGACTGATCACGCGGCGGTAGTTGTCGTCGTCCCCGTCGGGGGTGCCGGGGGCATTTTCGAGTATCCAGAGCAGATCGCTCCGCGCACTTTCGAAGTTATCGTTCTTGTAATTCTCGTAGTAGAGGCTGTAGTGCATCAGCTTCTCCCGTTTGCTCGGCTCGCTGTCCTGCGCGGAGGCCGGCGGAACCGCCACGAGGAAGGCAAGCCCTGCGCAGAGGGCACCGACCACGAGAGACTGAAACCGGAGGAGGGGGGCAGATTGAGGCATATTGGGGGCAGTTCTGTCCGATATTTTGAACAGGCTAGGGCCTTAGACTGGACGCTCATCGTTGAGTTTCAGTCAAGAGGGCCCGTGGCGGGACCTGTTCGGCGAGGGGATGACCCGCGGATCCCGGAGAACGCTACCGGAGCTTGCGCCGCTGGAACCACCGTTCGCCGAAGTTCACGTGAAGAGAGACCCCGAAGAACCGGTCGCGGACGAGGGAGTTGGTGGTCGTCCCTCGCGTTCCGGCAGTTGTATTCAGGTCAATTCGCGTGCCAGAGAGAGAGGTGGGGAGGCTGATGCCCGCAGTGAGGGCAAATTCGTAGAGGGTCGTCTCCCGATCCGGGCGCACGTACATCCGCTCCGCGTATCCCCCGAAGCGGTAGGCCGCCTGGGCAAAGTACCCGGCCAGCTGATCGTCGCCGGCGGGCACCACCTCGGCCCCGGTGGAGAGGCGCCATCGATCCGCGAGGGTGCCCGGGCCGCCGGCCGGAAAGCGGGACGGGACGGTTTCGGAGGCCCCGGTGGAGAAGTCGTTGGAGAAGGTGCTCCAGGGCTCGAAGGCCCCATCGAGGACAACTGTCCAGCGGGCATTGGGCTGATAGGACAGCCCCAGGCGGCCCTTCCACGGCAGCGTGACGTTCCCCCGCTCGGTGGACAGGGTGTCCCGGGCGAGGTCCTCGTCGAGGGTGCGGTACTGCTCGCCCGACAGGTTGGCCGGGAGGGTCACGGAGGCCCCGATGGAAAAGGCGTCGTCCTCGGCGAACACGTCGGCGAGGGCGAGGTGGCCGCCGAGCGTGCTGGTCAGTCCGGAGAGCTGCACGCCGTCGGAGACGATGGTGTTGCGGAGCTGAGGGGCTGCCCACGTCGTGCGCCGCCGCCGCTCGAGGGTGCCAAACAGAAGGTCGGCGGTGGCCCCGACGCTCAGCATGTCGTTGACCCGGTATCCCAGCCCGCCCCGCAACCGATGAAGGCCGCCGGATCCGGAGAAGGTGGTCTCGTATCTCGCCTCTGCGTCCTGACGAGGGCCAATGGGCTCCTGTCCCGTGCGGGTGGCGCTGTAGTTCGAGCGGGAATAGGGCTGGAAGGAGATGCCCACCCCGAGAGAGCGTTCGTAGAGCGGGAAGTTGAACTGGAGGGCCTGCACGTTGCCGGAGCTGAGGCGCCCGGAGTTGCCCTGGCCGTCCTCCACGCTGGTGGAGCGGTAGGCGGCGCTCCCGGACAGGCGCGTGAACACCTGGTCGCTCCAGAGGGCCGGATTGGCGTCGGGGTTGTAGTTGAGGGAGCGGAGCGCGTAGCCGCCGCCGCCCATCGCGTCGCTCTGGGACGACGAGAACTCCACCAGGCTCCCCATCCCGAACCGGGAGTAGATCGTGCCCTCGCCGTTGGACTGGGCCTGCGCCGGGGCGGGAGCGCCCAGGAGTCCGAGGGCGAGGCAGACGATCCCGAAAAGCAGATGAAGACGCGTAAACACTCGCATGAGACTGTCGTGCAGTCTACAGAAAGAAGGCCGGGCGGCAATCATTGTCTAGAGCGGCGTTACGGTCAGGGTGGCACGGGGGCCGTCGACAGGCACGAGAACGGGAAGTGTGGTGGGCAGGCCGGGCTGGACGGTGGCGGCCCGGTTGACGGAGGTGTTTTCCCGGTCGGCGACGTGGACCCGAAATGTCGTGAAGACCGGAGACCGGTCGTCGCGGACGCGCTGGAACGACTGCCGAAAGGTGGAGCGTGCCACACCGTCCGGGACGAGGGCCGACGCGGGGGCCGCCGACGGAACGAGCGGGAGGACGCAGGCCTCGTTCGCATCGGAAAGCGTCACGGCCCCCACCACGGGGCAGGAGGGAGCCCCCGAAGACCGAGTGGCGATGACGCGGTAGCCCTGCGGCTGGGGCCGCTCAAAGCCGGACCGGGTCTCCAGCGCGCTCGTGTCGTTGGGCACGAAAATATTGGCCTGGTTCAGCGGGGCGCTTTCGAGGGTGTCGAGGGGGCTTTCGCGAAAGGCCCATTCCATCGCCAATCCCTTGCCGACGCCGCCCTGCATCAGCCGGTAGCCGGGCGGTGGGGCGCCGGCGCCCGTCCGCTCAATGTGAGTGAAGGTCTTCAGGCCCGGGTAGTCGGCCGTGGTGGCGTCATCACCGGAACCCGTCCGGAGCCGAAGAGAAGCAGTCGACGAGGAGAAGCCCACGACGGCCTTGCTGTTCGGCGCGACGATCTTAAAGCCGAAGAACGCGTCCTCAAAATCACCCCCCGTCCTGCGCAACGTCCCTATGTTCTCGCGGACCCAGGACGCCTTGAGCCGAATGGTGACCAGCGAGTCGGACGGGTTGATCTGGGCCTCGTTTATGGACACCGGGGAGGGGGCGGCGTCGAAGCTCGCCGTCGCCCGGGCGGAGTCCATGTCGGCCTCCGACGTCAGGTCGTACACCTCCACGTCCATCGACTCGGACGAAGATCCATGTAGGTAGTCCGTCGTCGTCAGGCGCAGCTCGGCGGTGAGTGAGCTTGGATCAGCCGAAGCAATGTCGGAGGGGAGATCGTCACGGCCCGCAAAGTCGACATATCCGTCCGTCGTCACGACGCCCGTCCCCGGCGTCGGGTCGTCGACTTTCCCAACTAGAAACCGCCATGCCCCTTGGTTCTGAGACTGGGCCGGAGGGCGCCCCTGCGCACTATCTCTCGCAATCCCCGTGATGGGGGCCACCGTCGTGTCGCGGACGTCAGGCGTCACGTCGAGGGTGGAGGGACTGCCGCCCTGCAGCCCAGAGCCCACCCCCAGCCCGACGTCCGACGAGTCGCTGCAGGCGGTGAGCGAGACGAGTAGCGCGCCCCCAACGAGAAGCGCAGGGAGCCAGGAAGACCTCATAGACATCGGCATTGCGAGCGGCGAACGCCGGTTCGGTACAAAAGGCGAGGAGGGGCCCCCGAATGCACGACGCACTGACGCAGAACATCCGAACGGGAGCGATGCCGTGGGGGGCCCGACGGTTTTGCGCCAAGGGCACGGGCCCGTCCCGGAATCGGGTCCCTGAATGCCACCTGGAAGCAGGGTGTTTCTCGGCGGGGGAATCCTACGCAGGGACTTCACCGAGCATTTGATCGTACAGCGCCACCGTTTGCTCGGTGCGCGGCTGGGGGTCGTCCTGAAATCTGGATGCGTCCTCGCCCGGCGTGCCATTGGCCGAGGCCCCGTCCGGAGGGAGAATTGTAGCGTCCGCGTGGGTGCGGCCGACCTCCGAGAGCGTCGCCCCGGCGTTGCCGTCGATCGGAAGGTCCATCGTGTCGGCAAACGAGGCCTCAAGGGTCGTGGCCGGCGCCTGTCCCCCGGGGGTGAAGACCGACTTCGTGGCGCTCAGCAGGTCGTCGTCCGCGTAGGTGGTGGCGAGAAGGGTCGGAAGGAGGCCACTGATCCACCCGAAGCCGTGGATCAGGTCCGGGCCCCAGCGCAGCTCCCGAAGCGTCTCCAGCACGGAGCGGTTGAAAAACAGCGCCCGGTCCGCGTTGTCGTCGAACGCGCTGCCGTCGCCATCGGTCGCGCGGCCCGAGCGGCCGAAGTATCCCTCATGGTCCATAAAGTAGACCTGCAACTGCACGTCCGGCACCGAGGCCACCTTCACGGAAACCGACTCGGTGTTCGTCCCCATCGGGACGTCTGTGTCCGAGAGGCGGATGACCTCGTGGAGGCTGTGCTTCCGCTCGTTGATGTCCCCGTAGCAGGGCATCATGATTCGTACTTCGAAGTCCCCGGCTTCCTGTACCTGCTCGGGGAGCGACCGGGTGAGGGTGGCGAGTGGGGACTGCTCGGTGAACGGCGCGAGTGCTTCGGCGACGTACAGAAGACGGTAGGAGGAGGCCATGTGCATCAAAGGATTTGGGAAGACAACGGTGGGTGCGGACGAAAGGCGTCCTGCCCGGACGAAAGGCCCGAGCGGCCCTCGGTCCAATCGGTGGGGCGAGGCGCGGCCGGGCTGTTGCTGAGGGCGCGCACGAGGCAGGAGTGCCCCACAGCGGAAAGATCCCGGGTCGAAAACGGAGACTGGCCCGAAAACTGCGGCAACCAGGCCATAACGGCTCCGTGCCTCAGCGTTGATTCTGAAGGTTCTGTGTTAGCGGACGCAATGATCCACTGGTGTGCTTTTCATAAAAACAAAGATATTGCTATTTGCCCCGGAAATCAACTTCAAAAACCACTGCCCCGAAGAAGTCGCGTCAAAACCGTGAAAATTTGAAATTGGCCGGGGGCTAATTGCTTCCTCGGGAGGGGACGTTGCTCGTCTGCGCTCAGCCCCCGTTAACGAGGGCTTCCAGCCGGGAAAAAGGACAATGTCAGAACGACGCGTGAGTGACGACCCTTGTCGAGGGGCCTCCTGGGAAAGAGAGACCGGTCGGCTGAAACCATCCTTCCGGCGAGGCACCGTCCGATCCGTCGGCGTCATGCCAACAATCCTGTGGGCCCCTGGTCCTGTAGTCCAGGGCCACGCGGCCTCGTTCGTCGATGTGCACGGCGGTATGGCGGTCCGGGCGACCGGCACGATGCCCCCGGATTGGCCGGCAATTTCTTTGGGGTTGGTGGGAGAAGGCTGTATCTTCCGTACCACGAACGACTCTTCGCGACGAGCCGTTTTGCTGCCGCATGCCGACCCTCACGGCCGAGCACGTCGGGCACTACTTTGGACGACTGCTGCTCTTTCGAGAGCTGTCGGTGACCCTGCACGCGGGGCAGACGCTGGCAGTGACGGGGGCCAACGGGGCCGGCAAGTCGACCCTTCTCCGCATCCTGGCCGGCCTGCTCACGCCCCGCACCGGTCGCGTGGTGCTTACCGTAAGCGGAGCCCCTGTGCCGGACGAGGAGCTCCCGCTTCGGGCCGGGCTCGTGGCCCCGGCCGTCGGCGTCTACGAAGAGCTCACGGCGCGCGAGACCCTTCGCTTTCTGGCCCGTGCACGGAGGGTGGCGGACCCCGCAGCCCGGATCGACGAGGTGCTCGCTCGGGTCGGGCTCGCCGGTCGGGCCGACGACCGGGTGGGGACGTACTCCTCAGGCATGCGGCAGCGGGTGAAGTATGCGGCCGCGCTGCTCGCCACCCCCCCGCTCCTGCTTCTCGACGAGCCCGCTGCGAACCTCGATGCGGCCGGGCGGGAGATGGTCGCGTCGATTACGGAAGCGTGGCGGGCACAGGAGCGCCTCCTCGTCGTGGCGACGAACCGACCCGATGAGGCAGATCGACACGATCGGCAGCTGCGCATCGAGAACCACCGGTAGCGCCTGAGGCGTCCGGTGGGGGCGTCCCTCCTCGATTTCTGTTTCCTCAAGTGTGCATTTCTTCCGCCCATGGCCCACGACACGACCGAAATATACGTACGGGACCTTTCCGAAGACGCCGCTGCCGACTGGTTGCAGGGCGCCTTTGAGGGCCTCGAACAGGTGCAAGAGGCCCCAATTGTCACCTACGAGGGGCGGTACGACGGAGAGGCCGTTCCGGTGCAGATTACCGAGCAGGTAAAAAACGGGCCGTACACCAGCATCTGGTTCAACGCGCCCCGGCTGCCGTGGGAGAGCATCCGGGAGTGTGCCCGGGCCGCGCACGACGCACTCGGGGCCGAGGTGCTCTGCTACCTGAATCAACCCAAGGAGCCGTGGCGCATGCTGCGGATGGAAGCGGGCGAGATGGAGCGGGTCGACGAACGCACCCTGGACGACTTCTAGGGCTGGTCGACGGCCTCGCGGGCCTCCAGGGGGTGTACCGTGACTGCACCGGGCGGGGCATCGAGGGCAAGCGTGGGCCCGCCGCCGTTGAAGGCACGGCCCTTGTCGTTGCTTGAAGGGGGGCCGAAGGCCTCATCGACGACGAGGCCGGTACTATCCAGGTCCGTCTGGAGCGTAAATCCGGCCTCCGCGGGCAGAAAGAAGCGCAACGTGCCCGAATGGATCTCCGCTGTGCTCGGCGCGGAAAGGGTCTCGAAGGCGACGGACGCGTCTCCGGAAAAGACATCGAGCGCGACCCCTCCCCGGATGCCGGTTGCCGTGATCCGTCCGGAGTGGGCGCCCAGGTCGAGCATCCCGTCGACCGAGTCGACTGCCACGGTGCCCGCGTGGGTGTCGATCTCCACGTCGCCCTCTACACCAGAGACATCGATGGTGGAGGCGTAGTCCTCGATCTCGAGCGTTGCCGTCTCCGGCATCGTGACGTGGTAGTGGGCGGCCAGGTTGCCGCCCGCACTCGGAGAAATGCGGAGGAGGCCCGGAATGTGAAGTGACCAGGAGGCTCCGTCCTGGTCGATCGAGAAGCCCTGATCGGTCCGGCGGACGATGGCGTTCGACGCCACCATGGAGTCTTCGGCGCTCACCGGGGCGATCCTGTAGGCAAGCCGGTCCCGCTCCCAGGTGGTGACGGTGATGGTGCCCTCATGGGTGTCGACGGCGACCGCCCCGTCGGCGGCAAGGGGCACCGTATCCCCCACGGTGCGGGCCGGATCTTGTGCGGCGGCGGAGGGGGCGACGCCCAGGCTGAGGACAGCGGCGGCGAGCGGGGCACAGAGCGAGGGGACGGATCGAGGCATGGGGGACGAGGTGACTGCGCAACAGACGATGGGAGGGCCCGCGAGAACCCGCAGGGGCATCCCATCAAACGAGAACACTCGCCAATCCGTTACACCCGTCGTCGAAATAAAGCCGCAGCGAGCCGGAACGCGGCCGTGTGTCGGCTCCCGGCCGTCCCCACGAGAGGGAACAGCGTTCGCCCTGACCGCGCGTCTGCGCACGTGACGCCCTGCCGGGCGGCCCACGAGCCCTTTCCGTGCGGGAGACCGGCCGCGTTCACCTGTGAATGCCCACCTGCCGCCCGAAAGGAGGGAGGCGGGGCGTCTCGTTCCTGAAGCGACTGCGGACTGGGCCGCGAATTACACGTGCTCCTCGGCGTGGTAGGACGAGCGCGTGAGCGGACTGCTCTCGACATGATCGATGCCCTTTTCCTCGCCGACCTCCTTGTACCAGTCGAACACCTCGGGTTCGACCCACTTCTCGACGGGGAGGTGGTGGTCGGTCGGCTGCATGTACTGGCCGATCGTCATCACGTCGAGCCCAATCTCGACGAAGTCCTCCATGATCTCCAGAACCTCTTCTTGCGACTCGCCGAGGCCCACCATGATGCCGCTCTTCGTGCGCAGGCCCTCCTCCTTCGCCCACCGGAGGACCTTGAGGGAGCGCTCGTAATCGGCCTGGGGCCGGACGCGGCGGTAGAGGCTGGGCACCGTTTCCACGTTGTGGTTAAAGATGTCCGGCTCCGCCGCAAAGACCGTCTCGCAGGGGTCCCGCATGCCCCGAAAGTCGGGCGTGAGCACCTCGCAGGTCGCGCCCAGGTCGTGGATGCGCTCGATGACCTCCGCAAAGATGGGCGCGCCCCCGTCCTCCCGCTCGTCGCGGTTCACGCTGGTAATGACGGCGTGGTCGAGGTCCATCTTGTCGACGGCGTCGGCCACGCGGCGCGGCTCATCCCAGTCGAGGCCGTCCTGGGGCTGCCCCGTCTTGACGGCGCAGAAGCCGCAGGAGCGGGTGCACACGTCGCCCAGAATCATAAACGTCGCCGTGCCCCGGCTCCAGCACTCCCCCATGTTCGGACAGTTGGCGCTCTCACAGACCGTATGGAGGTCGTGGTCCTCCACGGTCTGGCGGACCTCGGTGTACGATTCGCCTTGGGGAAGGGAGACGCGGAGCCACTCCGGGCGCTCGCCGCGTTTGTTCTTGTTGGTGTTCTCGACGACGGGCAGTTCGACGAATCCAGGATCGCCGTCGCCCGAGGGGCCAATGGGGTCGGGCTCTACGGCGCCCAGGTCCGTGTCGCCGGGCATCGTGGGCTCGTTCTCGGAGGTGTCCGGGTCGCGGGTCTCGGTGGTGGACATACGCAAAAGGGAAGTGTCAATCAGCCGACCATCGGGGCGGACAAGCGGCCCGCCGGGGTCGGCACGAAAACACGGAAGAGAAAGTACGTAGGCCCGCGATGCCCGTTCCTCTCTCCGGGGCGGCCGGCCGGTTCGCGCCGGTCCCCAGCAGACAGGTAACAGGGACGTAGGCTTTACCAAAAAGGCGGAACGATGGAGGAGGCCGATCGACGGGGCGGAATGAGGCCTCCCGATCAGCCACGGGCCCCGTCGAGGTCCGCACGCAGCAGGCCAAAGTAGCGGACGTCTACCAGGGCCCCGTCTTTTTCGCGGTGCTTGCGCAGGCGGCCCTCCTGGCTGAATCCGGCCTTGTGCAGAACCCGGGCCGACGCCTCATTCCAGGCGAAGACCTCTGCCGTGAGCCGCACCACGTCCAACTCCGTGACGGCGTACTCGGCGTACCGGGTGACCGCCTTGGTTATCAAGCCCCGCCCCCAGTAGGGCTTTGCGAGCCAGTAGCCGACCCGGGCACGGTGGGAGGCGCCGACGTCGAGGTCGTCGGCCCCCACCACGCCGACGAGTCGCCCATCGGCCCGACGGAGGGCGAAGGTCGTCTCTCTGGGCTGCTCGGCCCGGTGCTGGATCCGGCCCTCAATCCAGGCGGTGGCGTCGTCCTCGGTGTAGGGCCACGGGATGTCGAGGGTGTTCTCCCAGATCTCTTTCTCCTGCAGGTGTTCGACCACCGCCGCTTTGTCCCGCCGCTCCACGCCGGAGAGACGGAATTTGCCGTCGAGGGGCCGTTCGTTCATGAGGGGATGCGTTCCATAGACAGACAGCGCGCCCAAAGAACGAGCGCAGAACGGGTGTGCTCCGCCGCGTCCGTACCGGATGGGCAGGCCATCGGGGGGGACGGGGCCGGTGGAGCGTCGCAGCGGCGTCGAAGCCGGCGCGTGAGGCCCGCACGCCTTGACAAGGCGTCCCGGAGTCGCGAGACTGTATAGGCCGTTCCGAAACCAAGAAGGAGACGGTTCTGATCTCACTGACCGATCCGACGCTACGTCATGGCCCGCCGGTCGCTTGTCCTTTTCGCTGCCCTTGCCCTGGTGGGCTGTTCGTCGTCCCCGACGGCCGACCTCGTGCTGACAAATGGAACTGTCGCCACGCTCGACGACGACCACGGGCGAGTGGAGGCCCTGGCCGCCGCGGGCGATACCCTCCTGGCCGTCGGCAGTGCCGCCGAGATGGACCGCTACGTGGGGGCAAACACCCGGGTCGTGGACCTCGACGGGCGCCTCGCCGTGCCTGGCTTCATCGAAGGGCACGGCCACTACATGGGCATGGGGCAGGCACAGATGCAACTCGACCTTCTGGGCACCGCGTCGTGGGGGCGGGTGGTGTCGAAGGTGGACTCGTCCGCCGACGAGACGGCCTCCGGCGCATGGGTGGAGGGGCGCGGCTGGCACCAAGAAAAATGGACCTCGACGCCCGAGCGCATGGTGCGCGGCTTCCCGACGAACGCGCGTCTCAACCAGGTGGCGCCCGACACCCCGGTGTACCTGACCCACGCCAGCGGCCACGCCGCCATCGCCAACGACGCGGCCCTGGCGGCGGCGGGGATCGGGCCGGACACGCCCGACCCGGAGGGGGGCACCGTCGTGCGGGGCGCACAGGGGCGGGCGACCGGCGTGCTTCTCGAAACGGCGGCCGGGCTGGTCCAGGAGGCCCTCGACGCGTCGCGGAGCGATATGCCCCCGGAGCAGCGTCGCGAGCGGCGCCGCGAGCAGGTGCGCCTCGCCGCCGAGGAGGCGCTCGCGAATGGCGTGACGAGCTTTCAGGACCAGGGGGCCTCGTTTGAGACCATCGAGCTGTACCGCACGATGGCCGCGAACGACGAGCTCGGCATTCGGATGTACGCGATGGTGTCGCAGGGCGAGGTGACGCCCGAGACCCAAGAGCGCCTGGCCGAGATCCGCACAGTGGGGGCCGCCGACCACCACCTGACGGTCCGCGCCATTGGGGAGGTGACGGTCGACGGCGCCCTCGGCTCCCGCAGCGCCTGGATGCTGGAGCCGTACGACGACGCCCCGACCGACACGGGCATCAACGTGACGCCGATGGAGCGCGTCCGCGACATCGCGGAGATTGCGCTTGAAGAGGACTACCAGATCGCCGTGCACGCGATCGGCGACCGCGCCAATCGGGAAAGCCTCGACCTGTTCGCGTCCCTCTTCGACCAGGAAGGAGTGGAGGGCGAGGCGCTCCGCTGGCGCATTGAGCATGCCCAGCACCTCCACCCGGACGACGTTCCGCGCTTTGCCGACCTCGGGGTGATTGCTTCCATGCAGGCCATTCACGCCTGCTCCGATGCCCCGTACAATTACCAGCGCCTCGGGGCCCAGCGGGTGGACCAGGGGGCCTACCCCTGGAACACGCTGTGGGCGGATGGGGCCGTGGTGGGCAACGGCACCGACGTGCCCGTCGAGAAGATCAATCCCCTCGCGAGTCTGCACTGCACCGTGGCCCGCCAGGTGCCCGGGACCGACACGACGTTCACCCCCGACGAGACCCTCACGCGTCGGCGGGCGCTCCAGTCCTACACGATCAACAACGCCCGCATGGCGTTCGAGGAGGACGTGAAGGGCACCCTCACCCCTGGCAAGCTGGCCGACGTGACGGTGCTCTCCAAAAACATCCTGACGGGCCCGCCGGAGCGGCTCCGGGAGGCGACGGTCGACTACACGATCGTGGGGGGAGAGGTGGCCTACGCCAACGAGTGACGATTCCGAATGGAGGGAAACGTCCCCGCGGCTGGCGAATTTCTATATCCCACTCGGTCACTTTCACGAGCCCGTCCCCCTTATGGAAGCGGTTTCCCCAAACTCGGTTCGTCCTGCTGAGGTCAAAGAGCTTCTGTCCGAGCACATGCTGACGAAGGGCATGATGCCCATGGTGCTCGACATGGAGGCGAGTCAGGGCGTCCGGCTGCACGACCAGAAAAGCGGCCGCTCACTCATCGACCTGTTCGGCTTTTACGCCTCGAACCCCCTCGGGATGAACCATCCGAAGATGAGTGGGGACGAGGCGTTCATGGAGCGGCTGGTGGACGCGGCCCTCAACAAGGTGACCAACTCCGACGTCATGACCGGACACATGGCGCGGTTCGTGGACACCTTCGACCGGGTGGGCATTCCGGACTACCTGCCGTACACGTTCTTCATCTCCGGCGGGGCCCTGGCCGTGGAGAACGCGCTGAAGACGGCGTTCGACTGGAAGGTGCGCAAGAACCATCAGAAGGGATACCGCCGCGAGGTGGGGCACCAGGTGCTGCACCTGGACCAGGCCTTTCACGGGCGCACGGGCTACACCATGTCGCTCACGAACACGGCCGACCCGCGGAAGACGATGTTCTTCCCGAAGTTCGACTGGCCGCGCATCACGAACCCGAAGGTCCACTTTCCGCTCGATGCCGACGAGCAGGAGCGCGTGCGGGCCCACGAGGAGGAGGCCCTCCGACAGGCCAAGCGCCACTTTCACGAGCGCGAGGACCAGATTGCCGCCGTCATTCTGGAGCCGATCCAAGGAGAAGGGGGCGACAACCACTTCCGGCCCGCCTTTCTGCGAGACCTGAAGGCCCTGGCCCACGAGAACGACACCCTACTCGTGTTTGACGAGGTGCAGAGTGGCGTCGGCATCACGGGCGAGTTCTGGGCGCACCAGGCCCTGGGCGTAAAGCCCGACATCATGGCGTTCGGCAAGAAGTCGCAGGTGTGCGGCATCCTGGCCGGGCGCAAGCTCGACGAGGTGGACGATCATGTTTTCGAGACGCCCAGCCGCATCAACTCCACGTGGGGCGGCAACATCGTGGACATGGTACGCTTCGACCGCATCCTCGAAATCATGGAGGAGGAGCAGCTCGTGGACCACGCGGGACGGGTGGGGACGCACCTCCAGCACCGGCTGCACGAACTGGCGGAGGAGTTCCCGGCCGTGTCCAACGTGCGGGGCGAGGGCCTCATGACGGCCTTTACGCTTCCGAGCACCGAGTACCGCGACCATGTGGCCCAGCAGACGTACGAGGAGGGGGCCATCATTCTCGGGTGCGGCGACCGGTCCATCCGCTTCCGCACGCCGCTCACAATCACGGAGGATGAGGTGGACGAGGGCATGGCCTGCATCCGCCGCGCGCTAAAGACGATGGCGAGTGCGCACGGCCCACACGCCGACGAGACGCGGTCCCACGCCCAGTAGGGCACCTTGCGCCCAGTAGGGCACCTTGGCGTTGCGCGGGCCGGAGTGCCCCCCCGGCCGGGCGTCCCGACGGGGCCCCGACGAGGTCACTCCTCGCGCTCGCCGGCGGCCATCAGTTCGCGGGCGCTCGCGAGGGCGGCGTCGGTGATGTCCTCGCCGCTGATGAGGGAGGCGACCTGCGTGGCCTGCTCGTCCTCGTCGAGCCGGTGGATCGTGGTTTTCGTGGTGCCGTCCTCCACGATCTTTTCCACCTTGAAGTGGCAGTCTCCGAGGGCGGCGATCTGGGGAAGGTGCGTGATCGTGATGATCTGGTGGTAGCGGGCCAGGTCGTGCATGCTCTCGCCCACGCGGCGGGCCATGTTGCCGGAGATGCCCACGTCGATCTCGTCGAACACGAGGATGGGGAGCCGCTCGCTCTTGGCGAGGATCGTCTTGAGCGCGAGCATGATGCGGCTGATCTCGCCGCCGGACGCGACCTCGGCGAGGGGCATGGGGGACACGCCGACGTTGGTGGAAATGAAGAACTCGACCTGGTCCATCCCCTTCTGAAACGCCCGGTAGTGGGCGTCCGCGTCGTCGGGCTGGATCCACCCGTCGGGGTCCTCCTGTCGCGTGAAGCGCACCTCGAACTGGCTGTCGGGCATCCCGAGCGTGCCCAGCTCCGCGAGGATGGCGTCTTCGATCCGGGTGGCCACCTCGCGGCGCTTCTGGGAAAGGCGCTGCGCCACGTCCGTCAGGTCCGCCTTCGCCTCGTCGATCTGCGCGTCGAGGCGCTCCAGGTTGCCCTCAAAGTCCTGGGCCAGCTCGTACTTCTCGCCGATTTCGCGCCGGTGCTCCAGGACGGCCTCCAGGCTGCCCCCGTACTTCCGCTTCAGCTTCTCGATCTCCGTGGTGCGCTCCCGAATGTCCTGCAGGCGCTCCGGGTCGAACTCGACGTGGGCGTTGTAGTCCTGCAGGAAGTTGGCCAGCTCGCTGACGATGATGCGGGCCGACTCGATCTCGTCGACGTGCTCCTCGAACGCGTCGTCGATGCGGGCAAGGTCCTGCAGGTCGTTGCGCGAGATCACGAGCTGATCGTGCAGCGCGTCCTCGCTCTCGAAGAGCCGCTCGTAGAGCTCCTTGGTGGAGGCGTAGAGGTGCTCGGCGTTTTCGAGCACGCGCTGCTCGGCCCGCAGCTCGTCCTCCTCGCCGGGCTGGGGGTCGACGGCGTCAATCTCCTCGATCTGAAACTCGTACAGCTCCTTCTGCTGCCGCAGCTCCCGCTCGCGGGCGGCCAGCGCCTCGCGCTCGTCCACGAGGGTGGCCACCCGGCTCCGCTGTTCCCGGTAGCTTTCGACGAGCCCGCTCAGCCCGCCGAAGCTGTCGAGCAGGCGGAGGTGGGTTTCGGTGTGGAGGAGGCTCTGGTGCTCGTGCTGGCCGTGCAGGTCGATCAGCTCGCCGGCCACCGTCCGCATCACGTCGAGCGTGGCCGGGGTGTCGTTCACGAAGCCGCGGCTGCCCCGCTCCGTGATGCGGCGGCGCAGGATGACGCGGGGGAGGGGATCGGTGGGAATCTCGTTTTCCCGGAGGACGGCCCGGATGCGCTCGGTGTCCGCGTCGTCGAAGATGCCCTCCACGACCGCCTTCGAGGTGCCCTCCCGCACCACGTCGGTGTTGGCCCGCTCGCCCAGAATCATGCGCAGCGCCCCGATCAGGATCGACTTGCCGGCCCCCGTGGCGCCCGTGATGATGTTCAGCCCGCTCTCGAACTCCATCTCCAGCTCCTTGATCAGGGCATAGTCCTGAACGGACAACGACTGCAGCATGGCAGAATGGGGCTTTCAAATTACGGATTGAAGACCGTGCGGGGGCAAGGCCCGAACGCCCATCCTCAATCTGTAATCGTCAGTGGAAGAGGGGTCGCCCGGCCGACGCAGGGCCATCGTGCGCGGCGGCACGGCCGGATCACGACACCAGGGACCAGCCGCCCTGATTGATCTTCTTCTTGGCGTACTTCCACTTCATCTCCGTGGTCTCGCCGTTGGCGTTGTTGCGGACGGTGACGTACTCGTTGCGGCCCGGCTCGTCGGCCACGGTCACCGGCTGCTTCTCCTCGACGGTCGGGTCGCGCTCGGCGGCCTCGCCCTCCTGGCCCCCGCCCCCGTCGCCGTCGGCGTCGATGCTGTAGTCCGGCTGGGCGGAGTCGTGCTGGGTCTGGGCGTTGCGCTGGCTGAGACGGCCCTTCGGCCCCTCGCCCGTGGTCTGCACCTCGTCGTCGACCACCGGCCCGGCGCGGAAGACGAGGGAAACGACCTCCTGGCCGATCTCGGCCATCATGTCGGAGAAGAGGTCGAACGCCTCCATCTTGTACTCCACGACCGGGTCCTTGCGCCCGAACGAGCGGAGGCCGATGCCCTCCTTCAGCTCGTCGAGCTCGCGCAGGTGGTCGGTCCACTTCTCGTCGATCGTCTGGAGCATGGCGGTGCGCTCGAGCGCCTCGTTGATCTCCTCCCCGTTCGTCTCAAGGGCCTCGTCGACGTCCGCCACGGCCCGGATCGCGTCCTGGCCGTCGGTGAAGTCGACGAACACCTGCTCGATCATGTCGTCGCCGCGTTCCTGATTCAGGTCGCGCAGCGTCTGGTAGAACGGCTGAGCAATGTTGGCGCGCTTCTGTCGGTAGTAGTCGGTGGCCACGTCGTAGACGTGGTCCACGACGCCGTCCTCCCCGAGCTGCACGAACTCCTCGCGGTCCATCTCCAGGTCGAAGGCGAGGGTGCGGAGGAGGTCCTCCCGCAGGCCCGCGATGTTGCCCTGCCCGTAGTGCCGCTCCACGAGCGCCTCGATGTACTCGTAGAGCATGTTGAGCACCTGGCCGTGGAACCGCTCGCCGGTGAGGGCCTCGCGGCGGCGCTTGTAGATGACCTCGCGCTGCGAGTTGAGCACGTCGTCGTACTCCAGCTGGCGCTTCCGGATGGCGAAGTTGTTCTGCTCCACCTTCGACTGCGCCCGCTTGATGCTCTTGTTGATCCAGGGGTGCGTGATGACCTCACCCTCCTCGATGCCCATGCTGTCCATGACCTTTGCCACTCGGTCCGAGCCGAAGAGGCGCATCAGGTCGTCCTCGAGGGAGACGTAGAACTGGCTCTCGCCCGGGTCGCCCTGGCGCCCGGCGCGGCCGCGCAGCTGAAGGTCGATGCGACGGCTTTCGTGGCGCTCCGAGCCCAGGATGGCCAGCCCGCCGAGCTCGCGCACCTCGTCGGTAATCTGGATGTCGGTCCCGCGCCCCGCCATGTTCGTGGCGATCGTGACGGAGCCCTTCTGCCCGGCCTCGGCCACGATCTGGGCCTCCTCCTTGGCCCGGTCCTGCTTGGCGTTGAGCACGTTGTGGGGGATGCCTTCCCGCTCGAGGGTGCGGCTGATCGTCTCGGACACCTCCACCGAGGCCGAGCCCACGAGCACCGGCTGGCCGCGCTTGTTGTACTCCTTGACCTTCTCGACGATGGCGTTGTACTTCTCCCGCTTCGTCTGAAAGACGAGGTCGTCCTTGTCGTCCCGCCGCACCGGCTCGTGGGTGGGGACGACCACCACGTCCAGGTCGTAGATCTCGTTGAACTCCTCCGCCTCCGTCTCCGCCGTGCCGGTCATGCCGGACAGCTTGTCGTACATGCGGAAGTAGTTCTGGAGCGTGACGGAGGCGTAGGTCTGCGTGGCGTTCTGAATCTCGACCTCTTCCTTCGCCTCCAGCGCCTCGTGGAGCCCTTCTGAGTAGCGGCGCCCCTCCATGACGCGTCCGGTGTGCTCGTCGACGATCTGTACCTTGCCCTCCTGCACGATGTACTCGGTGTCGCGCTCGTACAGGGTGAACGCCTTGAGAAGCTGCTCGATGGCGTGGACGCGCTCGGCCCGCTCCGAATAGGTGTTGTAGATCTCGCGCTTTGCCTCCTGGAGCTCCTTCTCCAGCTCCCGCTTGTCGTTCATGTACTTGTTCTCGCGCTTCTCCTGAGGCAGGTCTTCCTCCTGGAGCGCCTCCTCCAGCTCGTCGACCTTCTTCTGGTACTCGTCCTCGACCTCGGCAATCTTGTCGCCGACGACGGGGAGGACGAACAGGTCCTCCGACGCGTCCATAATCTTGGCAATGTACGCCTGGCCCTTCTCCGTCATCTCCACGGTCTGCTTCTTCTCGTCGACCGAGAAGTAGAGCTCCTCGTCGACGAACGGCATGCGCTTGGCGTTCTCCTGCAGGTAGAAGTTCTCGGTCTTCTGCCGCAGGCGCTCCATGCCGGGCTCGTTGAGGAGCTTCTGGAGCTGACGGTTCTTGGGGTAGCCGCGGGAGGCCCGGAAGAGGGACAGGCCCGCCTCGTCCTCCAGCTCCTGGGCGCGTCGCGAGTCGCCTTCTTCTTCGGCTTCTGCTTTCTCCTCCAGCAGCTCGCGCGTCTCCTTCACGAACGACCGCACGAGGCGGCGCTGGGCCTCCACGAGCTGCTCCACCGGGTCGCGCAGCTCCCGGTACTCGTCGTTCTCCTGGTCGGGCACCGGGCCGCTGATGATAAGCGGCGTGCGGGCCTCGTCGATCAGGACCGAGTCGATCTCGTCGATGATGGCATAGTGGTGGCCCCGTTGCATCAGCTGCTCGGGGCGCACGACGAACGAGTTGTCCCGCAGGTAGTCGAAGCCGATCTCGTTGTTGGTGCCGTACGTGATGTCGGCCTCGTACGCCTCCTTGCGGCCCTCCGTGTGCGGGTCGTAGCGGTTGACGCAGTCGACCGTGAGGCCGTGAAACTCGTAGATGGGCCCCATCCACTCGGTGTCCCGCTCGGCGAGGTAGTCGTTGACCGTCACGAGCTGGCAGCCCCGGCCCGTGAGGGCGTTGAGGTAGAGGGGCATCACGGCGGCCAGCGTCTTTCCCTCGCCGGTCTTCATCTCCGCGATGCGGCCCTGGTGGAGCACGATGGCGCCCAGGATCTGCACGTCGTAGGGCACCATGTCCCATTCAATCTTCGAGCCGCCGGCCCTCCACGTCTCGCCGAGCATGCGGCGGCACGTCTCCTTCACGACGGCGAACGCCTCGGGGAGCAGCTCCCACAGCGTGTCCTCCACGACGTCCTGCCACTCCTCCTCGAGCTCGTCAAACTCATCGTACAGGGCGTCCCGCTCGTCGAGGGAGAGGGCCTCGCCCTCCATCTCGGTTACCTGTCCGTCCCCGCCGACGGGGCCCTCCAGGCCGGGGGCCCGTTTCAGCTTTTCCCGAATCTCGTCCTGCCGCGCTTCGATGTCGGCCACGGCCTCCCGAATCTCTGCCCGAAACGCGTCGGTCTTGGCGCGGAGCTCGTCGTCCGTGAGGTCCTGAAGCTCCTCGTAATGGTCGTTGATCTCTTCGACGATGGGCCAGAGCTTATTGAGCTCCCGCTCATTCGGGTCGCCGAACAGATTCTTGATCCATTCAAACATATGTGCGAAGAGGGCGCGTGCCTGGGAAGAGAGACGACGAGTCGCATGCTCCAGCGGCGGCGTCCGCCGTATCGACGCCGCCCAAACGAGGGGCGGCGGCGAGATACATCACGGTTGTCACGGAAGGCGCCGGGTTGCGTTCCCGCTCGGCCTGGCATAGGCGCCCGGGGGCTCCGGAGTGGCCTGGGGGGCAGAAGCCCGCTGAGGGGACGCAGCGGGGCCCCGAACCCAACGGGGCCCATGTAGTTTCTGTAAATGAAAACGGGTAGGGGGCGTCTCTCCAAAGCGGGGGCGGCGCTCGGGCGTCGAGGGGAGCCCGTCCCAATTTCATTGCCTGCCTCCACCGGGCCATGCTTGTTGTCAATAAAATTCTGGTGCCCCACGACTTTACGCCCGCCTCGGCCCGGGTGCTGCCCCATGGACTCGCCCTCGCCGCGAAGATGAAGGCGCGGTTTTATGTGCTTCACGTGACCGATCGGTCCGACGCCCCCTACCCGGCCCGAGACCTGCCGGCCGTCCGAAAGACGCTGCAACGGACCGGGGCGGTCTCGGAAGAGGCCCTGCGCGCGGTGCCCATTGAGGGCGTGTCCCGCACCGACGGCGGCGTGGCCGAGACCATCCACCGCTTCGCCGACGAGGAAGAGATCGACCTAATTGCCCTCGGCACGCGGGGCCGGGAGGGGGCCCGCCGGCTTCTGCTGGGGAGCGTGGGCGAGACGGTGATCCGCCGCGCCGAACGCCCGGTGCTCGCCCTGCGCGGGAAGGGCGTTGGCACTCCGCCCGTGCCCGGAATGCTGGACCGCATCCTCGTGCCCGTGGATTTTTCGGAGAATGCGCGGGAGGCCGCACGGGTGGCGGCGGAGTGGGCCCGCGTCTTCGACGCACGGGTAGACCTCCTGCACGTCGTGACGGGCAGTTCGGCGTCGCCCCCTGAACAGGCGCCGTCCGTTTCGGACGAGGAGCACGCTGGCCCTCAGAAAAAGGCCCGACGGGCACTGGCGAGGATGGGCCGAGGGCTGGGGGCCCTGGGCGTTCCGGTGGCGGTGCACGTCCGATCCGGCGCGGCCGCGTCCACGATCGCTGCATTCGCCGAGGCCGAGGAGGCGGACGCCATCGTCATGTCGACGCGGGGGCGGACGGGGCTGGAGCGGTTCCTGCTCGGCAGCGTGGCGGAGGCCGTGATCCGGCACGTGCCCTGTCCCGTGCTCACGGTGCGGACGTACGGCCGGTCCATCCGGGCGCTCGCGGACTGAGCGGCCCGGTGCATCGGGGGGCACATTGAGGGCCGGCGCCGCCTCGCCCCGCCCCCATCAGTGCGTTCGGCTCTCTACACGTCCAGCTCCTCCAGGTCCGCCGGGTCGCGTTTGAGGAGGCCCTGCTTCTTGTAGTAGATCATCGTCGTGTCCAGGGTGCCGTGGCGCATGCGCTCCTTCACCTCTTCGAGCGGCATGCCGTCGTTGAGCCAGAGGAGGGCGGCCGTATGGGTGAGGCTGTGCGGCGTGACCCCCTTGCGCTTGATGCCGGCCTCCTTGAGGTAGCCGTTGATGCGGCTTCGCACCGACCGGGTTTGGAGCCGCTGTCCCTTCGACCGGTGGCCGTGCGAGACAAACAGCGGATCCTCGGGGTGCACGTCGTCGCGGGTGTCGAGGTACGCCTCCACGGCTTCCAGCACGGGCGGATCGAGCGGCGCCTCCTGGTCCTTGACCTCGCGCCCCTTGCCCTGCACGCGTAGCACCGGGCCCATGAGGGTGTGCTCCAGGTCCTCCACGTCGGCCCGCACGATCTCGATCTCGCTAAGGCCCGCGTAGAGCATGAGCGAGATGATGGCGTGGTCGCGCTTGTCGATCTGGGTCGCGTCGTCCACGACTGCCTCCAGCTCTTCGATGTCGGACTCCGTGAGCACGGAGCGGGAGTGCGTCTCGGGCCGCCGGTTGCCCTTCACGCCCGTGGCCGGGTTTTCGGTCAGCGCGCCGATGTCGGTCAGGTACTGGCAGAAGCGCCGTAGGGCTGTCAGGTAGGTGGACACGGAGACCTGGCTCAGGTCGCGGTCCTCCATCAGGTAGCGCTTATACTCGCGCACCCCGTCCTCGGTGAACCGGAAGGTGTTCTGCTGGACGAACCACTTCTCAAACGAGTTCAGGGAGCGGCGGTACGTGCCCACCGTCTCGTCGCTTTTGTCCTCCAGGTAGTCGTCCTGGAAGGCCTGCAGGTGGTCGCGCAATTCCCGGAGGGAGAGCTCCAGCTCCGGGCCGGGTGAGGATGTGTCGTCGGGCATGGGATGGGGCGCAGAGAAAAAGAGGAACCGTCGTCGTGTAATCAACGGCCCACGCTGGACGGTGTCAATAACGGAATCCGACAGGCGCCCTGTCCTGAGTGGCCGTCCCGTGTCCGACCCTTCTCCCTGGTGGGATCTTCGAAGACCGGCCCCGGCCTCCTGATCCCCAATCTGCCCGTACCGTTCGTCTCGTCCTTCAATGGCTGCCCACTTTCTTCACCGGACAGGTGGCCCGGTGGGGGCCTTTTCCTCGGCTACCACGGGGGGTACGTGGGATGCCTCTTCCTTGCTGCGACGCAGCACGACGCGCCTCCCGCATTCAGCACGGCCATGTGGACCGTTGTCGCTCCCCTGACGGGGCTCCCCCTGCTCGGGGCCTCCGCGCGAGGGGGGTGGGGCGAACGCCACTAGACGGGCCGCCACGCACGAGAATCCTTCGGGCAGTCCCCCCGTTGGCTCCCAAAGACGTTTCGCCCTCGTCAGCCAGTGCCTGCATGTCTTTTGAGGACCGCGACCCGGCCTCCCTGTCCCCGGAGCAAAAGGTGGGGCTGCCCCCCGGCTCCGTCGTGTTTGTGGGAGAGGACCGCACCGAGCCCGTCCAGTTTCGGGTTCTGGAATACGGGCCCGACCATCTCGTTGAGACCGACAACGAAGGCCTCGACGAGGTGCTTACGTACCGGGACACGGCGCCCGTCACGTGGATCAACGTCACGGGGGTTCACGACGAGTCCGTAATCCGAACCGTTGGGGACCACTTCCACGTCCATCCGCTCATTCAGGAGGACATCGCCCACACGGGCCAGCGGCCCAAGCTGGACCCCCAGGACGACTATCTCTACCTCGTTGTCAAGATGCTCTACTTCGACGAGGATCGGGGCGGCGCCCTCCGGGCCGAGCAGGTGAGCTTTCTGGTGGGGGAACGCAATCTCATCTCGTTTCAGGAAGACCCCGGCGACGTGTTCGATCCCGTCCGCAAGCGCATCCGCAACGGGCGGGGTCACATCCGCGACCGGGGCCCGGATTACCTTGCCTACGCCCTCCTCGATGTGATCGTCGACCACTACTTCGTGGTCTTGGACGAACTGGGGACCCGCACCGAAGACCTCGAAGACGAGATCATGAGGGAGAACGGTTACGACGTGGAGGACGACATCCACGACCTGCGCCGCGACCTGATCTTCATGCGCCGGATGACGTGGCCGATGCGGGAGCTTCTTCACCAGCTCGAACGGCTCGACTCGTCCTTCTGGGCGGATGACAACCGGCCCTACGTGCGCGACACGTACGACCATGTGGTGCAGGTGCTCGACCTCGTGGAGGCGCTCCGCGACACGGCGAGCGGGCTGCACGACCTGCACATGACGTCCATCAGCAACCGCATGAACGAGATCATGAAGGTGCTGACGATCATCGGGACGATCTTCATCCCGCTCACGTTCGTGGCCGGGATCTACGGCATGAACTTCGAATACATGCCCGAGCTGACATGGCACTGGGCCTACCCCGCCGTATGGGGCCTGATGATCGTCACGGCCGGGGCGCTCCTGGTGTACTTCCGCCGCCGCGAATGGATTTGAGGGGACGTTCTATGCCCCTCGTCTCGCCACGCGAACTTCGGGGCTGCCCCTCGCGCGACACGGGTCCTCAGAACAACACGTTTTTCCGCACCATCCCTACCCCTCTTCTCCCTGATGCCTTCTTCCGACTCTGCCGACCCAGCCGTCTATCAGCGCGGCGATGCCCTCGACGAGGTTCTGCCGCCCGAGTCGACCGGAAGGGGGCCCTCCGCCGCACGCTCGACGGAGGAGTGGGCCGCAGACGCAGGAATCTACGACCTTTCGGAGCAGGAGTACTGGAACTGGCTTGCGACGCTGATCCGGGAGGGAAGCGAGCTCGATGAGCATCTGGACGACATCCTCGAGGACGTATACGACCTGGAGCCGGCCTTCTACAGCCGGAACGGGCGGCGAGCGCTCCAGGAGCGCCTCCGCCAGCTTCACGAGGTGCGCACCTCCGTGCGGGCGTTCGAGCAGGACGTGGAGCAGCTCTCGTTCGTCTTCGCGAGGGCCGACACGGTCGAGACCGGTGGGGCAGACAACGCTGAACTCGTCCTGTCGGGCATCAAACGGACGTACGACCGCGCCTACGACCTGTGCCTCTACAAACTGGACCGCATCAGTGACGGCTGGGTCACGGCCACCAACCTCCTGATTAGCCTGACCATCCTCGTCGTCACCATCCTGTTCTGGTTGGAGTTCCGGTAGCGGCGCGGCCCCGACGAGGCGGTTGATTGTGACCATCCGGGTCGCTGATTGGGACGGGGCCCCCCTGGATGTTTTCCTCGTGTTGCCCCTGGTTTTGGATGGCCGTGGCGCCGAGCGCTCTGCTCGACGCGTACGTGCAGCTCCCCCTTGCCAACCGGGTCCGGCTCCGTGGGGGGCTTTTCAAAGCGCCGTATAGCGCCGAATTTCTCACGCCGCGACCGCTACCCTGGGGGCCTTCAACGGCACGCGGGGCCTCAGCACGAACGACAACGACAACCTGCTCTACCTGGCTCGCCTGTCCGGGTCGCTGCCCGCGGGGTCCGGCACGCTCGACCTCGGCGCGAGTGGGGGGTATAGCATCGACGACGGCGTGACCATCCCGAACACGGCGACGTCGTATTCGGGCACGCGGGCCCTCTTCCAGGCCGACGCCCAGTACGAGACGGAGCGGTGGCTCGTGGCCGGGGCCCTGCACGCGGCCGACCTGGAGCATGACGGGCCCACCGTCCCCGAAACACAGGCCCAGTCGCCCGTCGGCTACTACGTGACGGGCGGGCTGAACGTCCACGACCGGCATCAGGTGCTCGCGCGGGTGGAGGGCTACGCCCCCGATACGCCCGGTGCGTCTCCTGACGACCAACTCGTCCTGGGCTACAACTACGACGCCTCCTCGGTCTTCCGGGTGGTGGTAAACTATCAGGCCTCCACGGAGGACCTTGCGGAAGGCTTCCTTACGGGGCGGCTGCAGATGGCCTTCTAGTCCGACGTCGTGCCGGGCACCCCCGCACAACAAGAATGGGGGCATCCGCCGGTCGCACATCACGCGACGGGTGGAGGCCCTCATTTTCGATTTCCTATGGTGGAGAGGTCCGGGGCGGGTCCCCGCCAGACCTGTTAGAAGCGGTGGGCCAGGCCGAGGCCGGCGAAGAAGGCGCTCCGGTTCTCGTCGAGCTGAAGTCCGGTATTGACGTCCAGCTGCGTGTCCGGGCTTGACAGGAGGCTGAGGCCTGCCTCCACGTAGTTTGTGTTGAGGCCCGTGGAGTAAAAGCCGGCGTAGCCGACGTACGCGCCCACACGGTCGGTAACGCCGAAGCTCAGCGTCGGGATGAAAAGGTAGGAGGGGTCCGCGTCGCCGCCGTAGGGGACCTCCGTCCCGCCGTTGACCGAGATCCCGAGCCCCTCGCCGAGGGCCCCGTCGTAGGCGAGCGCCAGCGTTTGGGACACGCGGTCGGACTCAAATGCGCCCGTTCCGGTCGGGAGGGTCCAGGTGCTCACCAGGCTGAAGGCGGAGAGGGACGACTGGGCGAGGCGGAGCTTGCCGCCGACGCTCGTGCCGGTGTACTCGGTGCCGGGGGCGTCGAGCGCAACGGAGCCCACGCCGCCCCGCAGCTCCAGCACGTCGGCCACGCCGTACCGGAGCAGAAGCTGCCCGAGCTCGCCGTTCGTCCCGAAGTCGTCGTTGGCCGCGGCGGCCCCGAGCTCGGCCTGGACGGTGCCGGGGGCGACCGTCGTTGTGCCGTCCCCGAACCCGGGACGGTCGGCGGCGATCTGTCCCGTCGCGGACGAGGGGGCCAGCCATACAACGGCGAACGGGAGGACAAGAGCGAGAGCAAGGCGGGTCGAAGAGAGGTTCATGCGTCGGAAAAAGGCGGTTACGAGAGGGAATGACGGAGAGACGAGTGAGGGCCGCAGGGGGCTATGTAAGCACGCAGAAATACGTTTATTCGAGGGTCATTCTGAGCGACCGACGACCGGAGGGAGGAGCGAGTCGAAGAATCTTACTGGGTCCAGCGCGAACGCTGATTTGAGAATATACCGGCCTGAAGGTCGCTTCTGCTGATCTTCGAAGAGATTCCTCGACTCCGCTTCGCTGCGCTCGGAATGACTTGTTGTTAAGGTTCTTTTGCGTGTCTACTTAGGTCGGTTCCGGATCCGGGGCGGAGGGGGACGGGTCGTCCGTTTCGCCCGCCTGCTGTACCGGAAAGGGGGTCGTCTCGCTGCCGGTGTAGAGGGTGCGGTGGGGGAAGGGAATTTCGATATCGTGCTCGTCGAAGGCTTCCTTGATTTCGACGGGAATGCTGTTGCGGAGGTCGAGGAAGTGTTCGGTCTTGGCCCACACCGAGAACTGGTGATTGATGGACGAGTCCCCGTAGCCCTGAAAAATGATGAGAGGGGTCGGTTCTTCGAGGCACAGGGGGTTGCGGTCCGCCACCTCCATCAGCACCTCGCGCACCTCCCGTAGGTCTTCTTTGTAGGCCACCCCCACCTGCAGGTCGACCCGCCGGATGGGAAACCGGCGCAGGTTGGTCACCTCCGACTTGATCATCGTCTCGTTCGGGATGCGGACGAACAGGTTGTCGAAGGTGCGGAGCTTGACCGAGAGCAGGTCGACCGAGAGCACCTCGCCGGTGGTGCCGTTCACGCGGATCACGTCGCCGACGGCGAAGGGCCGCTCGCCCAGCAGGAAGAGGCCACTGATGACGTTGGAGGCCGACGTTTGGGAGGCAAACCCGATTGCGACGGTCAGGATGCCGGCCGCCCCGAGCAGTACGCTCAGGTCGAACCCAAGCTCCATGAGGGCCGAGGCCGTGAACAGCCCGGCGATGCCGTAGAGCGCGCCCCGCCGGAGGATCATGGCCCGCTGGGCGTCCTCCTCCGCGAACAGCCGCGCGAGCCCGTTGCCGGCCAGGCGGCCGAGCGCAAGGCCGACGAGGATTTTTAGCAGGGCCTTGAGGGCGCTTACGGCCTGCGGGCTCGTCAGGTAGTCGACGGCGAGGGTCCACCACTGCTCCATGGGACGGTTCGGTTGGGAAAGAGAACGTTGCGGGGAGGCGCTACGGGGCGAAGAGCGTGCCCACGGCGCTGAACGTGCTCGTGAAGAGGCTCTTCTTGGTCGTCTCGCGGGGCTCTTGGAGGCGCTCGGCCGCCTTCGCGTCGGCCGGAGGGCCGCTGCGGACCTGCACGTCGGCCCCCTCCCGGTCGGCCGAGTGCGTCATCGTGACGCCCTGGGTCCAGAGCTGGTCGTTGGGGGTCGCGTACAGGGCGAGGTGCTGCACCGGAAGCTGCACCCGCTCCAGCGCCAGTGGGTCCACAGCGGTGTTTCGGACCCGGAGCGGCGTCACGGCCCGGTGGTCGCGGCGCGGAAGGGCGTCGAGGCGGAGCCGGCCGGCGGTGCGGGTCGCGTAGCAGAACTCGCCGTCGACGGTGGAGGCCCCGAACCACGTGTCGGACATGCGGAACGACGGCACCTCCTGCAGCTTCCGGTCCGAGTCCGAGAGCGTGATCTGAATCCAGAGGGCCGTGCTCAGGTACAGCGTCACCGACTCCTCCGGGGGCACGTACAGCGGATGCTCCGGCCGCGAGACGACCGGCCGGTCGGCCAGGGCCGGCCGCAGCGCAATGCGCGGCTCGGTGTCGCCGAAGCTGTAGCGGCTGGTGTGAACGGCCGGATCGTCTGTGTCGAGAACAGGCGCCATGTCCGCCTCCGAAAGGGGGCTCGTGACGTCGCTTCGGTTGGACAGGGGATCCGCGGGCCCGGCGTCGGGGGACGGCCGATGAACGATCCGCCACTCGCGGTCCGTGCGGTAGAGCCAGAGCGTCGACGGGCCGACGGCCCACCGGCCGCCGGTCTGCACGTCAAGGGAGACCGTGCCCCACCACGGCGTCGGGTCCCCGTCGGGCGTGGAGGGCTCCATGGTCCGGCTGGGGAATTGGAAGAAGAGGGCGAAGGGGCGCGAAAAGAAAGCGCAGTCTCGGCAATCGCCATCCAAGCAATCGCCATCCAAAAATAAAGGCAGAGGCGCCCGTGGGCAACCGGAAGAGACCGCGTGTGCAGGGCAGCCGTACGATGCCGCCGAGCCGGCCGAGTGCACGCCCCGACATTTCCATAAGATCGGAAGGATTTCGGGCGGCGTGGCCCTGGTGGTTGTGTCTCCGAGGCCGGCTCTTCACCATGTGCGTACCCATTCCTCGTCCTTCGCCTCGCTCCAGCCTCTCCACCCGTGGCTTCGCTTCTTTTGGCCCAAACGGCGCCCGTCTTTACCCTCGACATGTTCGTCGTGTTGGGGCTCATCGCCGTCGTGCTTGTCCTGTTCATCACGGAGGTCATCCCGATCGACATGACCGCCCTTGGGGTCATCGTGGCGGTGGTGCTGCTGGAGCCGTGGACGGGCGTGGGGCCGACGGATGGCGTGTCGGGCTTCGCGAGCCCGGCCACCATCACGGTGCTGGCGATGTTCGTGCTCAGTGAGGGCGTCCGGCGGACCGGGGTGCTTCGGCGGATCGGGAATTGGATCGTGGACTGGGCGAAGGGGAGCTTCTACAGGCAGTACGGGGCGCTGGTGGGGCTTTCCGGCACCACGGCGGGCGTCATCAACAACACCCCCGTGGTGGCGATGATGATTCCGATGGCGATCAACATTGCACGCAAGACGAAGATGTCGCCGTCGAAGCTGCTGATGCCGATTTCGTTCGCGTCGATGCTGGGGGGAATGCTTACGGTGATTGGGACCTCCACCTCCATCCTGGCGAGCGACGTCAGCGCGCGCCTGATCGGACACCCGTTTTCGATGTTCGAGTTTACGGCGCTGGGGGCGCTCGTGCTGACGACGGGCGTCGGGTACCTGATGGCGGTGGGGCACCGGCTGCTGCCGGAGCGCATCAAGCCGGAAGAGGACCTGACCGACGAGTTTGAGATGAGCGGCTACCTGACCGAGGTCGTGGTGACTGAGGCCTCCCCCCTCGTCGGGGTGGCGGTCCGGCAGGCGCTGACCGCGCTGGACCTGGACATCGACGTCGTGCAGATGCGCCGCGACGGAGAGGCGTTCGCCGCTCCGCTCGGGCCCAAGCAGTTTCGCGCGGGCGACGTGCTTCTGCTGCGAACGAGCCGCGATTCGCTAGTGGAGCTGATGCAAACCCAGAAGCTGGAGCCGGTGGTGCACACGAAGATTACACAGAAGGACGTCGAGATTGAGCAGGAGAAGGAGGTGCTCATCGAGATTGTCCTCTTGTCCGACAACCCGATCATTGGAGAGACGCTCCGCTCCATTCAGTTCGCGCAGCGGTACGACGCCTTGGTGCTGGCCCTGCGGCGCTCTGGAAAGTTGCTCTACGACGAAATTGACGCGATGCCGCTGCGCGGGGGCGACACGCTGCTGGTCCAGGCGTCGGCCCCCGCCGTTGAACAATTCGAGCGGAACCGGACCTTCGTGGTCGTGCAGGACGACGAGGAGACGTCCTTTCGGAGCGAAAAGCTCCCGCTTGCCCTCGGCATCGTGGGAGGGGTAGTCGGGCTTGCGGCGCTGGAGGTGATGCCGATCCTCGTTTCGGCCCTGGGCGGGGTCGTGGCCATGGTGGCCACCGGCTGCGTGCGGCCCACCGAGGTGTACGAAGCGGTGGACTGGAGCGTGATCGTGCTCCTGGCGGGCCTCATTCCGCTGGGGATGGCCATGGAGCGGTCCGGCACCGCGGCATACCTGGCCCACGGGGTGACGGCGGTGTCGGAGGGAATCCCCGCCGTCGCGCTCCTGCTCGTCTTCTACGTCTTCACCAGCCTCGTCACCCAACTCATCAGCAACAATGCCAGCGTCATCCTCATGATTCCGATGGCCGTGGAGGCGGCCCAGCTGACCGGGGCGGACCCGTTCTCGTTCGTCCTGGCCGTCACGTTCGCCGCGAGCGGGGCCCTGCTCACGCCCATCGGCTACCAGACGAACCTGATGGTGTACGGGCCGGGCGGGTACCGCTTTACCGATTTCCTACGGATGGGGGCGCCGCTCCAGGTGCTGCTCGCCTTCGTGACCTGCGGGGGCATCTGGCTGCTGTGGGGCGTGTAGGGGCGGGGCCGACCTTCTGGCTCCCGTACCGCCGCTCCCACTCGATGTGGGGCCATCCGACAATGGGGCCGGCGTCCTCGCACGGCAGGCTACAGGGACGGGGCCCCGCGACCGATCTGAGTGGGGCGGGGGGCGTCGGGGTTAGAACAGGTCCGCGTCCGCGGAAAAGGACTCCAGCTCCGTCACGACGCGCTGCAGGAAGCTGGACCCCATGGCCCCGTCGATGATGCGGTGATCGTAGCTGAGGGAAAGGTACATCATGTGGCGGACGGAGATGGCGTCGCCGAGGCCGTCGTTTTCCACGACGACCGGCCGCTTCTGAATGGCCCCGGTGGCGAGGATGCCCACTTGCGGCTGGTTGATGATGGGCGTGCCCATCAGGGAGCCGAGTGAGCCGATGTTGGTGACCGTGAAGGTGCCGCCCTGCAGCTCATCGGGCTGGAGCTCCTTGTTGCGGGCGCGGTCGGCCACGTTTGCCGCCTTGCGGGCCAGCCCCGACACGTTGTAGTCCCCCGCGCTGCGAATGACTGGGGCGAGGAGGCCCTTGTTGCCAATGGCCACGGCGATGCCGACGTGGAAGTCGTGCTTGATGACAATCTTGTCGCCCTCCACGCTCGCGTTGAGCAGGGGATGTTCGCGGAGCGCCTCCACCGCGGCCTTCACGAAGAAGGGCGTGTAGGTGAGCTTTACGCCCTCACGCTCCAGAAAAGCCTCTTTGGTGGCCTCCCGGAGCTGGACGAGGCCCGTCACGTCGGCCTCGGCGAACGAGGTGACGTGGGCGGACGTGGCCTTCGACCGCACCATGTGCTCGGCGGTCATCTTGCGCATCCGGTCCATGGGCTGGACCTCGATGCGGTCGCCGTACTGCTGGCGCAGCTCCTCGTCGCTCGGGCCTTCGCCGACCGTGTAGTCGCCGCGGGCGCCTGCTCGCGTTCGTCGAGGTAGGCGAGCACGTCCTCCTTCGTCACGCGACCGCCCCGGCCGGAGCCGTCCAGCGATTCCAGTTCGCTCATGCGAAGCCCTTCCTCCTTCGCGATCGAGCGCACGAGGGGCGAGTAGAAGCGCCCGTCGTCGCCGCGGCGCGTAATCGTTTCTTCGGGGGCGCGCTGCGGCTCGTCGGCGTCGGGCACCGCCCCGTCGCCGGAGGGGGGCGTAGAGGGCAGCTCCGCCTCGTCGGCCTCGGGGGCCGTCTCCTGCGTGGCGTCGGGCTCGTCGGACGCGGGGGGCTCCACCGACCCGGCCTCCGCCTCCGAGGCCAGGAGGGCCACGACCGTGCCCACCTCGACGGTTTCGCCCTCCTCGACGAGCTTCTCGGTGAGCACGCCCTCGGCGGGGGAGGGCACCTCCGTGTCCACCTTGTCGGTGCCAATCTCCAGAATGGTCTCGTCGATGGCGACCGCCTCGCCGATGTCTTTGTACCAGGCGACGACGGTGCCCTCGGTAATGCTCTCGCCCATCTTGGGCATCACGACCTCCACCTCATCGCCGGAGGGGGCCGGAGACGCAGCCTCTTCTGAATCCGTCTCTGGGGGCGTCGCCTCCTCATCCGCATCCTCCTCGGCGTCCGCATCGGAGGCGTTGTCCGCCGCCTCGTCCGCGGCCGCGTCGTCGTCGGCCGGGGCCTCGGCGGGGGGGGCCTCGTCGGCGTCCACCTCCGCAGCTGCTGCTTCGGTGTCTAGCGTTGCGATGATGGTGCCCACCTCCACCGTGTCGCCCTCCTCGACGAGCGTCTCCGTCAGCACGCCGCCCTTGGGGGAGGGCACTTCCGTATCGACCTTGTCGGTCCCGATTTCGAGCAGAATCTCGTCCTGCTCCACCTCGTCGCCGGGCTGCTTGTGCCAGGCAATGACGGTGCCTTCGGTAATGCTCTCGCCCATCTTGGGCATTTCAACGTCAACTTGTGCCATGATTTCGGTCGTGTGCCGTGCAGTGAGAATGCGTGGTGGCGGTCCGGGGAGACGCCGTGTGGAAGGACTTCCAATGTAGGGAATGACGCCCACGAATCAAATAGTGGGACGGTTCTGGCGCATGTGGAAAATCGGAGGGCGCGGCAAGAAACGATGGCAAAAAACGGAAGAATCAGGGCTGGCGGTTGCGTTCTTCGTCGCCAGCAAAGATCCTAAAGAACCTTCGCACAGCGCAGAATTGCCAACGCCTTTGAGCCGGGGCCGCTGCGCCTCCGCGCCCGTCACGGGGCTTCTAATCCAGAAGCCCGTCTTTCCGTCTCGTTTGAGAACCGATCACAGTCTCTCTTCTGTCGTGAAGCAGCTTGTCGTCGCCAACGCCCCGCTCGTTGCGGGCATCGCCTCGCTCCTTGCGCTCGCCTTCGCCTTTTACCTCGTCCGGTACATCCTCCGCCAGGACGCCGGCAACGAGCGCGTGCAGGAATTGTCCCGAGACATTCAGGCCGGGGCGAAAACGTTCATGACCCGTGAGTTCCGGTACCTCGCCATCTTCGCCGTCGTCGTGGCGGTCGTGTTGTACTCCATGCCGGAGACCGGGCTTCCGACGACCATCGGGTTTCTCGTCGGGACGGTGGCCTCGGGGCTGGCCGGCTGGATCGGCATGTGGATCGCGACCAAGTCCAACGGGCGCACGGCCCACGCCGCGCAGACCAGCTTCGCCAAGGCGCTGAACATCGCCTACTCGGGCGGCTCCACGATGGGCTTCTCGGTGGTGGGGCTCGGGCTGCTGGGCCTGGCCGTCATCTACGCCCTGTTTCCGGAGCACAGTCACGCCTGGCTCGGCTACGCCTTCGGGTCCTCCTGCGTGGCGCTGTTTCTGCGGGTGGGGGGCGGCATCTACACCAAGTCCGCCGACGTGGGGGCCGACGTGGTGGGGAAGGTGGAGGCCGGCATTCCGGAAGACGACCCCCGCAACCCCGGCGTCATCGCCGACAACGTGGGCGACAACGTGGGCGACGTGGCCGGCATGGGCTCGGACCTCTACGAGTCGTACGTCTCGGCGGTGGCGGCGACCATGTTCCTCGGCGCGGAGGTGGACTTCGCGGCGGCCTTTCCCAACCTCGGGTTCGAGGACCTGGGGCTCATGATTGCCTTCCTCTTCGGGGTGCTCGGCATCGTGTCGTCCATCATCGGGTACTTCTTCGTGAACGCGGGGGAGGGGACCGACGTCTCCTACGAGCAGCAGGCGGCCAACGCCCGGTCGGCGCTGAACCGGGGCACCACGGTTGCCAACGTGCTGACGAGCCTCCTGGCCCTGGGGCTTATCTTCTGGCTCGTGCCGGCCGGGGAGTCGGCCGCGGCGGTGATCGACGACGCAACGGCCTCGATGGACGTGCGCTGGGCCCTCTTCCTGACCATCCTGTCCGGCCTCATCACGGGCGTCGTGATCGGGAAGGCGACCGAGTACTACACCTCCGAGTACGCGCCGGTAAAGCAGATTGCGGAGTCGGCCGAGACGGGGGCCGCAACGACCATTATTGAGGGGCTCGGCACCGGCATGTTGAGCACGGTGGTGCCCGCCCTGGCGGTGTCCGTCGCGACCCTGCTGGCGTACTACCTGGGCGGCCTCTTCGGCATCGCGCTGGCTGCGCTCGGCATGCTGCTCACGCTCGGCGTGGTGCTGTCGACCGACGCCTACGGGCCGATCACCGACAACGCGCAGGGCATCTCCGAGATGGCCAACCTCGGCCAGGACGTGCGGGAGCGCTGTGAGGCGCTCGACTCGGCCGGCAACACGACCGCCGCGATCGGGAAGGGCTTCGCCATCGGCTCCGCGGCGCTGGCGGCGCTCGCGTGGCTGGCGACCTACTTCTCGGAGGCGGCGGCGCAGAACCTGCTGTCGCTGGAGGCGGGCGTCAACCTCATGAACCCCGCCGTCCTGGTGGGCCTGCTGCTGGGCGCCATGCTGACGTTCTACCTCTCCTCGGTCGGCATCCACGCCATCAGCCGCGGCGGGGCGGCCGTCGTCAACGAGGTGCGGCGCCAGTTCGACGAGATCGACGGCGTGCGCAGCGGGGACACGAAGCCGGACTACGCCCGGTGCGTGGACATCACGACGGGCGCGGCGCTGCGCGAGATGATGCTGCCCGGCGTCGTGGTGCTGGTGGCGCCGGTCGTGGTGGGCGCCCTGCCGGGCCTCGGGGTCGAGGCGCTGGCGGGCCTGCTCGCCGGCGTGCTGATGAGCGGCTTCCTGACGGCCATCTTCATGTCGAACGCCGGGGGCGCCTGGGACAACGCCAAGAAGTACATCGAGTCCGGCGTGCACGGCGGCAAGGGGGGCGAGGCGCACAAGGCCTCCGTGGTGGGCGACACCGTGGGCGACCCGCTGAAGGACACGGCAGGGCCCTCGCTCAACGTGCTCATCAAGCTGATGGGCAAGGTGGCGGTCATCTTCCTGCCCCTCTTCGCCTACCTGCTGGGCTAGCGCGTCCTCACATTCTGTGTCTTCCTGTCCCCCCGGCTGGGCGTTCCGGTCGGGGGATTTTGTTTGAGGCCCACGCCGGCGGAGGCGCGTCAGTTGAAGCGGTTCATCGCCGCGTCGATGTCGTCCCGGGCCATCGTGAGGACGGCGTCCTCGGCGTCCTCACGGGCCGACCGGGCCGCCGGCCGCTGCTCGTCGGTGAAGGGGGAGAGGACGTAGTCGGACTGGCGGCCGTCGGGAAAGTCGTCACCGATGCCGACGCGGAGGCGGGAGAATTCGGTGGTGCCGAGCCGCTGGGCCACGTGGGCGAGGCCGTTGTGCCCCCCGCTGCTGCCCGACGGGCGGAGCCGAATGGTGCCGACGGGAAGGTGCAGGTCGTCGACGATGACGAGCAGCCGGTCGATTGGAAGGTCGTAGTGGTCCCGAAGGCCCGCGACGGCGTCGCCGCTCCGGTTCATGTAGGTGAGCGGCACGGCCAGCCCGATCTTCTGATCGACGTACCGCCCCCAGCCGACGAGCGCGTCGGACTGGTGCTGGAGCGAGATGTCGAGGCGTCCGGAGAGCCCGTCGATGACCTGATGGCCGACGTTGTGGCGCGTGTCTTCGTACTCGGCGCCCGGGTTGCCGAGGCCAATGGCGAGCAGGGAGGGGGTGGACATGCGGTCTCAAGGAGTGGGGGGAGACATAGAAAAGGGCGACCGGGGTCGGCCGCCCTTCTGGGGGTAAAATGGAGGGGCGTCGGCGCGCGGCCGGCTGTGCTTACTGATACTCCTCGTCCGCGCCGCCCTCGCCGGCTGCCTCCTCGCCCTCGGCGGGCTCGCCCTCTTCCGTGTCGACGGCCTCGCCCTCTTCGGCAATCTCCTCCTCTGTGAGCTCCCCCTCTTCCTCTTCGGCCTCGGTCGTGGGGGCGGTCTCGATCTGCGGCGCCACCACCGTGACGAGCGTCTGGTCCCTCGACGTTTTGATCTCGTAGTCGGTCTCGAGGTCGTAGACGTGCAGCGAGTCGCCGATGACGAGCTCGCCGATGTCGACCTCGATCTGGGCGGGAATGTTTTCGGGCAGCACCGAGATCGTGAGCTCACGGGCGATCTGCTGCGTGTCGCCGCCGTTCTGCTGGCCCACCGGAATCCCGGTGTAGTTCAGCGGCACCGTCAGCGTAACCTCGTCGCCCTCTTCGAGCGCCTGAAAGTCGGCGTGCAGGGGCCGGTCCGTGAGCGGGTGCAGGTCGTAGTCCTTCAGGATGCAGTTCCACGTGTCCCCGTTCATCTCGACCTCAGCCACCGGGGCCGAGCGCCGGTAGATCAGCTTGTTGAGGGCGGCGATCGGAATCTGCAGCGGGGTCGACTCCACGGTGCGCCCGTACAGCACGCACGGGACGCGGTCGTTGTTGCGGATTTCGCGGGCGGCCTTCGAGCCGGTCTCGCGCGGCTGGGCTTCGATGACGGGGGCGTCCATGACGGGAAGACGGTCCGGTGAAAAGGGTGACAGCAACCGGGGCAGATGACCGATCGCCTCTCTATGCAGAATGCATGCTAAGTCCACCCCTCCGTTTGGTTCCAGGGGGGCGGGATCGATTCAAGCAAAATAGACGCCGACGGGCTGGTGGGGCCCATCCGGGCCGCCCGGGCGCCTCGCCCCAGCCCCCCCCCTGGTTCCTGCCGCACGGGAGAGCGGGCCCTGCTAGTCGGTAAAGAGCGTGGAGACCGACCGGTCGGTGTAAATGTGGCGGATGGCCTTGGCGAACAGGTTTGACACGCTTACCACCTCGATGCAGTCGGACGGGCGCTTGAGGGGCACCGTGTCGGTGATCATGAGTCGCTCAAGGGGGGAGTCCTCGATGCGGTCGTAGGCCGGGCCGGAGAGGAGGCCGTGCGTGCAGGCCGCCATGATTTTCAGGGCGCCGTGGTCCTTGAGCGCCTTCGCGGCGCGGGTCAGGGTGCCGGCCGTATCGACGATGTCGTCGATGATGAGGACGTCCTTGCCCTCCACGTCCCCGATCACGTTCATCACCCGTGCTTCGTTTTGACGGGGGCGGCGCTTGTCGATGAGGGCCAGGTCCACGCCCAGGCGCTGGGCGTAAGCGCGGGCCATCTTGAGGCCGCCCACGTCCGGGGCCAGCACGACGAAGTCGTCGAGGTCGAACTGGCGAACGTGGTCGGTCAGCACGGTGGAGCCGTACAGGTGGTCCACCGGGACGTCGAAAAAGCCCTGGATCTGGGCGGCGTGAAGCTCCATGGTCAGGATGCGATCCACGCCGGCGGAGGTGAGCATGTTGGCCATGAGCTTCGCCGCGATGGAGACGCGCGGCTGGTCCTTGCGCTCCTGTCGGGCGTAGCCAAAGTAGGGGATTACGGCCGTGACGCGTTCGGCCGAGGCCCGCTTGGCGGCGTCGATCAGGAGGAGCAGCTCCATCCAGTTGTCCGCCTTCGGATGGGTGCTCTGAATGATAAACAGATCCGCTCCCCGAATGGACTCCTCGAACCGCACGTAGATCTCGCCGTCCGCAAAGTCGCGGATGCTGAGGTCCCCGAGGGTCGTGCCGTAGGCTTCGGCAATCTTGTTGGCGAGGGCCGGGTTGGAGCGGCCCCCGAAGATGGCGACGCGGTGTTCATTGCTCGACGCACGCATGAGTGGACGGGGCACCGGGGCGGCAGCGGTCAGGGGGATAGAGAGCTGGTTGCCCGGGGTGGATTCGAACCACCACTAACGGCTCCAAAGGCCGCTGTCCTGCCATTAGACCACCGGGCAATGCGGGGCGCGCGGTCTCCTTTTTGTATTCCTCCTGTAGGGTAGAAAAGAACAGGGACTGAGTCAACGAGCCAACGGGGGATCAGTTCGTGAAGAGGGGCTGAGAAGTACCGGGTTACAGACGGGACGGCCCCCAGGCCCGGCCGTCAGGTCCAGGCGCGGAGTTCGGTGAGCTCCTCCGTTACGGTGTCGATCGCGTCGGTCGTCAGCCTGCCCCGATCGGTAAGCAGGCCCCCGGTGACGAGGGCGGCGGGAGTGGTGTCAAACCGAGGGGCCCATACCTCCACGTCCCGAGAGCCGTCGTACACGGCCCGGTCCGCGGCGGACTCGCCGGACGCACCGTCGTCCACTGCGATCTTGTCGACGGCGCACGCGGCGTACACCGGCACATCGGCCCGACGCGCCGCGAGGGCGGCCCCGTACGTTCCGGCCTTATTGACCACCGCCCCCGAAGGCTGCACCGTGTCCGCCCCCACGAGCACGGCGTCGACGCTGCCCCCCTGCAGGCGACGCGCGACGGCGGCGTCGGGGAGGAGCGTCACGTCGAGGCCCGCTTCGGTGAGGCGCTCGGCGACGGCCACGCCCTCGTCTCCGGGCGCCGAGACGGCCACGCTGACAGTGGGCGACGGGTCGGCCGCCTGCAGGGCCGACAACACGGTGCCGGAGCGGGACAGGGTGAGCACGTGGGTCCCGCTTGTTTGCGCGGCCGCGGTCTCGGCCGCCGCCGCGTCGGCCGCCAGGGCGTTCTGGATGGCCTCGTGGGCGTTGGTTTCGACGGCATCAGGAAGGAGCTCCGGACCGCTCGCGTGCATGGCGTGGTGCAGCCGGTTCACCAGCGCCGCCATCGACGGGCGGGCCTCCAGCAGGCGATGCGCGGTGCCGATTAGGCGCCCCCGGGCATCCTCAATTGTGGCGGCCTCGGAATGGGCGAGCATGCCGGCCCGGTCGCGGAGGACCTCCAGGGCCCGAATGGAGAGGTCGGCCGACCCGTGCGTCGTGTCGTTTGCGAGGCCGAGGATGGACGGCGCCACGCGGCGGTACGAGGTCCACAGGTCCGGCACCGTGTCGCGCCGCAACAGTACGGTGGGGGAGGCCCACTCGACCTCCTCGGTCTCCCAGTTCGTCTGGATCGACCGGCTGTCGACGTCGAAGAGGAACGGGTGCACCCGCCAGTGCGCCCCGTGGTCGTCGTCCTCGACCGTGAACGCCGAGCCCTGCCGCCGGGGATGCACGTCGGCACCACGCAGGCCGGTCTCCTCCTCCACCTCCCGCAGTGCGGACGCCGTGGGATCGCCGTCCTCGACGTGCCCGGCAACGGCGCCCCACCGACCGGGGTACGAGCCTACCTCTTCGCTGCGGCGAAGCAGCAACACTTCGCCTCGGTGTCGGAGAAACACGGTGACGACGGGCGTCGGGTCGGCGTCGGGCATGAGAGAAAGACCAGAACACGTGCAGGGAAGCAATGCGACGAAGGGACTGCCTCGCACGTGCCCCGCCGCTCAGCGATCCGCCTCTGAAAGAGCACGGTTGGAAATTTTGCGTCCGATTACTACTACAGAAGTAGTAATAAAGTAGAGGCACCTGCCGCCACGTCGATCCTTCCCGATTTTCTTTGGCTCCTGCTGGACTGCGCGTGGTGGACACCACCCTGACCCACCAGTCGGGGGATCCCCGCCTGTGGCGCCGTCGGGCCGACCTCGCGTTCGAACGAGAGAATCTCAAGAGGGCGCGTCGCGCGTACGTCCGCACGCTGGCCGCGGGCGACTCGTCGGCGACGGTGTACCGACGGATTGGGCTCGTCGACGTGCGCCGCCAGCAGTATGCCCGAGCCCTCCCGTTCCTGCGGCAGTCCCTGCGGCGCGACTCCAGTCACGCCCGTACGACCCTCTATCTGGGCGTTACGTACCTGCGGCTCGACAGCCTGCGCCGGGCGAGCACGTACCTTCAGAGGACCATCGACCAGGAGGCGCGCGGGCCGATCACGAAAGCCCTGGAGCACCACGGGGCCGTGCACAGTCGGCGCGGGGACGTCTCCGCCGCGATTGACGCCTACCAGACGGCGCTTCATCTCCGACCGGAGCGGACGGCCCTCTACTTCCGCCTCGCGACGGTCTACGACGAGCACTACCGGGACAAGACGCCGGCGGCCCGCTACTACCGCCGGTTTCTCCGGGCACACGAGGGGGCCCTTCCTGAGCTGCGCCGGTACGCGACGTCTCGTCTGAAGGCCCTCCGCCCCACCCTTCACATGCAGCAGGGCCCCGCGTCGTCGAACGAGTAGGGGCGGGATCCCAGTGAGGACGGCCTTGTTAGAAGGTTGTGCAAAGCGAATGATCCTCGGGCACGGCGGAGCGGGGGGCGACGAATGCCTCGCCGCTAGCTGGCCCGGACTGCCTGAGCACGTCCATTCGACGCTTCGAAGGGCCTTCCCTGGACTCGACTTTTCGCTTTATGCGACGGACCGCTGCGCTTCTCGTCTTCTTCGGCCTTGTTCTAAGCACGCGCGTGTCGGCGCAGCCGGCGGTCTCCGTCCGCGGAAATGTAGGGGCGGCGTTCTTTCAGTCGCCCGAAGGCCTGAACAATGTCTTGAACTCCGGGGTGGACCTGGGGCTTGGGGCAGGGCTCGAGGTGTACGATGGGTTGGAGGTCGTCCTGCAGGGGAGCTACGACCGGTTTACCCTGAACAGCGACAACGTCGCGCTTCTGGACGACAACCTACCGGTCGGGACGTCGGTGGAGGGCGGTGCGCTGAACCTCATAAACGGGACCGTCGGGTTGCGCTACACCCTCAAGAATCAGAGCGATGCCCATCCGTACGTGGCGGGGGGCATCGGGCTGTACCGGACCGAGCTCGCGGAGGCACAGGTGCGCCAGGGGGACAATCTACTTCCGGAGCGGTCCACGAGAGGAAGGGGCTTTCACCTCGCGGTCGGGTCTAACTTTCGGGTCGATGAGACCTACGGGGTCTTTTTCGAGCCGCGGTACGTCGTCGTCGACACGGACGGCTCGGATCTTCAGACGGGGACTTCGACCCGCTATGTCACCGTTCGCCTGGGGATGGAGGTGCAGTTTTGATCCCCCAGGATCGGCAGAGAAGGCGTCGACTGGGGCGCACGACGAAAGCAGATGGCGCAGAGGGTACAGCGGCCTATGCGGCCGCCGCGGCGTTGACCGCCTCGACCCGCTTTATTTTCGGGACCGACCGCTTGAGGGCCTGCTCGATGCCCGCGCGCAGCGTCATGGTGCTCATGGGGCACGACCCACAGGCCCCCAGCAGCTCGAGCTCCACGACATAGTCGGCGGTCACGTTCAGCAGCCGGACCGACCCGCCGTCCGCCATGAGGTAGGGGCGGATCGTGTCGAGGGCCTCCTCGATGTTGTCGCGCAGTTCCGGGTCGATGTGTGGGGACGACCCGTCTTCGGTGTCGGGGGAGGAAGGCACGTCGTCGGACATAAGGCGTCGAGGCGATTGCGTGAGGCGGCGTGAACCCGGACATCGTACTTCTTCAGTCCCTAACGGACGGGACGCGGGCGCGTTCGCAACATGTGCGGGGCGCGGCCCTGTTCGGTGTCGTTCCGGGCCGGCAGCCGGGCGGCCCTTATTCGTAGAGGATCTCGATCTTCTGCGTCGGGTCGTCCTCGGCGTTGCGGAGGGCAACCTGCTCGGTGAGCTGATCGGCGATCTCGGCAAACGCCTGGGTCGAGGCGCTGTCCGGGGCGGACCGCACGATGGGGGTGCCCTGGTCGCTGCTCTTGCGGATCTCCTGCTGAATCGGCACCTCCCCGAGAAACGGCACGTCGAGCTCCTGGGCCAGCTCCTGGGCGCCCGCCCGGCCGAAGAGGTAGTATTTGCGGTCCGGCTGATCGGGGGGCGAGAAGTAGGCCATGTTCTCGACCATGCCCACGACGGGCACGTTTACGTTGTCGAACATGGCCTTGCCCTTCCGCGCGTCGGCGAGGGCGAGGTCCTGCGGCGTCGAGACGATGACGGCCCCGGTGAGAGGGATGGTCTGGACGATGGTGAGCTGGACGTCGCCGGTGCCGGGGGGGAGGTCGAGGATCATGTACTCGATGTCGCCCCAGTCCACGTCGCCGAGAAACTGGCGCACGGCCTTCGTGACCATCGGCCCGCGCCAGACGACCGCCTGATCGGGGTCGACCATGAAGCCCATCGACAGGGTTTTGACGCCGTGCTTCTCCAGCGGCACCATCTTGCGCTCGTCGTTGACGCGCGGCTTTTCGCCTTCCATCCCCATCATCTTTGGAATCGAGGGGCCGTAGATGTCGGTGTCCACGAGCGCCACCTCGTAGCCCTGCTCGGAGAGGGACATCGCCAGGTTGACGGCGACGGTGCTCTTGCCCACCCCGCCCTTGCCGCTGGCTACGGCAATGGTGTTCTGCACGCCGTCCTCGCCGCTCGTCTGCTGCTTCTCGCCCCCCTGATCGCCCACCATCACGTCGTCTCCCAGCGGAATCATCTCGCTGTCCACCTCCACGTCCACCGTCAGTTCACGGCTCACTTCTTCGTGCAGCAGGCGCCGGCAGGCCTCTTCGACCTGGCTGGCGAAGGACCCGTCCGGGTCCTTTACGACGACGGTGAATGAGACGTGCCCGTCCTCGATCGTGAGGTCCTTCACCATGTCGAGCCGGATAATGTCCTTTTCCTCCTTTGGATGCTTGATCTGTCGGAGGACATCCAGAACGTCTTCGCGGGGGACGGACATGGAAGCAAAAGAGCCGGTGCGGCAGAATGCTGAAGCGATACACTCCACCACAGGAGCGGGTGGATGTTCCTCTCAGCGGCGGAGATTTCCGCCGAATTCCCGCGTCCCGCAACGCCGGGTTGCCGGGGCTGCAGCCTCTAGAAGGAGGGGGCGATCGGAAACGTGAAGGCACCCGGAACGGCAGGGGGAAAACTGACAGGGAACAGGGCCCGGCGGGCCCGGATGGGCGGCACTCGGGGGGGCACTGATTAGGACGGGGAGGCCGGCGCCGAGGCCAGAAGGCGGAGGGTCAGGCCGTGCCGCAGTTCGTAGGGGCTCACGCGAAGATCATCCAGGTCGTAGTGGGCCAGAACGCGGTCGAGAAGGATCACGCCCATCGGAAACACGTCGGCCCGCCCTGCCATCGCCTCCGGGTGCAGCTCAAGGATGCCGTCGACGGACCGACCGAGGAGGCGCTCGCGCCAGTCGCGGACGTCCTCCCGAGAGAGCACGAAGCCGCTGCCGTGCAGGGCGTCCCAGGTGCTGGCGGGGCCCGCGTGGACGAGCGCCAGGGCGGCGGCGGTGCCGGCCGTCCCGATGAGCATGGGGGCATCCCCGACCGCCGGCGCGCGGGCCGCAAGGGCCTCGTCGACGACCTGCGCGGCCGTCTCAACGGCACCGGGGGACGGGGGCTGCGACGCGAAGCAGCGCTCGGTCAGGCGCACGCACCCGACGTCGAGGCTGGCGTGATCCCGGATGGCGTTGGCGGGCGACGAGCGCGTTTGGGCTGGGGCCGTGCCGGCGATGAGTTCCGTGGACCCGCCGCCCACGTCAACGACCAGGCATGCGCCCGAACGGTCGTCGAACGCCGCGCGGGCCGCCGCAAAGCTCCACGTCGCCTCCTCGGTGCCGGAGAGAAGATCGACGGACAGCCCCAGGGCGTCCCGCACCGACGCGAGAACGGCGGCCCGGTTCGCCGCGTCGCGGAGGGCACTCGTGCCGGCGGCCGAGACCCGATCCACGTCGTACGTCCGGGCCTCCTGGAGGTGGTCGCGCAGTGCATCGAGGAGGCGCCCCTGCGCCTCCCGGCCAATGCGGCCCCGGGCATCCATCCCCTCCCCGAGCCGCACGAACCGCTCGGCCGTGTGGAGGCGGCGCAGCCCGGTTTCGCCCTGTTCAGCAACGAGGAGCTGAGCCGTGTTCGTGCCGATGTCGATGGTGGCGAGGCGCATGGGGCGTCAGGGGGATGGGGAGCGAGCGAATCGACCGGCCCACCATCCCTCCTCCGCAGCCTCTGCGTCGAGGGCAAGGCCGTGGGACGCAGCCGCATCGCGGATGTCGTCGCGCTGTGGCCGAAGGAGGCCGGAGAGAAGAAGGGCGGCGCCCGGGGCGAGGCGGGCGACGAGGGCCGGCATCAACTCCAGCAGGACGCGTCGCGTGATGTTTGCGGCCACGAGGTCGTACCGGGTGCCCGGTGCGACGTCCACCGACCCTTCCTGTACGGTGACACAGTCGGTCTCCTCATTCCGGCGTACGTTCTCGCGGGCGTTGCGCACCGCGTCGGGGTTGGTGTCCACCCCCCGTGCCGCGTCGGCACCGAGGCGGCAGGCCGCGATCGCGAGCACGCCGGTCCCGGTGCCCACGTCGAGCACGCGATCGCCGGGGGCGAGGGCCTCGGCCAAAAGCCGCAGGGCCAGTCGCGTGGTCGCGTGGTGTCCCGTGCCGAAACTCATTTCGGGATCGATGCGGAGCACCGTGGCGTCGTCCCGGCCGGACGGAGGGGCCACCGAGGTGGGGCAGACGAGGAACGGCCCGGCCCGCACGGGCGAGAGGGTATCCTCCCAGACGGCGTTCCAGTTCTTCGGTTCCAGGGGCCGAATCGACAGCGCATCGGGGTGCCCGTCGGCGGCCAGGCGGGCTTTCAACTGCTTCTGATCGACGGCGGCCCAGCGATCGGCCGGCACGTAGGCGCGGAGTTCGGTGTCGGTCTGCACGAAGCCGGTGGCGGGCTCTTCCAGCTCCGCCAGAAACGGGGCGTGCTCCACGGGCGGAATGGTGAGAGTGAGCTCGATCGTGTCCATCTCATCACGCAGGCGTCGTTGTGCTTCATCGCACCCGACCCGTGTAGAGGGAGGCGATGCCGAACGTGAGGGGCGTCCACGTTAGGTCGACGAAGCCGGTCCCCTCCATCCGCCGAAGAAAGTCCACCCCGTCCGGAAATGCCGCGACCGAACTGGGCAGGTACTCGTAGGCCCCCTGGTCGGGGCTCAGCAGGCCGCCGACGCGGGGCAGGACGTGGCGGCTGTACCACGCGTAGAGCTGCTTGACGGGCGTCGTGCGGGGCGTGCTAAACTCCAGGACGACGAGGGGGGCGCCCGGCCGCAGGACCCGTCGAATGTCGCCGAGGCCGGCGTCGAGGTCCTCGAAGTTGCGCACCCCAAACGCCACGAAGGCCGCGTCGAATGCGCCGTCGTCGAACGGCAGGGCGGCGGCGTCTGCCTTCTGGAGCGCAATTCGGGCGGCAAGGCCCGCCTGCTGAATCTTCTCCCGCCCCCGGGCCAGCATTTTGGCGGAGAGGTCGATGCCGATGGTCTCGCGGGGATGAAGGGCGCGCTGGACCTTGAGGGCCAGGTCGGCGGTGCCGGTCGCCACGTCCAGCACCCGCCGCGGCTGCTCGGCCCGCAGCGTCCGGACGGCCCGGGACCGCCAGTACCGGTCAATGCCAGCACTGAGGACCCGGTTTAGAAGGTCGTAGCGGGGGGCCACGGCGTCGAACATAGACTCCACGGCCTCTGCCTTGCCGTCGGCCTCGCCGATGGGGGGATAAGAGGGGTCCGGCATCAAGGTGGGGACTGTGAAAACAACACTGTGAACAACAACGGGAGCGCGCCCGACTGAGCAATCCGTCCTTCTGGCGCATTCGTTTTGACAGGGACGAATGCCCCGGTTAAGGAACAGCATGGGCTGGGAAAAGGGTCCGACGTACACCCGAGCCAATGTCTGCTGCTCAGGAACGTCTCGCAGGCATCTCTACCTGGTCCTCATATTTCGTCTCTGTGCCAATGGAGTACGAGAGCGACGCGACGACCACGCCTGGCGCCTACTGAGCCCTGTCCGGGGCATTTTGGGCCCCACCGCCACACGGTCAGCTTAAAATTTGCGTCAGCTTCAGCAGGTCGTAGTCGATCGACTTGCGCCGGCCATAGACGTTGCGGAGGGGCGTGAGCTTGATCTCGTTGTTGGTCATGCCCACCATCACATCCGAGTGGCCGTCCATCAAGGACTCGACGGCGGCCACGCCGAGGCGGCTCGCCAGAACCCGGTCGCTGGCCGTCGGGGCGCCGCCCCGCTGCGTATGGCCGAGAATGGTGGAGCGGAGCTCGATGTCCGAGAAGGCCGCGTCGTCCCGCAGCGCCCGCTCGATGCCCTGGGCCCCGCCCAGCTCGTCCCCCTCGGCCACGACCACGATGGTGGAGCGCCGCTGGGCCGTCATGAGGGACAGGATGCGCTCCTTCACCATGTCCATCTCCGTGATGGTTTCGGGGATCAGGATCAGTTCCGCTCCGCCCCCGATGCCGGAGTTGAGGGCAATAAACCCGGCGTCCCGCCCCATCACCTCCACGAGGAACAGCCGGTTGTGGGCGTCGGCCGTATCGCGGATGCGGTCGATGTTGTCGATGGCCGTGTTGAGGGCCGTGTCGTACCCGATCGTCTGGTCGGTGCCGTACAGGTCGTTGTCGATGGTTCCCGGGCAGCCCACCACCCCGAGCCCGTGTTCGTCGTAGAGCTTCGAGGCCCCCCGAAACGTGCCGTCCCCCCCAATGGCCACGAGGGCGTCGATGCCGTTCTCGCGGAGGCTGTTGGCCGCCGCCCGGCGTCCCTCCTCGGTGCGAAAGGCCTCCGACCGGGCACTCTTGAGGATCGTGCCGCCCGACTGCAGGATGTTGGAGACCGAGCGCCGCTCCATCTCTACGAAGTCGGCCTCAATCATGCCCTCGTACCCGCGACGGATGCCCATCACCGCAATGTCGTTGGCGATGGCCGTGCGGACGACGGCCCGGAGGCATGCGTTCATGCCCGGGGCATCGCCGCCACTGGTGTACACGCCGAGGCACTCGATGTCCTGCATGGTCGGTCGAGAGGGGTCGATGACGGGGAAAAGAGACGAAAGCAGCGGCCCGGGCTGGCCCTCACCGGACGGGCCGAGGGCGCGCCACCACCATACCAATCTGACGATCGATCGTCCGAACGTACCGTTGAAGATCGGGCGAAACCGTCACGCCGTCGGTGAGAGAGGCGTGCAGGAGGCCGGCCGTGTTCGGCCCGCTACCGGGGGGGACGTAGACGAGCCCGGTGTGGGCCACGTCGAGCCCGTCGATCGAAGAAACGAGCGCCACGATGTCCCCGGCCCGGAGCTGGTCATAGACGGCACGGATCGAGTCCTGCGGCACGTACCGCACCGGATCGTGCCGCTGTTGCGCCCGCAGGCGCGCTTCCATCTCCTGCACGCAGGCAAAGAGGCTGTCGTCGGTGGCGAATCGGTTGTACGCCGACCGGTGGGCGCTCATGAAGTCGAGCGTATCGCGCAGGGGACGCCCCTCCAGCTGCGCGCCCAGCCGCCGCACATGGCCCCGCTCCGCGTTGTCGGCAATCCACTCCGTGAAGTAGTGCAGCCGCCCGCAGTAGCCCACCGGCCCGCCCTCGCGGTACCGCTGCTCCGCAAGGCGTCGTGCGAAGCCCGCGTACGTTGTGTCGGACGCCTGGGCGCCGCGGGCCAGGGCGAGGGCGGTCTCGACAAACGTCACGCAGTCGAACCCATCGAAGCGAGCGACGAGCGTTTCGGTCGTGGGGGCGTCGAGCGTGCCGGTGCGGTAGGGACGCCCGCGGAAGTGACGTCCCACGGCCTGCACCACCGGCCCGATTGAGTCGGTGGCCTCCGAGTGCGACAGGGCCGTCTGCAGGGCCGCCCCGAAGCGATCGGCGGTCGTGTCCGGCGGGGAGAGCACGCTGTCCGGCAGGGCCAGGGACCCACTAGATGGCGAAGACGGGGCCGCTTCGGTGGGGGCATCAGGGCTGGACTGGCAGCCGCTCAGCAAGGAGAGGCCGACGAGCAGCCCCGGCAGCGCGACGAGCAGGCTTCGGAGAGGTGCGGGCATGGCGGGCGGGGCTGGAGTAGACACGTCGCGTCCGGTTTCACCCATTCGGGGGCGACTCGTTTCCGCGCGGGGTGGGGGCCGCGGCGGACAGCTCGGACACGGGGGTGTCGAGAGCCGCCGCGTCGGCGTCGGCGAGGGGCCACCAGTTGGGGGTGACGTCGAGTGCCCGGATGAGCTTTTGCTCGAACGTGGACCGGGGGACGGTCGCTACGCCAAAGCGTTCGAGGTGGTCGGTGGAGTACTGCGTGTCGAGCAGCGTAAAGCCGCCCGCCCGCAGCTGCCGCACGAGATGGACGAGTGCCACCTTCGAGGCATTGCTGACCCGGTAGAACATCGATTCGCCGAAGAACGCCCCTTTGAGGCCCACCCCGTAGAGCCCGCCCGCCAGGTCCCCGTCCTGCCAGCATTCCACGCTGTGGGCGTGCCCGCGCTCGTGGAGGGCGGTGTAGACCCGAATGATGCGCGGGGTGATCCAGGTGCGGGCACGGTCCGCACAGGCCTCAATGACGGACGTGAAGGCGCGATCGGCGGTCACCGAAAACTCCCGCCGCCGCACCCGCCGACGAAGGTTGTGGGGGATGTGGAACGCATCGAGCGGAAGGTGCGCCCGCGGGTCCGGAGCGTGCCACCGCACGATGCCGGTGTCGTCGTCCCCCATCGGAAAGACGCCGTTGGCGTAGGCGCGGATCAGGAGATCGGGCGTAAGGTCATCATCGGGCATGGACGGTGGCCGGGAAG